>NZ_JAPMLV010000004.1 GCF_026420145.1 Enterobacter pseudoroggenkampii
CGCCTAGGTGAGCCGTTACCCCACCTACTAGCTAATCCCATCTGGGCACATCTGATGGCAAGAGGCCCGAAGGTCCCCCTCTTTGGTCTTGCGACATTATGCGGTATTAGCTACCGTTTCCAGTAGTTATCCCCCTCCATCAGGCAGTTTCCCAGACATTACTCACCCGTCCGCCGCTCGTCACCCAGGAGCAAGCTCCCTGTGCTACCGCTCGACTTGCATGTGTTAGGCCTGCCGCCAGCGTTCAATCTGAGCCATGATCAAACTCTTCAATTTAAGTTTGATGCTCGTGAATTAAACTTCGTAATGAATTACGTATGTTCACTCAGAGACTTGGTATTCATTTTTCGTCCGAGGACGTTAAGAATCCATGTCACTTTGAGTGCCCACACAGATTGTCTGATAAATTGTTAAAGAGCAGTGCCGCTTCGTTTTCGCTGCGGCGCGGGGTGTGCATATTACGCTTTCCCGCTTCAGAGTCAAGCGTTTATTTTCGCTTTTCTCTGCTGACCCGGCGGCGTGTGTGCCGTTGTTCCGTGTCAGTGGAGGCGCATTATAGGGAGTAATTCTGAACCTGCAAGGATAAAGTGAAATTTATTTACTGACCGCTCACTTTCCAGGCAAAACCGACTCCAGACCTCAATTTTCGCCTGGTTTTTAAACAAAAACGAGCCGCAAGCGGCTCGTTTTTGCGTTTTGTGACTTACTGCACTGCCACGATGCGATCGTCGTTGGCTTCCAGACGGATAACTTTGCCTGGAACCAGCTCCCCGGAGAGGATCTGCTGCGCCAGCGGGTTTTCGATCTGCTGCTGGATAGCGCGTTTCAATGGACGCGCACCGTACACCGGATCGTAACCATTCTTACTCAGCAGCTTCAGCGCATCGTCGGAGATGTGAATTTCATATCCACGCTCTTCCAGACGTTTGTACAGACGCTGCAGCTGGATCTGCGCAATCGACGCAATGTGTTTCTCACCCAGAGGATGGAATACCACCACTTCATCAATACGGTTGATGAACTCCGGACGGAAGTTATGGCTTACTACACCCAGCACCAAATCCTTCATATGGCTGTAGTCCAGTTCACCGAAACGTTCCTGAATCAAATCGGAACCCAGGTTCGAGGTCATAATGACAACCGTATTACGGAAGTCGACCGTTCTCCCCTGCCCGTCGGTCAGACGACCATCGTCCAGCACCTGAAGCAGGATGTTGAACACATCCGGATGCGCTTTTTCCACCTCATCCAGCAGGATGACGGAATAAGGACGACGACGCACCGCTTCCGTCAGGTAACCGCCTTCTTCATAACCGACATATCCCGGAGGCGCACCGACCAGACGTGAGACGGAGTGTTTCTCCATAAACTCGGACATGTCGATACGCACCATCGCGTCGTCGCTGTCGAACATAAAGTTAGCCAGCGCTTTACACAGCTCGGTTTTACCGACACCGGTTGGCCCCAGGAACAGGAACGAACCGATTGGACGATTAGGATCGGAAAGCCCCGCACGGCTACGGCGAATAGCGTTCGATACCGCTTCAACCGCTTCGTTCTGACCAATCACACGATTGTGGAGATCGTTCTCCATGCGCAGCAGTTTTTCACGCTCGCCTTCCAGCATGCGCGCCACCGGAATACCGGTCCAGCGAGCAAGCACTTCCGCGATTTCTGCATCCGTCACCTTATTACGTAACAGACGCATCGTTTTCCCTTCTGACTGCGTCGCTATCTCAAGCTGTTTTTCCAGCTCAGGAATTTTGCCGTACTGCAGTTCAGACATCCGCGCCAAATCGCCGACACGGCGAGCCTGCTCAATGGCAATTTTTGCCTGTTCAAGTTCAGCTTTAATGGTCTGCGTACCGGAAAGGGATGCTTTCTCGGCTTTCCACTCTTCTTCCAGCTCAGAATACTGGCGCTCTTTATCGTCCAGTTCTTCATTGAGCATATCGAGGCGTTTCTTACTGGCTTCATCAGACTCTTTCTTCAGCGCCTGCTGTTCCAGCTTGAGCTGAATGATGCGTCGGTCAAGCCGGTCCAACTCTTCCGGTTTCGAGTCAATCTGCATACGAATGCTCGACGCCGCCTCATCAATCAGGTCGATCGCTTTATCCGGCAGCTGACGGTCAGCGATATAACGATGAGAAAGCGTCGCTGCCGCAACGATGGCCGGGTCAGTGATCTGCACGTGGTGGTGCAGTTCATAGCGCTCTTTCAGACCACGCAGGATCGCGATGGTATCTTCAACGCTTGGTTCAGCAACAAACACTTTCTGGAAACGACGTTCCAGCGCAGCATCTTTCTCAATGTACTGACGGTACTCATCCAGCGTAGTAGCGCCGACGCAGTGAAGCTCACCGCGCGCCAGCGCAGGTTTCAGCATGTTCCCGGCATCCATCGCGCCGTCTGCCTTACCCGCGCCAACCATGGTGTGCAGTTCATCGATAAACAGGATAACGTTGCCTTCCTGCTTCGCCAGGTCGTTAAGCACGCCTTTCAGACGCTCTTCGAACTCGCCGCGGTATTTCGCACCGGCCACCAGCGCGCCCATGTCCAGCGCCAGCACGCGGCGGCCCTTCAGGCCTTCCGGCACTTCACCGTTCACAATACGCTGCGCCAGCCCTTCAACAATGGCGGTTTTACCGACACCCGGTTCACCAATCAGCACCGGGTTGTTCTTGGTACGACGCTGCAGTACCTGAATGGTACGGCGGATTTCTTCATCACGGCCGATAACCGGGTCAAGTTTGCCCTGTTCAGCACGCTCGGTCAGATCGACCGTAAATTTCTTCAAAGCCTGACGTTGGTCTTCGGCTCCCTGATCGTTCACGCTTTCACCTCCGCGCATTTTCTCAATCGCCTGAGTCACATTGGCGGTGGTCGCACCGGCAGATTTCAGCAGGTCGGTCAAGGTACCGCGTGATTCAAGCGCCGCCAGAACAAATAGCTCTGACGAAATAAAGTTGTCCCCACGTTTTTGCGCCAGCTTGTCGCAAAGGTTCAGCACGCGCACCAGATCCTGCGACGGCTGAACGTCGCCGCCGGTCCCTTCGACCTGCGGCAAACGGCTCAGCGCCTGATCGATAGCGGTGCGTAACTGGCCAGCATTAATGCCAGCGGACGTTAATAAAGGACGTACCGATCCCCCTTCCTGATTCAGCAAGGCGCTCATTAAATGAAGAGGTTCGATAAATTGGTTGTCGTGCCCCAGTGCGAGGGACTGGGCATCGGCGAGAGCAAGCTGGAATTTATTAGTAAGACGATCCAGACGCATAACTCCTCCCATAACAGGTCAAATTTGCTACTGGAGATTAAATGAGGTCATCCCTCAATTATTCAAGGTTAATGACCTGAATTATGTGAAAAGAAAACGGCACGTACCGGATCGTCTTGATTCTTTAGGTTATATCAGCCAAATAAAACTTGCCATACGACCAGTGGTCTTGTCGCGGCGATAAGAGAAAAAATCACCCTTTTCGGTGAATGTGCAGCGATCGCCGCCGGAGATCTGCGTTACGCCCACGTTATTCAAACGCTGACGCGCAAGCTGGTAAATATCGGCCAGATATTTATCTCCAGAAGGCAGGAAGGCGTCCACCGCTTGCGGATCTTTATCCATAAAGGCGTCGCGGACCTCTGGGCCCACTTCAAAAGCGCGAGGACCAATGGCCGGGCCAAGCCAGGCCATAATATTGGCGGGCTCATCCTTAAAACAGGCGACGGTTTCTTCCAGCACGCCTTCACACAGTCCACGCCAGCCCGCGTGTGCTGCAGCCACCTCGGTACCTGCACGGTTGCAGAACAGCACTGGCAGACAATCGGCGGTCATTACGGCACAAACGGTTCCCGGAGTATTGCTGTAAGAGGCATCAGCGCGTTTAGAAGCATAGGGTTCTCCCGTCAACTTCAGCACCGCCTTGCCGTGAACCTGTTCCAGCCAGACCGGCTTCGACGGCAAGTTCCCCGCAGCAAACAGACGCCTGCGGTTCTCTTCCACGTGTTCCAGGTTGTCACCACAGTGCACACCGAGGTTCAATGACTCCCACGCGCCCTGGCTAACACCGCCAGTGCGGGTTGAACTGCAGGCAGCCACGCCAGCAGGCAATGGCCACTCCGGGACAATCAGTTTGGTCATAACCAGTCCACTTGATCCTTATGTTCTTCGAAATCAGCACGCATGGCGTCAATAAGATCCACCATATCCTGAGGGATAGGCGCATGCCACTCCATCTGAATGCCGGTGATAGGATGGTAAAGACGCAGCATGGTCGCGTGCAGCGCCTGACGATCGAATTTACGCAATACGCTGATGAACTCATCCGATGCGCCTTTAGGCGGACGCGGACGGCCACCGTAGACCTGATCGCCCACCAGCGGATGGGTAATGTGAGCCATATGCACGCGGATCTGGTGAGTACGCCCGGTTTCCAGACGCAGACGCAGGCGCGTATGAATACGGAAGTGTTCCATAATGCGATAGTGCGTCACCGCCGGTTTACCCATCGGATGCACCGACATATGGGTACGCTTGGTTGGGTGACGGCTGATAGGCTCCTCCACCGTTCCGCCAGAGGTCATATGCCCAATGGCTACCGCTTCATACTCACGGGTGATTTCGCGCAGCTGCAGCGACTCCACCAGACGTGTCTGAGCAGGAACGGTCTTCGCCACCACCATCAAACCCGTGGTGTCTTTATCCAGACGGTGCACGATGCCCGCGCGCGGGACATCCGCAATCGGTGGATAGTAATGGAGAAGTGCGTTAAGTACCGTACCGTCAGGGTTCCCCGCGCCCGGATGAACAACCAGGTCTCGCGGCTTGTTGATCACCAGAATGTCATCATCTTCATAGACGATGTCCAGTGGGATATCCTGCGGCTCGAAGCGGATTTCCTCTTCGATTTCAGCATTGATGGCGACAGCTTCCCCACCTAACACTTTCTCTTTTGGTTTGTCCCAGATCTTGCCGTTTACCAGCACGCGCTGGTCAAGGATCCATTCTTTTATGCGTGAACGCGAATAATCAGGGAACAATTCGGCCAAAGCCTGATCTAAGCGTTGACCGAGCTGATTTTCGGAGACTGTTGCGGTGAGTTCTACTCGTTGTGCCATAAACTGCTTCTTCGTTTAACGTTGGGTTTTACGGCTTTGCCGTTTAATATAGTGTGCTATTGTAGCTGGTCTTAATCGGGAGCAGGAACAGAGTTTCTCCCGGACAAACATTTGAGGAAAGTCAAAACGTCATGACGCGCATGAAATATCTGGTGGCAGCGGCCACGTTGAGCCTGGCTTTGGTGGGCTGCTCCGGTTCAAATGAACAGGTCCCTGACAATCCGCCGAATGAAATCTATGCGACTGCACAACAAAAGTTGCAGGACGGTAACTGGAAACAGGCGATAACGCAACTGGAAGCGTTGGATAATCGCTATCCATTTGGTCCGTATTCGCAGCAGGTACAGTTAGATCTCATCTACGCATACTATAAAAATGCCGATCTGCCGCTGGCTCAGGCAACCATCGATCGTTTCATGCGTCTGAACCCGACTCATCCTAACATCGACTACGTGATGTACATGCGCGGTCTTACCAACATGGCGCTGGACGACAGTGCGCTGCAGGGCTTCTTCGGCGTGGATCGTTCCGACCGTGACCCACAGCATGCGCGTGATGCCTTCAATGACTTCTCCAAACTGGTGCGCGGCTATCCGAACAGTCAGTACGTGACCGACGCCACCAAGCGTCTGGTGTTCCTGAAAGATCGTCTGGCGAAATATGAATACTCCGTGGCGGAATACTATACCCGCCGTGGCGCATGGGTTGCCGTGGTTAACCGCGTAGAAGGTATGCTGCGTGATTACCCGGATACTCAGGCAACGCGTGACGGCCTGAAGCTGATGGAAAATGCTTACCGTCAGATGCAGATGACCGCTCAGGCTGAAAAAGTGGCGAAAATCATCGCCGCGAACAGCAGCAACACCTGATTTTGCCTCAATGCAAAACGGCAGCCTTCGGGCTGCCGTTTTTTTATTCGTTTCTGAGCGTCGCTGAAGCGCGCTAGCCTCAACACATCCTGTCAACTATGGCCCCAATTTATGCCTTCTACAAGGTAAATCTCACCTCTTCCTGCCCTGCCTCACAAAAAAGATTCCCTGACAAAAACCGACAAAATAACGTGATCTAAATCACACATTTTGACATTAGGTCGGGTATGCTGGAATCACCAAGACGGAAAGACAAGAGGTAAAATTTATGACAATGAACATTACCAGTAAACAAATGGAAATTACTCCGGCAATTCGCCAGCACGTCGCAGACCGTCTCGCCAAACTGGATAAATGGCAAACACATTTGATTAATCCACATATCATCCTGTCCAAGGAGCCGCAGGGTTTCATCGCTGACGCAACTATCAATACTCCAAACGGCCATCTGGTCGCCAGCGCAAAACACGAGGATATGTACACCGCTATTAACGATTTGATCAACAAGCTGGAACGGCAGCTCAATAAAGTGCAACACAAAGGTGAAGCCCGTCGCGCCGCAACATCGGTGAAAGACGCCAGCTTCGCGGAAGAAGTTGAAGAAGAGTAATCCTTTAAATTGAGTGTACCGCCAACGCGCCTTCGGGCGCGTTTTTTGTTTTTTATTGACAGGGTGAAAACAGTACGGGTACTTTAACGGTATCACTCACAGGATGACTTTATGAAACTTACGCCGTTCTTCTTCGCATTCTTTTTTACCTTCCCCTGAACGGGAGGCGTTTCGTCGTGTGATAAAGAATGCGAAGACGAACAACAAGGCCTCCCACACCGGGGGGCCTTTTTTATTGATAACGATAAAATGAGACAGGCAACACTATGACACCGGAAAACCCGTTACTGGATCTGCGCGTAAAAATCAGCGCGCTGGATGAGAAACTGCTGGCGCTGCTGGCCGAACGCCGCGCCCTTGCCGTTGAAGTGGGCAAAGCCAAGCTGGACTCCCATCGTCCGGTCCGTGATATCGACCGCGAGCGGGATCTGCTGGAACGTCTCATTCAGCTCGGCAAAGCGCATCACCTCGATGCCCACTACATTACCCGGTTGTTCCAGCTCATCATCGAAGATTCCGTTCTCACCCAGCAAGCGCTACTCCAGCAGCATCTCAATAAAACCAATCCGCATTCTGCGCGTATCGCCTTCCTCGGGCCCAAGGGCTCTTATTCTCACCTGGCCGCACGTCAGTATGCCGCACGCCATTTCGAAGAGTTTATTGAGAGCGGCTGTGCGAAGTTTGCCGACATTTTTAACCAGGTCGAAACCGGCCAGGCGGATTACGCCGTGGTGCCGATTGAAAACACCAGCTCCGGCGCCATCAACGACGTCTACGACTTGCTGCAGCACACCAGCCTGTCGCTGGTCGGCGAGCTGACGATCCCTATCGATCACTGCGTGCTGGTCTCCGGTTCAACGGACCTGAACACGATCGAAACCGTCTACAGCCACCCGCAGCCGTTCCAGCAGTGCAGCCAGTTCCTGAACCGCTATCCGAACTGGAAAATTGAGTACACCGAAAGCACCTCGGCGGCGATGGAAAAAGTCGCCCAGGCGAACTCTCCCACCGTCGCGGCGCTCGGCAGCGAAGCGGGCGGCGCGCTGTATGGTTTACAGGTGCTGGAACGCAACCTGGCAAACCAGACGCAAAACATTACCCGCTTCGTGGTGCTGGCCCGCAAGGCAATCAATGTGTCTGACCAGGTACCGGCCAAAACCACGCTGCTGATGGCCACCGGCCAACAGGCCGGTGCGCTGGTTGAAGCCCTGCTGGTACTGCGTAATCACAACCTGATCATGACCCGGCTGGAATCGCGCCCAATCCACGGTAACCCGTGGGAAGAAATGTTCTACCTCGATATCCAGGCCAACCTGGAATCTGCTTCCATGCAGAAAGCCCTGCGCGAGCTGGGCGAGATCACGCGTTCCATGAAAGTGCTGGGCTGCTATCCGAGCGAAAACGTGGTGCCGGTCGATCCGATCTAACGTTCGATAAAACGGCTTTTCTTCATCCCTGCCACGTTAACCGGCAGGGTGAAGATGGCGCCGGAGAGCGGATATTTCGCCACCTCCTCCGCATCCATATTTTCCCGCGTGGTGGTAATAAACAGCGTTTTCATATCATCGCCGCCAAAGCAAACCATCGTCGGGCAACGTACCGGCATGCGGTATTCTTCCAGTTGCTCCCCTTGCGGTGAAAAACGCGCGATGCGCCAGCCGTCAAACAGCGCGCTCCAGTAGCAGCCATCCACGTCCATCGCCGCGCCGTCTGGTATCCCTTCGCCCTCTTTAAACTGACGAAACACCTCGCGCCTGCCGGGTTCGCCCTGCTCATCAAGCGGCGTACGGTAAATCACACCGTTTGGCGTGTCTGAGGTAAACATCCACTGCTTATCCGGGCTAAACGCTAAGCCGTTGTGCCCGTGAATATCGCACTGGATCACCTTCGGCGTCAGGTCGTTGTCGATGCGCATCAGCAGGGCGCCGTTGTAATCTCCCGGCCCCCAGAACGTGCCCGCATAGAACCGGCCCTGATGGTCGGTACCCCCATCGTTAAAACGCGCCAGCTGCGGGTTAGAGGGGTTGTCGCACACCTTGCGCTGCAGAAGGCCATGCTTATCGGCAAGCCAGATGCCATTGCGCATGGCGACGATAAACCCGCCGCGCTCGCGCAGCGCGAAACAGCCCACCTCCTCGTGGAAAGAAAGCACGGTGTGTTCCGCCGTCGGCAGATGGTAGCGGTGGATCTCTCCTTCCAGAATATCGGCCCAGTAGAGCGCGTGCTCGTCGGCGCTCCACGTCGGGCATTCAGGCAAATGCCCGGTGTAATTCAACAGCAGCTGCGGTTCGGCCATGACAGTTCCCCAAAATGAAAAAAGCCAGCAATGCTGGCTTTCAGTATATACATCATCGCATTACTGGCGACTGTCATTTGCCTGGCGCAACAGCGTCCGGCTCTCACTCTGGAAACGCTGCGCGTAATCGCCAAACCAGTGCTCGACCTTGCGGAAGCTGTCGATAAACGCCTGCTTGTCTCCGTGCTCCAGCAGCGTAATGGCTTCCCCAAAGCGCTGATAGTAGCGCTTGATCAGCGCCAGGTTGTTCTCGGAGGACATAATAATGTCCGCGTAAAGCTGCGGATCCTGCGCGAACAGGCGGCCGACCATCGCCAGCTCCAGACGATAGATCGGTGAAGAGAGTGCCAGCAGTTGTTCAAGCTGCACGTTCTCTTCCGCCAGATGCAGGCCGTAGGCAAACGTCGCAAAGTGGCGCAGCGCCTGAATGAACGCCATGTTCTGATCGTGCTCGACCGCGCTGATGCGGTGCAGTCGCGCACCCCATACCTGAATCTGTTCCAGGAACCACTGATAGGCTTCCGGCTGACGGCCATCGCAGTAAACCACCACCTGCTTAGCCAGGCTGCCGCTGTCCGGGCCAAACATTGGGTGCAGGCCCAGCACCGGGCCGGTATGTGCAGCCAGCATGGCCTGTAGCGGACCATTTTTGACAGAGGCCAGATCCACCAGGATGCAATCTTTCGGCAAAGGAGGCAGCTTTTCGATGATCTGCTCCGTCACGTGGATCGGCACGCTGACGATAACCATCCCGGCATCTTTCATGAGTTCCGGTGCCTGCGCCCAGTCCTCTTTTTCCAGAATGCGCACCTGATAGCCAGACAGCGTCAGCATTTTTTCAAACAGACGCCCCATCTGCCCTGCACCACCGACAATCACCACCGGACGCAGGGACGGGCAGAGAGTTTTAAAACCCTTGTCGTTTTCGCTGGAATAGGACTCCCGCATCACGCGACGCAGAACATCTTCTATCAGGTCCGGCGAAACGCCCAGCGCCTGCGCCTCTTTGCGACGGGAGGCCAGCATGGAGGCTTCGCGCTCCGGGACGTAAATCGGCAAGCCGTATTTGCTTTTCACCTCACCCACTTCGGCAACCAGCGCCATACGGCGCGCCAGCAGATCCAGCAGCGCCTTATCCACTTCATCAATTTGATCGCGCAGTGCGGTCAATTCAGCAACCATAACTAAACCTCTTAAGCCAGACGCGTCGCCAGCTGGCCGTTCAAATCTTTGTGGATCTCACGCAGCAGCGCATCGGTGGTCTCCCAGCTGATGCAGGCATCCGTCACGGAGACGCCGTGCTTCATGGCACTGCGCGGTTGTTCAGACGACTGATTGCCTTCATGAATATTGCTCTCAATCATCAGACCGATAATCGAACGATTGCCATCTTTGATCTGTGCGACCACGGATTCCGCAACCGCTGGCTGGCGACGGTAATCTTTATTCGAATTACCATGACTGCAATCTACCATCAGTGCCGGGCGCAGTCCCGCCTGCTCCATCTCTTTTTCACACTGCGCCACGTCCGCCGGGCTGTAGTTCGGGGCTTTCCCGCCGCGCAGGATCACATGGCCATCGGGGTTGCCCTGCGTTTGCAGGAGGCATACCTGGCCCGCCTGGTTGATACCGACAAAACGGTGCGGCATGGCGGCAGCACGCATGGCGTTGATCGCCGTCGCCAGGCTGCCATCGGTACCGTTTTTAAAACCAACCGGCATCGACAGGCCCGACGCCATCTCGCGGTGGGTTTGCGATTCCGTGGTACGCGCGCCAATCGCGGACCAGCTGAACAGATCGCCCAGGTATTGAGGACTATTAGGATCCAGCGCTTCGGTTGCCAGCGGCAGCCCCATGCTGACCAGCTCCACCAGCAGGCGACGCGCAATCTTCAGACCTGCTTCCACATCAAACGAGCCATCCATGTGCGGATCGTTAATCAACCCTTTCCAGCCGACGGTAGTACGTGGCTTCTCAAAATAGACGCGCATCACCAGATAGAGGCTATCGCTGACCTCCTCCGCTAATGTTTTAAATCGACGAGCGTACTCAATGGCGGTTTCAGGATCGTGAATGGAGCAAGGACCGCATACCACCAGCAGGCGCGGATCGCGGCCGGCGATAATGTCAGAAATGGTCTGGCGAGAGTGCTCAATCTGAGCCTCCTGCGCGACGCTAAGCGGAAATTCTGCTTTCAGTTGATCCGGGGTAATTAAAACCTGTTCGTCAGTGATATGTACGTTGTTCAGCGCGTCTTTTTGCATGATGGCGATCCTGTAAAGCTCGTTTGCGATAGTTGTTTTCCTCAAAGAGGTGAAACCACGATACCATAAAAAGTAAACATTTCAATCCAAAATACGTACACATTAGTTTACACAAGCCAATTTATTGCAAAAATCAGCCGATAAAAACGTAAAGTTTAAATTACAGACGAATTCTCTTTAGCCAGGCTATGCTGAAGAAAAAAGGAGAATGGCTATGCGTTCAATTGCTCTCGCGCTGTTGTCGCTGTTTTTAACGGGCTGTCAGATCAATCCTTACACCTTCCAGCCCGACTGGACCAGCCCATCCTGGTTTGATGCCGGTAAAGAAGACGCCATGAATGGCCTGCCGGTTAAAGATAACCAGGCCCTGGCCGATAGTTTTAACGACACGCATGTCGATCGTAGTGAATATCTTCGCGGCTATGCCGATGGTCAGAAGAGAGTCTGCGAAGAAGGGTTTATTCACGCCTGGGGAGTAGCGGGCAAATCTTTCCCTGCCAGTTGCGATACTGTCGAAAACGCGACAAAACTGCGTGCGTCATGGCAAAAAGGAATGGATGAAGGTATGCGCTCCAGCAGACTCAATTAAGTCTGTTTTTATCCACCGGAAAATACACAACAGTAGGATTTAGCTTAGGTTGGCCTCATGCTATTTCTGACATAATGACGGATCTGATAAACAATGATATTCTGCCCACAACTCTTAAGGACGTCTATTTCCGGAGCGATGTGGCGGATTCTGGTGAGAAATTCATTCTTGATCTCTTTATTCCGACTCACTCTGGTGTTAATGCTGTTCCTTATGGTGGGCCCAACGACGGCAGGCGCACTTACGGAAACGGATAAATCGGTACGCTCAATTGTCTCAGGCATTGTGAGCTATACGCGATGGCCGTCACTTACCGGGCAACCTAAACTCTGCGTCTACGCCACTTCTCACTATACGCATGCCCTCAGCGGCGACGAAGGGCACAACGAGTTACCTTATACCCCCGTTATTGTACGTAACGATCGGGAAGCCCTGGCCGCGACGTGCGATGCGATTTATTTCGGATCTGAATCACCGGCAAAACAACTTGAATTAATAAGTCAATATCAGGGCAGAGCGTTGCTATTAATCTCAGAGCAAAATCCGGAATGTGTAATTGGCAGTGCCTTTTGCCTGATGATCGATCGCGGCCAGGTACGGTTTTCCGTCAACCTGGATGCATTGACGCGCAGTGGCGTAAGAGTCAATCCGGATGTATTAATGCTGGCACGGAATAAGCAGCATGGATAAAGATTTCACTTCAACATCACGTCCGACGTTTAAAAGAACATTGAGGCGAAACAGCATGATAAGCGTCATTATCACCATGACGTTAATATGGCTGTTGCTCTGTTTTGCCTCCGTCGTAACCTTAAAACAATACGCGCAAAAGAATCTCGAATTAACCGGCGCCACAATGAGCCACAGCCTGGAAGCCTCGCTGGTTTTCAACGACTCGCTCGCGGCCAGCGAAACGCTTGCCGCCCTGGGCAAACAGGGGCAGTTTGCCGTGGCCGAGGTGATTAACGCGCATAAAAAGCGGTTCGCCTACTGGTCCTGGAACCCGGAAGATAACAACGACACGCTGGGTGCACTGGTCAGCCGCTGGCTTTTCCCCGTACCGGTTGCGCAGCCCATCATGCATAACGGCTTAACGATCGGCGAAATTCGCCTTACCGCGCGTGACAGTCTGATCAGCCATTTCATCTGGATGTCGTTTGCCGTTCTGACCGGCTGCATTCTCTTTGCCGCCGTCGTCGCGCTCATCATTACCCAGTCTTTGCATCATGGGATGGTTACGGCCCTGCAGAACATTACCGACGTCGTGCATGACGTACGCACGAACCGCAACTTCTCCCGCCGGGTGAAAGATGGCCGTATCGAAGAATTTCACCAGTTTGGCGAGGACTTCAACAGTCTTCTGGATGAAATGGAAGAGTGGCAGCTCAAGCTGCAGGCGAAAAACGCCCAGCTGTTGCGTACCGCCATGCACGACCCGCTTACCGGTCTTGCCAACCGTGCGGCATTTCGTAACAGCATTGCAGCCTTAATGAACGACCCTTCAGCCAAAACAAACTCGGCCCTGCTCTTCCTCGACGGTGATAATTTTAAGTTTATTAACGACACCTGGGGACACGCGGCAGGAGACTGCGTGCTGATTGAAGTCGCCAGCAGGATGATGGAGTTTGGCGACAAACGTCACCAGGCATACCGGCTTGGCGGTGACGAATTCGCCATGGTGCTGTACGGCGTGCACTCTGAGCTTGAGGTTCAACACATTTGTGCTGCGCTTTCGCAGCAGTTTATCCGTCCGTTTGATCTTCATAACGGACAAAAAGCATCGATGTCACTCAGCATTGGCTTTGCTCTGGCGTGGGAAAATGCTTCCGTGGAAGCATTACTGGAGAGGGCTGACCGCAACATGTACCAGGTTAAAAACCAGCGTACGAAAACAATAAGTTAGAAAGGAAATTCTATGTTAAAACGTTACTTCGCGCCAATAGTACTGGCCTCACTGATTCTGGCAGGCTGTCAGTCGCCGCCGGAAGGCAAATTCACTCCTGAGCAAATTGCGGCGATGAAGTCTTACGGTTTTAACGAACTGAACGGTGACTGGTCGCTTGGCATATCGGACACCATCCTGTTTGATAAAAATGACGCCAGGCTGCGCCCGGAAAGTGAAACACAGATCCAGTCCATGGCCTCTCGCCTGGCGGAAACCGGGCTGAACCACGCGCGAATGGACGGTCACACGGATAACTACGGGGAAGAAAGCTACAACGAAGCGCTGTCGTTAAAACGCGCCAATGCGGTGGCCGAAGCCTGGGCTAAGGGTGCAAATATCCCGCGCAGCAATCTCACCACGCGGGGATTAGGTCAAAAATACCCGGTTGCGAGTAACAGTACCCCACAAGGGCGCGCTGAAAACCGCCGCGTCGCAGTGGTTATCAGCACGCCATAGGGTTATTTAGCGGATGATTCGGCGAGCGTCACCCTGGTTGCCGCTCGCCAGCGCAGCCAGTCCACCAGAACAAACAGCGCCAGACTCGCGCCCATGACCGGCAGGGCCAGCCCCAACAGTACGCTGGTTACCACCGTAACGCCTCTTCCCCATCCTGACAGCGCCAGCCAGCTCTGACAAAGCGTTTGTACCGGACTCACTGCCGATTGCGCAGGACGACGCATCCACCACATCCGGTATCCCCAGATAATGAGCACGCACAGGGCAAGACCAAACGCCACGAGCAGCAGCTGATTTGCCAGGCCGAACAAGATCCCCATATGGAAATCCACGCCCCAGCGGGTCAGTTTTGCCATTAGCGGGAAATCCTCGAATCGGGTTCTGTCCAGAACCTGCATCGTCGAAGGATCAACCGCAACGGCATCGACCTGGGTCGGCCAGCTGCGATCGATTTCCGTCACGGTCCAGGCACGATCCATCGTTTTCGCCGGGCGGATCTCCAGCCTGTTGGCATCAATCCCCGCTTTACGCGCCGCGCTTAGCACTTTGTCAAACTGCGTCAAATCCATCGCCATTTCCGGCATCATCATCCCACCGTGATGACCGCGATGTTCGGCATGTTCATCCATAACCTCATGTTGGCCGGATAGCGTCGTGTTCACCTGCGGGGTGAGCCAGTTCATCTCTGCCCGCAGCTTATCCACGTTCCCGCCAGCCCACTGGGACCAGGTCAGGCCGGTTGCCGAGAACAGCAGCATTCCACCCAGCAGAACCCAGCCCAGCGTCACGTGCACCCGACGCCGGTTCTGGAAGCGATTGTTGATCCGCCGTTTGGGTCGGGTATAAAACCACAGGGCAACACCGCCCAGCGCGGCAACCCACATCCACGAGGCCGCAAGCTCGCTGTAAAGGCGCCCAATGTCGCCCAGCAGCAGAGAGGTATGCAGGTAATCAATGGTCTGACGCAGGGGTAAAATCCCGCTGGTGCCGTATACCGTCAGATCTCCCAGCACCGCCAGGCTCACCGGATCGATAAAGATAGCCCGGTTCTCCGATGGCCCAAGTTTCGGGTCAGCGAACATCACGCGGGTGGTTTCGCCCTCAACCAGCCCCGGACGCACGGCGTGCAAACGTAAATCTGATCCAACGGTTTTTTCCGCCACGGCGATTTGTTCTGCCAGAGGCTGCGGCTCACCCACGGAATCCGTGTGGAGCGCGTGCCGGTAGAGTGCGTTTTCCAGCTGCGGGGTCGCCACATATAGCGTCCCGGTCAGCGCGGCGAAGAAGATAAACGGGCCGACAAACAGCCCGACGTAGAAATGGAGACGACGCAGCAGGTTTCCCCATGCCGCGCGCGGAGTGCAGGTAGTCATACTTTTCCTTTTTAAGGCAAAAAGTTATCGATTTTGTTTTTAAAGGGAAAAAGCAGACTGTCGCGGCGGCGCGCGGGTATCAGGGTAAAGCCAGGGGAAGAAGTGCCAGTGGTTGACCGCCTGACGCGGCGGCTTAACGCGAAGCCTCTGCAGCACCACGCTGAGCAGGATGATGAGCGCCAGCATCACGCCAGGGACATGCGCTAACAGCACGCAGTAGCCGCACGCTTCAGCATGGTCGACAGGCATCGTGTGCGGCATATCGCCGTGATGCTCGTCCATCGACATCATGCTCATGTCATGATGCATGCCCGGCATGGCGCTCATGGGATCTTTCTGCAACGAGACGGAGATAAGCGGTGCTACCACGATCAGCAGGATCGCGAACAGCGCGGTCAATGCCGCTGCGCGTTTCCGGTCAGGCTGATGCAGTACGTTATCCACTTCCCCTCCATTCAAGAGGCAAGCATTGTAAATGATTTATGACAAAAGGGTTAACGCGAGAGGTGCGATGGGATAAAAAAAGGGCCAGCCTTTCGGCCAGCCCTTTCTAACAGGATGTCGCTTAAGCGAATCTTAGTTCAGACGCTCCTAATAACACCCCTTCAAAAACATACACTTACCTTAAAAAACAACTAGTTAAGTTAATTTTTAATGCAGCGAATTGTAGTGTTATGCAACCTCTGCCGCCATATTGTCGCCAACATAGAGAGAAAGAGGATTGAGAGAGACGGCTTGCTCTAAATGGTCAGGAGCAAAGTGCGCGTATCTCATTGTTTCGCGAATGTTGGAATGTCCGAGGATTTTCTGCAGTACCAGTATGTTTCCGCCGTTCATCATAAAATGCGCACCAAATGTATGCCTAAGGACATGCGTCTTTTGCCCTTCAGTTAGCTCGATATTCGTGAGTTTGAGCATCTTTTTAAACTCCTGATAGCAGGGCTTGAACATTCTGCCCTGACGTTCGGCTAGCTCGTCATACAACCATTTAGGAATGGGAACGGTGCGATTTTTCATACCTTTGGTTTTTGTGAAAGTCAGTTTGCAGGGAGAGAGTTGAGGCCGCGTCAATCTCTCAGCCTCCCCCCATCTTGCGCCGGTTGCAAGACAGACTTTGACAATCATCGTGAGATCCTCTTTGCCGTATTGCTCGCAGGCTCGAAACAGCTCAGGGATTTGAGAAAGAGTTAGCCAGGACATTTCTTTCTCGGCTTCTTTGAATACGCGCACCCCTTCCAGTGGGTTGGGTAAACTCCACTCCCCTAACCGCCGCAGCTCATTAAACACAGCTATAAGATATTGCTGCTCACGATTCACGGTTATGGGTTTGGCGACCCATTTCGCCGGGTCTTTATGATATCCGTTGTCTATTTCACCACGGAGTCGACGGTCGCGGTAATGAGCCCAATCTTTAGCGGTAAAGCGGGATGCAATTGGGTCGCCCAAACCGTTACACACAATTTGCAGCTTTGCTAACCGCGACTTACTGGCGACTAAAGCCTGTCCGTGCAGGTTATGCCAGAGTTGAATCAACTCGCTTAAGCGTCGGCGATCTTCTTTCTTGCCGAGCCAAGGCTTGTCCTCACTTTCATTCTTCGTAAATGTTTCGAATGCCTCGGCCTCACCTTTTGTATTGAAATGCCGACGTATACGCCGCCCTTCTCGTCCATTTGGGTAGAGTTCGCATAACCATTTGCCATTTTTTTGCTTACTTACAGTCATGATTTCACCGAGGCAATGCTAATTATTCACAAAGCGCTGTTGCAGCATCCATTACCGGATCCAAAGGTATTTTCACTCCTTTGTAATACGGGCTATCCTTCCAAACAGCATCAATATCGCTCCCCTCAAGCTTTCCAGACTTAACGCCGCTAATCGCTAGGCCGTTCAATGGGTAACGGTCATCTGTTGCTTTGTCGTACACAAAGGCATATCGACCGTTAACACAAGAAACCGAAGCTTTTTCAAAAGTTAGCGGCCAGTCTTCACCAAACTTAGCCCCATCTAAATCCTTTGATTTTTCGGCGGATGAAGCCCCAAAAGAAATGGTCAGAAATAAAGCTAAAAATAGTTTACGTTTCATGAGTTCCCTTAAACGTGTTTTTCCAAAGTAAGCACTACAGCTCCGGCAGGAGTAATATCTGAAATATTGCATTCAAATTCAGCAGACTTATTAGTCAACCTGACTTTCCCGCCGGGCAGACGAATTACATCAAAAACATCAAGAGCGCCGTCGATATCAATTAACCAACGCCCATTACTTATGTTCGAAGCCGAACGGTCGACAAGCCAAGAGGAACCTACTCCTTCAACAAAAATCAATTCCTCAGAGTCAGACGGTATCATTGAGGGGTCTGGATACCATGCGCCAGCGTCCTTAAGTTCGCCAGATTCAAGGCGGGATTTTTTAATTGAGTAATTTGATATGGCCGCTTCCTTGTTAGCGCGCATTTGCCCTTTGCCGGTTGCTAACCATTCCAGCGAAACACCGGTATCAAGAGCACAAGTAACAACTACATCACCGGGGAAAAAATCACGGCGTACCCATGTGCTAATCGTTCCTGATGATATACCGAGTAAATCACCAAGCTCTTTTTGCATAGAAAAACCGTAAGCATCAAGGATTCGTCTTAGAACAGCTTTACCCCCTGAAGCCATGACCTCTTCATACAGCTCTTTACCCTTGAGGGTCGTATGTGGAGAGTTTGCTTTTGCAAGTTCACCCGTTACTAACCATCCAATATCTGCGCCCGTTTCGATAGCACATTCAACAAACACATTGCCCGGCACGCTATCTCTGGCAAGCCAACTGCTTATGTTGTTGGCATAAATCCCAAGTTTTTCGCCAAGCTCTTTCTGCGAGCTAAGTCCATAAGCCGAAAGGATTCTTTCGATAGCTGGTGCTGCCCCGTCTCCAAATTTAGCCATGTCTCGCCACCAAAATTAATTTTTGCCATTGCAAAATTAAATTTCGCGAACTAAAGTGACGTTTATCAACCACGATGCACATCAATGCAGTTCACTACAATCAACAGGAGATAATGCGATATGTCAGATGCAAAATCAATCTCGACGCACGACTCGCAAAACTCACAAAATCAAACTGCGCTGTTAGACCCGACTCAGTTTGACGCCATCGTTACAGCAATGCTGCCAGCCCTGCAGACAATGATTCGCTCTGCAATGTCCGACACCATGACAGTGAAAGATTTTGCCGCCACTCGCGGCGTTAGCGAGCGTCTGGTCTGGCAATGGCTTGATGAGGGCATTCTTCTTAAAGCTCCGACCAAAGACTTTTCCAACAAAGAGGAAGCCGGTAAACGAAGCCGCACCCTCGTAAACGTAAAAGCATGGCGCGACAAACTGACTCAACAAGCGATCGATTGTCGCTACATCGACCAGCGCACCGCTCTTAACTGAATTTGATTATGCAAGTTAGAGGGAACTTAACCATGTTTGATTTTCAGATTTCCAAACATCCCCATTATGACGATGCGTGTCGTGCTTTCGCTCAACGTCACAACATGGCGAAGCTTGCCGAACGTGCGGGAATGAATGTTCAGACGTTACGTAACAAGCTCAACCCGGAACAGCCTCACCAGCTCACCCCACCTGAGTTATGGCTGCTGACAGACCTGACCGAAGACTCAGCCTTAGTTGATGGTTTTTTGGCTCAGATTCATTGCCTGCCATGTGTACCGGTCAACGAACTGGCGAAAGACAAACTGCAGTCCTACGTCATGCGTGCTATGCGTGAGCTGGGAGAACTGGCGAGCGGCGCGGTCTCTGATGAGCGACTGACCTCTGCCCGTAAGCACACCATGATTGAAAGCGTTAACTCTGGTATTCGCATGTTGTCTTTGTCGGCACTGGCGCTGCATGCGCGTTTGCAGACCAATCCAGCAATGACGAGTGTTGTCGATACCATGAGCGGTATTGGCGCGTCATTCGGTCTGATTTGAGGTGCTCATGCTGAAAAATGAACCGTCATTCGCGTCTCTGCTCGTTAAGCAAAGTCCTGGCATGCACTTCGGCCACGGCTGGATCGCAGGTAAGGACGGCAAGCGCTGGCACCCGAGCCGCTCGCAGGCTGATTTACTGGCTGACCTGTCCACCAAAAAACAGGGGAAATCATGGCTATCGAAGCTGTTTCCGCGAATGTTCCACTAAAGGCGGGCGAGCGTCTGGCTGGTCTCAACCACATAGCTGAATTGCGTGCGAGATATTGGGGTGATAGCTGGAAAGAGGTTGAGCGTTTTGTCGATGATATGCGCGATAAACGCGATCCACAATTTGAAGAAAATACTCGGGCGCTGGCCGCTATTTTCTTTCTGGCAAAAATACCGGCGGCTCGTCATGAGCTCGAATTAAGTGAGCTGACTACTGACGAGAAAAAAGCATTGATTACAGCGATGAATCATTTTCGTGCAGTGGTGAGCTTATTTCCAAAACGGCTAACCATGCCGAATTAATCCACACAGAAATTTAATGGCGTAAACCCGCCGGGCTTCTTATTGCCCGAAATCAGGAGAGTCAATTATGCGTAATACCGAAACCCGCAGCTTTCACACCGATAGCGATGCACTGGCCGTACTGCTGACCGATGCCAAAAAAGAAGAGCGTAAAGACCGAGCTCTCGCCGTTTCCATGCGTCTTGAGGCGCTGGCTATCCACATCACCAAAGAGGGTATGAGCGGCATCGAAGTCGCCGAACTGCTGCGCCGTGAAGCAACCCGCTTTGAGAATGAATCACAGGAGCTGCACTAATGGCCGACGCAATGGATTTAGCACAACAGCGTGAGCAGGAAGACCGCGAGCGCCACATCAGCAACGCGCGCAGCCGTATCGCTGCGCCCTCTCGTTTCATCTGCGAAGAATGTGACGCACCAATCCCGGAAGCTCGCCGCATCGCGATTCCGGGAGTGGCATTTTGCGTGACATGTCAGCAAATCGCGGAACTCAAACACAAACACTACAGGGGCGTTTAAATGGCTATCCGTATTGAAGTAGGTGACAAATGGGTTATTACCAGCGACCAGTATCAATTCATCCTGAATGAAAAAAAAGTCGCTCAATCCGGGAAAAAAGTTGGTGAGGAATGGCTCGACACTATCGGCTATTACCCGAAGATTAACCAGCTTATTTCCGGTCTGGCACATCACTACATCCATAATTCGGAGCTTCAAACTCTGAATGATATTGCGTCCGAAATTGAGCGATTGGGGATGTTATGTGAGTCAGCCTTTCGTACTGAGACTGCGAAATAACATATGGTTAAGGGCGTGGCAGACGTTATTCATTACCACGGAACACCTGTATGGGGTGACGCCGGTAACGTTCACCGTATTGCGGTAAACGGTGCTGGCGCATTTGTATCGTATGCACGCCCTGACCAATTAGCTGCATCAGTTAAATACGCTATCTCTGTTGCTATAGACAATGGAGCTTTTTCTGCCTGGAAACGCGGCCTTGTAATTGACTGGCAGCAATTCTATCAGTGGCTAATTCCTCATTATCACCACCCTAAGCTGTCATTTTTTGTCATACCTGATGTGGTTGAAGGTGGTGAGGCTGACAATGACGCGCTTATCGCGAGGTTGCCACGCTGTTTCAAAGAAAAAGCTGCGCCAGTTTGGCATTTGCATGAATCACTGCACCGTCTGGTTGAACTTTGCCGGGAGTGGCCGCGAGTGTGCTTTGGGTCGTCAGGTGAGTACGCAACAATCAGAACCCAGCTCTGGCATCGCAGAATGTCAGAAGCGTTTGAAACAATTTACTGTAAACATAATTTCGCAACACAGGTACACGGACTGCGTATGCTTGATGGCCGTGTGCTGGGGAACTATCCGTTGGCGACTGCGGATAGCACTAATCTAGCCTGCAATGTACCAAAATTCGAAGTTAAATATCCTGAGCTCACAAAGGTAATTCGTGACGCGGATTATTCGAGGAACCTTTCAGAAATAGAACTTAAAGCGGTAATACTTAAACGCCGCTGCGCCATTCTCAAAAATACCATTGAGGCAGTAACCCCCCCGTCAATTTCAGAGTGGCAATCAAAAGGGCTGGCTCCACATCAATTGGAGTTAGCTATCGCATGACAAACTATGTTTACGCGTGGAATAAACCTAAGCAGGCCATAGCGAGCCCATATCTCACTTACGAAGAGCAACACCGACGCGATCGTATGTTCGCGGCATTGCTGCATGCGAGAAAGGTGCTTTCTCTGCAGCCTGAGTGCGTGCGTTTTGATGTATACCGCACCGCTGCGGTGCTGGAGCAAAATCAGGGCAGTCAACGAGCCAATGCTTTTTTAATCAGCTTTTGCAAAAAGGCATTGCCGCGTCTGGAACTGGTCGCAAAAAAATACGAGTGCGCGGGCATCGACAGTAAAGTGTCAGCCGCCGTTTTCGGCGGTCATTTCGATACTGAACTCATGCAATATCTGGCGTCACGTATGGTCAATATGGTTGCCAGATATAACCGCCTGCCTGATATGTCGCGTGCCGATATTGACCTGCTAGCCGCTGATATCGCTAATTTCATTCGCTCTGAACTGGCTGACATTGATGACGCCGGGGTTAGCGAGCTCAAAACGCTGTACACCTGGTATATGCGCGCCGGTTTTATTTCACTGCAATTTAACGTTACCCCGCCGCATTGGGAGCGAGTGACAAAAAAGTATGTCGGTCAGGATGAGATAGCACCGGCAGTAATGCGCATGTTTAATGAGGTTTGGTGGCGTGGCCGTCTGCGCCGTATTGCGGCGTCATGGCGCGAACATTTGCAAATTGCAGTCGGCAACGTCAGCAAGAAACGCCACGCCTACGCGAGTAAAAACTGCGTGACAGACTGGCGCGAGCAAAAGCGCCGCACGCGTGAATTTCTCAAGGGGCTGGATCTCGAAGACGAAGACGGCAACCGCATCAGCTTGATTGAAAAATACGACGGTTCTGTCGCTAACCCTGCGATACGCCGCTGCGAGCTGATGACCCGCATCCGTGGGTTTGAAAATATCTGCAATGAGCTCGGTTATGTCGGGGAGTTTTACACCCTAACCGCGCCGTCTAAATATCACGCCACCACTCAAGCAGGCTACCGTAACAGCAAATGGAACGGAGCCAGCCCGTCGGACACACAAAGTTATCTCACCGGACTTTGGGCGCGCATTCGCGCCAAACTGCACCGGGAAGAAATCCGCATTTTCGGCATCCGTGTTGCCGAGCCTCATCACGACGGCACGCCTCACTGGCACATGCTTATGTTCATGCTGCCGGAAGACGTTGAGCGCGTGCGCCTCATCATTCGTGATTATGCGTGGGATGAAGACCACCACGAACTGAGAAGCGACAAAGCCAAAAAGGCGCGCTTTCATGCCGAAGCCATCGACCCGGAAAAGGGCAGCGCTACCGGCTATGTTGCTAAATACATTTCAAAAAACATCGACGGCTATGCTCTCGATGGTGAAACCGATGACGAAAGCGGTGAGCTGCTGAAAGAGACAGCTCCAGCCGTTTCAGCATGGGCGGCGCGCTGGCACATCCGTCAGTTTCAGTTTATCGGCGGTGCGCCGGTGACGGTCTACCGTGAGTTGCGTCGTCTCGCTGACACAGAGACCGCGCACGGTCTAAGCGTTGAGTTTGCAGCCGTCCATGATGCCGCCGACGCCGGTGATTGGGCTGGCTACGTTAATGCGCAGGGTGGTCCGTTTGTTCGTCGCGATGATTTGCAGGTGAGAACGCTGTACGAGCCGCGCACCGGGTTTAACCAGTACGGCGAGGAAACCGTCTGCATCCGTGGCGTATACGATTCCGCTATCGGTGCCGGCACCCCGATTTTGACCCGGCTCACGCAGTGGAAAATTGTTCCGAAGCGTGCCGTTGATTTGGCCGTTGACGTTAAGGGCGCTCCTGCGCCCTCTCGGAGTTCTGTCAATAACTGTACGGGAAGCGAAAGCGATCCACAGATACTGGATTTAACAAAACCGCTTAGTCGGCGTGAAAGACGAGAGCTGACAAACCGACTGAGGAAACAAAAGCCAGCAGCACGGCGAAAATTCACTCACGGAACGGATGAGCAAACAGCAGCTATAACGAAAACTATCGACGAGATACACCTGACGACCGGCATCACTATCAGTCAGGGCGAAGCCCTGCACCTTATAGCAGGTGGTAAAAGTTGTTTTAACGGACGATGGGTGCGCGGAACGTCAAAAGGTGAAATCTTTACGGCTACCCCTTCACATCAGGCGCAAGCTCGAAAAATCCTTAGACGTGTTACAGCTTTAGCGGAAATGGCAACGAAAATCTAACCGTTAATATTCATCCATATCATGTACATACGGCAATCGCCCTATTCGTTTTTTTTCTTCCCATCTTTTGCCAATACGTGCTACTGTATAAATATACAGTAACCCTATGGGAGGGATTTCATGGTTGGCGAACATTTCAGCCGAACACAGCAAAAGTGGGCTTGTGTGCAATTTATTGCCGAGGTATCTCTGATTGCAAACTGCAAGCCATCAGACTTAAAGCTCGCGCTCACTCTCATTGCAGACCTAGCAAACAGTGAAAATAACGAAACCGAAGATGATATTTTTTATAAGGCTGATTAGATTATGAGAATCAATATCACGTTGGATAAAGAACAAAAAATTAGTCAGGCCACGTTGGATGCACTTGAGGCTGAGCTGTACCGAAATCTTCAACCTATCTACCCTAAGACCGCTATCCGCATTCGCAAGGGTTCTGCAAATGGCGTTGAGCTAAGCGGTTTAAAACTGGACGAAGATAAAAAACGAGTAATGGAAATCATGCAGCAGGTATGGGAGGACGATACCTGGCTGCATTGATAAACGTCGCCGGTGCTGAAACTCGCTTTCAGTGCTGGCGGGGTTGAACAACGAGCCCCCGAGGCGTTAGCGTCTCAAAAGTCGTTCTATTTGCTTAAGGGAGTTTTCAAAAGTATCTGATAAATAAAAAACGTTCTGTTTGGCTATTTGTTTTTTCCATTCCATAACTGGCAACCTCTGTTTATCAACGATGTATATATCAGCTTTAGTTTCTTTTAATTCATCCCATATGTGATGGTCATCTGGATTTATTTTAAGACCGATGACTATAATTTTATTAGCGGTTTTAACTTTTTCTTTAAACTGTTGCTGTTGCAGATTAACAATACTGGGGCAATGAATAACTGTTTTTTCTGGATGGTACATGGCTACTGCAGGAGCTAACGACGTATCACTCTTACAATAATTAATAATTTCTTCCTGGTCGTTATAGATTTTTATGTCACCATCAGTTAATGCACCTCCAGCGCCTGGGGCGTGCCGAAAACTAACTCCTGTGGCTATACCTGCAGGAATGAAATTACATGAGCCGTGTATCTTTAACAGAGACATACTGTTGGGAATGCGATTATCGGTACGGTACTGTACATTTATGCGATGTGACCATATAGCTTGCTCGATGAGCAGGTCATAGTTAGTTGTAGCCAGATAAATATTCTTTTTTTTCTTTATCATAGCTATGAGCTTAAGATAAAAATTACCCTTTTTTATGCTGAATCTTGCCAATGCTATAGCCATTTCTTTTAACAGAGCAGTGACGTCACTGTTTCTTTCTTCGAAAAACCTTATCATGGCCTTTTCTGGATCATTCCTGAAAAGCTCAAGCATTTCGCCCTGTATTGTCGTTGAGATACCACCTTCTTTTCTCATTTCGTCTATTAAAGCGCCTCCCAATGGAGGTTGCCCTCCAACACAAGGGCCACTGCCAAAACTAGCCCCAGCACCTAATAAAATTAACGCTCCCATTTCGTTTCCTTATCAATTGCAGGTTATGCGATTCATATTACCCATTCATGCGCGATAAAGCAGTTAAGGTAGGGTGCTTTTTTTAAATGTTGGTCGCGTAAATACGGGAAAACTTGCTTGCATGCCTAGGCTGCATGAAAACGCATGTGCATAATCGGGTTGTAAATTGTTCGACCTGCTAGGCTTGATGAGGTTTTTGTGGTTCATGCAACTGCATTAAAACCGCCCCATAAAGCGGGCAGGCGTGGCGGGGAAAGCATTGCGCGCCAGCGGTGGTGCGTAATAATAAAAATTATCGTCTGAGCGCGTCGTGATGGCGCTGCCGCGATTGTCGTCGGCTCGTGGGTGGTCTGGTGTGGTCGTGCACGCGTGGCGCGTCTGAGGCGTGATGGTGGCGGGGTATGAAAAAGCCGCCATGCTGGCGGCTTGAGGTGGATTATTCCGGGTTGTCGAGGGTGTACTCTTTGAACCTGATGACCTCCATGCCGAGCCAGTCGTTTACCTCCCTGAACCTGTCCTGCAGGGGTGACAGCTCGTTACGCACAAATACCTTTGCCACCTTCTCAACGTCACCGAGTGAGCCGATATTCTCGGGCTTGCCGCCCATGAGCTGGAACGGTACGCGATGCGCGTCCATCAGGTCGGCGGCGCTGGCTTTCTTGATGTTGAAAAAGTCATCCTTTGTGGCGACCTCGCTCAGTGGCACGATTTTGATACCGTCCGGTTTTCCGCCGGGAGCGTAGAAAAACAGGTTCTTAAAGTTACCGAGCCCTTTCGAGTTGCGCATCGCCTCGCGTAGCGATTCGACGTCGGTCGCGCTTTGCGCCGGGTCGGTCACATACATGATGTAACCAGCGTGCGCGCCGTTCTGGTAATACTTTCGACGGAACAGCGTCGCGGATTCATTCAGCCAGGCGGAATTAAGCGCGCTAAGATATTCGGGCAGGCCGTAAATCTCCTGATTAATGTCGGGCTCCAGCAGGTGAAACACGGTATCAGGCGCGAACTCATGCGGCAGCGTGAAGTTTTCCACAAACCAGAATATAGAATCGTCGACCCCGCGCCGGGTGTATTTGGCCGGTGAGGCCAGCAGCTTGATTAACTGGCCGGTGACGCTGTGGCGCTGCTCAAGAAAGGCGTTGCCGAATACCAGATAGTCGAGCGCAAAGCGGCTGAAATCCTGACGGGACAGCAACGGGTGCGGAATGTAGGTGCTCGCGAGCACGTTGCGCTTAACGTAAATCGGTGAGCTGTGATGTACAGCAGAGCGCAGGCTCTTTGCCAGCCCGGAGAAGCTGACCGGCGGCTCGTACCATTTGCCGTTACTGATACACTCGACGTAATCCAGAATATCGCGCTTATCGAGTACCGGCACCGGCTCGCCGAAGGTGAAAGCTGTTGTTTTTGGCGGTGCGCTGGCGGTCAGGTGTTGTGGCTTGCTGGCCTTCTGCGCAGCGGCCTTGCGGGATTTTTGCTTACCCATTAGTTGAACTCCAGAATAGATTTAGGCTGCATGCCGCTACCGGCGGAAAGCGGTTCGTTTAACAGGGCGTGCATGGTCGCCCATGCGATATCGGCGTGACTGGCTTCCTCGGTGCGGCTGGCCTCGTAGGTAGCGCTGCGCCCGCTGCTGGTCATGGTTTTGCGAATGGACATAAACGACTGCGTGACGTCGGTTGCCCCGGCGTCGTACTCCAGACAGCCGCGGCGAATGGTGTCTTTTGCCTTGAGCACCATTGCGGTTTTCATCTCAGGTGTGTAACGGATGCCTCGTGCCGCCGGGTAGAATGAGCGCACCAACTGGAACACGCCGAGACCGAGGCCGGTTGCGTCTATGCCGATGTATTCGACGTTGTATTTCTCCGTCAGTTTGCGGATGCCCTCGGCCTGAGCGGCAAAGTCCATACCTTTCCACTGGTGACGCTCCAGCATGCGGAACTTGCCACCCGAGACCACCGGCGGCGCGAGTACGACGCACCCGGCACTGTCGCCGGTGTGTGAGGGGTCGTAGCCAATCCAGACAGGTCGCGAGCCGAACGGATGGTCGGCGAACGGGGCAAAGTCCTCCCATTCTTCCATCACGTCGACCATGCAGCGCTGCAGCTCCTCGAACGGGAATACCGACGCTTTATCGTCGACAAACTCGCACATAAACAGGTTCTTAAAGTCCTCATCACTGTTTTCGCGTTTGAGCTGGTCGAGGTCGAACAGGGTGCAGCCACCGGCAAGGGCATCCTCAATGGTGACAATCTGCCGCCACTGGCCATCGTCGCATAGCTGGCCACCGGCGAGCGCGGTGTGACTGATGTCGATTTCGATGCGGTCGGCAATACGGCTGCGCCCCTTGTTGAACAGCTCGCCCGACCAGAAGGGGTAAGCGCCGTGCGCCAGCGTGGAAGGTGTCGAAAAGTAGGTTGAGCGCAGGTGCTTCTGCGAGGCCATGCCCGACGCGACTTTGCGTAGCTTCTGAAAATTCGGGATCCAGAATATTTCATCGACATACAGGTCGCCGTTATGGCTCTGCGCGGTGTTGGAATTGGTACCGAGAAAAATCAGCTTTGCGCCGTTATTGCCGATGACAATCGGGTCGCCGGTCAGGTCGACGTCGACCAGCCGCGCAAACTGGATGATGTATTCGCGGAACACGTAAGCCTGCGTTTTACTGGCCGACAGAAATATCTGGTTGTGGCCGGTCTTGAGCGCGCGCAGCAGCGCCTCGCGGGAGAAATAGAACGTCGCGCCAATCTGGCGGGATTTGAGAATATCGCGAATACGGTGCGCCAGCCCTGCGCGGTACCACTGCAACTGGTACTCGAAAGACTGGTCGAAAAATAGTTCCTCCAGTTTCTCGATAGCTTCATCGCTGAAAAAGTTCTTTTTCGGCTTCTTACGCTCGCCCTTGTTGCGGTTGGCAACATTGGGGTTAAGGTCAACCTCGTTGCCGGTCTGGCTGTAGCGGTTAACGCGCGCCAGCCGCTCAATCTGCCGCCCGAGCAGGTCAATTTCTTTGAAATCGCCGCCTGACTTTTGCGGCTTGGCGATGAGCTGAATCAGGCGCGCCTCAAGGCTGCTTTCGACGCGGGAAATCGGTGCGATACCGTCCCAGCCGTCGCGCTGCTTCCAGCTCTGCACGGTCGGGCGCTTGACCTGCAGCATTTCGGCAATCTGTGGCACGGAAAAGCCCTGCCAGTACAGCAGCGATGCCTGCCGTCGCGGGTCATGCAACAAGGTTGTATCGGTGGAAATGGTCATTGATGCCTCGCCGTAGTGGATTCAGGGCAAGGCTACTTAATGGCCGTCAGTGATTCGCTAAGGTGCTGTTGTGTGGGCTGTTGTCCAGTCGTCACTGGTGGTCTGGTGTGCCCTGAGTCTGGAAACTGGCGTTGACCAGTAACCCCAACCTCAGGACTCCTGACAATGGCAAAAAAAGTCTCAAAGTTCTTTCGCATCGGCGTCGAGGGTGATACCTGCGACGGGCGCATTATCAGCGCCAGCGATATTCAGGAAATGGCCGAAGCCTACGACCCGCGCGTCTACGGTTGCCGTATCAACCTCGAACACCTGCGCGGCCTGCTGCCCGATGGCGTATTCAAGCGTTATGGCGATGTGGTCGAACTGAAAGCCGAGAAGATTGACGACGATTCTGCGCTAAACAGCAAATGGGCGTTGTTCGCTAAAATCACCCCGACCGATGACCTTATCGCGATGAATAAAGCCGCGCAGAAGGTCTACACCTCAATGGAAATTCAGCCGAACTTTGCCAATACCGGCAAATGCTACCTCGTTGGCCTTGCGGTCACCGATGACCCGGCGAGCCTCGGCACTGAATACCTCGAATTCTGCCGGAACGCGAAGCACAACCCTCTGCAGCGCTTTAAGGCCAACCCTGAAAACGTCTTTTCCGCCGCCACGCTGGCCGAGCTGGAATTTGAAGACGTTCCCGACACGGTGCTCAACAGCCTGGCCGATAAGGTGAAAGCCATTTTCAGCCGTAAGCAGGTCAGCGACGATGCGCGCCTGAATGATGTGCATGAAGCGGTGACCACCGTCAGCGAGCATGTGCAGACCAATCTGACCGCGCAGGATAAGCGCATTTCCGATATGGAAACCGCGTTTACCACTTTCAAACAGGAACTGACTGGCAAAGTTGACGAAACCAGCCAGGCATTTTCCGCCCTGAAAACCACCCTCGACAAAACCGAAAGTTTCAGCCAGCCGCGACGCACAAAAGCCAGCGGTGGTGGCGGCGATGAGCTGCTGACCGACTGCTGATAAACCGCAGACCGAAACCGGGCGGTAACCCCGCCCGATGCTGTGACTAACCGATTAATTCAAACAGGAAATACTATGCGTCAGGAAACCCGTTTTAAGTTCAATGCCTATCTGACCCAGCTCGCCAAACTGAACGGCATCAGCGTTGATGACGTCAGCAAAAAATTCACCGTCGAGCCGTCCGTCACGCAAACGCTGATGAACACCGTGCAGGCGTCATCCGCATTTTTGCAGATGATTAACATTCTGCCGGTCGCAGAAATGAAGGGCGAGAAAATCGGCGTCGGTGTGACCGGCACCATCGCCAGCACGACCGACACTTCGGGCGACAAAGAGCGCCAGACCGCAGATTTCACCGCGCTTGAGTCCAACAAGTACGAGTGCAATCAGATTAACTTTGACTTCCACCTGACCTATAAACGCCTCGACCTGTGGGCCCGTTTTCAGGACTTCCAGCGCCGCATCCGCGACGCCATTGTCCAGCGTCAGGCACTGGATTTCATCATGGCCGGGTTCAACGGTACCACCCGCGCTGATACCTCAGACCGCAGCAAAAACCCGATGCTGCAGGATGTGGCCGTCGGCTGGCTGCAGAAGTACCGCAACGAAGCCCCGGCGCGCGTGATGAGCAAAATCACCGCTGAGGACGGTACCGTTATTTCTGACGTGATTCGCGTTGGCAAAAACGGCGACTATGAGAACCTCGACGCGCTGGTGATGGACGGTACCAACACCCTGATTGACGAGATTTATCAGGATGACCCGAAACTCGTTGCCATCGTTGGCCGTAAGCTGCTGGCTGACAAATATTTCCCACTGGTCAACAAACAGCAGGAAAACACCGAGTCGCTTGCGGCGGATATCATCATCAGCCAGAAGCGCATCGGCAACCTGCCAGCCGTGCGCGTGCCGTACTTCCCGGCGAATGCGGTATTCGTGACCACGCTGGAAAATCTCTCTATCTACTTCATGGATGAGAGCCACCGCCGCAGCATTGATGAGAACCCGAAAAAAGACCGCGTGGAAAACTACGAGTCGATGAACATCGACTATGTGATTGAGGCGTATGCCGCCGGGTGTCTGCTGGAAAACATCACCCTGGGCGATTTCACCGCACCTGCAGCACCGGAAAGCGGAGAGTAAACCTATGACGAGCCCCGCACAGCGTCACATGATGCGGGTCTCGGCCTCTCAAGCCGCGCAGCGGGAAAAAGCCCCGCTGCGCCACGCAACCGCCTATGAGCAGATGCTGGTAAAGCTGGCCGATGACCGCCGCACGTTGAAAACCATCCGTTCAAACGAACTGAAAGCCGCGAAAAAGCGCGAGCTGCTGCCGTTCTACGCGCCGTGGGTCGCCGGTGTGCTGGCTGATGGCCGTGGCGCACAGGATGACATTCTGATGACCGTCATGCTGTGGCGACTCGATGCCGGTGACGTTGCTGGCGCGCTGGAGATTGCGCCCTACGCGCTGAAATACGGCCTCACCTCTGACCATCGACGAACCACGCCTTACATGCTGGTTGAGGAGGTGGCGCTTGCCACGCTGCGCCTGCGCGATGCCGGTGAGCCTGTCGACCTCGCATTACTGCTGACCACCCTCAGCCTGACCGACGGTGCTGACGTTCCCGATATGGTGCGCGCTAGTCTGCATAAGGTGACTGGCCTGACCCTGCGCGATGCCGGTCAGGACGCCGAAGCGCTGGCACAGTTTCAGCGCGCAATGCAGCTCGACCGCAATGCCGGTGTGCGCAAAGAGATTGAGCGACTGGAGCGGGCATTGAAGCCTAAGCCCGATGCCGCGCCCCGTAAAACGACTAAACCGCGCACGCGCAAACCTGCCACCAAACCGGCGGCAAAGCGCGGGCGTCCACCAAAGGCGGTAAAAACCGCCGGTTAACTGAACGCTCCCCGAGCCGGGCGGCACGCCTGTCAAAGAGGGTTTTGACCCTGACGGCGACCGGCGTCCACCGCCCAACCTAATGAGGTTGTCATGACGACAGTAATACTGAATCAGCCCGACGAACCGCAGGACGTACCGGGCGTGGTGATTCCCGCACCGGAGACGGGCGACGCAGTGATTAAAAACACGTTCTTTTTCCCTGATGTGGATCCGAAGCGGGTGCGCGAGCTGATGCGCCTTGAGCAGACGGTTTCCGATGCGCGCCTGCGCAACGCCATCAAGACTGGCATGGCGGAAACCAATGCGGAGCTTTACGACTACCGGCTGCGCCAGATTGCCGCAGGGTTTAAGACACTGGCCGACGTGCCTGACGCCGAGGAAATCGACGGCGAGAATGTGCGCATTTTCCACTACCTCAGCGCCGTGACGGCGATGGCGACCGCCACCCTGTATGAGCGTTATCGCGGGGTTGAGGCCACCGGCAAGGGTGACAAAAAAGCCGACAGCCTCGAAACCACCATTGATGACCTGTGGCGGGATATGCGCTGGTCGGTCTCGCGCCTGCAGGATAAGCCGCGCTGCATCGTGGGTCAGCTCTGATGAAAGTCTACGCGATGCAGGGCGACACCCTCGACGCGCTTTGCGCCCGGTATTACGGGCGCACTGAGAACGTGGTCGAGACGGTGCTGCAGGCTAATCCCGGTCTGTCTGAGCTGGGCGTCATTCTGCCGCATGGCACGGTGATTGACCTGCCCGACGTTGAAACCTCACCTACGGCGGAGACCCTGAACCTATGGGACTGAGTATGGAAAAAATCACCACGTTTATCGCCTACTGGCTGGCCGTGGGTCTGGCGTATTTCGGGGCAATGTCACCCGAAAAGCTGGCGCTGTATGTAGGTAGTCTGTGCGCCATTTTTACGGCGGCGGTGAATTTCTGGTACCGGCGCAAAACCTTTCGTTACCTGACCGAAATGGGAATCGACAAAGGGGTGACCCGTGAGCTCAATCGTTAAACGTTGCAGTGTGGCCGCAGTGCTGGCGCTGGCGGCACTGATGCCTGATTTTCGTCTGCTGAATACCTCGCCTGACGGTCTGGCGCTGATTGCCGACCTCGAAGGGTGTCGCCTGACACCTTACCAGTGCAGCGCGGGCGTGTGGACGTCAGGCATCGGCCACACTGCCGGGGTGGTACCGAAACGCGATATCACCGAGCGCGAAGCGGCGGCAAATCTGGTCGCTGACGTGCTGAATACCGAGCGCCGCCTCGCGGTCTACGTGCCGGTCACCATGCCGCAGCCGGTTTACGACGCGCTGGTCAGTTTCTCTTTTAACGTCGGTACCGGCGCGGCCTGTCGCTCGACGCTGGTCTCTTACATCAAGCGTCATCAGTGGTGGCAGGCATGCGACCAGCTTACCCGCTGGGTGTACGTCAATGGCACCAAAAACAAAGGGCTGGAAAACCGCCGCGCGCGGGAACTGGCGTATTGCATGAAAGGAGTAACACAATGAAAAAATATTTACGTTCCCTGATTTTCGATGCCCTGCTGGCACTGGTACTGCTTTGGGGGCTGGCATCGCCGCAAAGCGCCGCCGTCAACTTTGTTGCCGCATGGGCGCTGTTTGGCAGTTTTATCTGCATTACGGCGAGCCTCGCCGGGGTGGTTGCTTATGAGCACTGGCTGCGAAATACGGGCAAAAGTATTCCCGTCAATCCAGACCTGATGAAGGTATTCCGCGCCGTCTTTTGCCGTAAGCCCTCTCAGGGTCGTCGGGCATGGTCTCTCATTATTTTCTCTGTTACCACGGGCTGTCTGCTTGGGGCTGGCTGGATCCTTACGGCTCTGATTTACCTGATTTGTATGCTGACCTTTAAGGCCGTTCGCGAGACCTACCGCCAGCGCATTGAGGGGGCTGGTCTGTGTCCAGAGTCATTGTGATGTTTCTGGCTTCTGCGCTGGTGCTGGCTGTGCTTGGGCTGCTGTGGTTGCGCCATGAGAACGGCAATTTATCCCGCTCCTTTGAGACGGCAAACCGTGTCGCGAGCGAACAAAAGACGACGATTGGCATGCTAAAAAATCAGCTCAGTGTTGCCGGTCAGCTTGCCAGACGTAATGAATCTGCGCAGGTGGCACTGCGCGAACAGCTCGCAAAGGCCAGCGAGGAAGCCAGCCGCCGCGAGCAGACGATAACGAGGTTACTTAATGAAAATGAAGCCTTTCGCCGCTGGTATAACGCTGCTTTACCTGATGTTGTGCGTCGGCTGCACACCCGCGCCGCCTGCGCCAGCGCCGGTGATTGTGGTCAGCGGATGCCCGAGGGTGAGCCTTTGCCCGATGCCGGGAAGTGACCCGAAAACCAATGGCGACCTGAGCGCGGATATCCGCCGTCTTGAGGGCGCGCTGACCGCCTGCGCGTTGCAGGTCAAAACCGTCAAACACTGTCAGGATGAACTCGATGCAGAAGCACAAAAGCCTGCGCAAAGCGCTGATTAACGCCGTGCCGCAGCTCAGGAATAACCCCGATATGCTGCGACTGTTTGCCGACAACGGCCATACCGATTCCCGGCTGGCGAGCTCGCTGTCGTTCGAAAAGGTGTACGTGCTTAACGTGGTGGTGACCGACTTCACCGGCGACCTCGATTTGATATTCGTGCCGGTGCAGGCGTGGCTGCGTGAACATCAGCCGGACATTATGACCACCGACGACGGGCGGGAAAAAGGATTCACCTGGATTATTGATATCAATAACGACGATTCGCTCGATATCAGTATCAGCCTGAGGCTCACCGAGCGCACGCTCGTCAAAGAGGCCGACGGCGCGCTGCATGTCAGCTATGCCCCTGAGCCGCCGCTGCCTGAGACGGTAACGCGCCCGGTTGCTATGTATGCAAACGGTGAGTTAGTGAGTCAGTGGGATGAGTGATTTAACCGCGCTGCAGGAACGTCTTGCCGGTCTGATTGCCAGCCTGTCACCGGCGGCGCGTCGGCAAATGGCGGCTGAGATAGCGAAAAAGCTGCGTACCAGTCAGCAACAGCGCATCAAGCGCCAGCAGGCACCCGACGGCACCCCGTATGCGGCAAGAAAGCGCCAGCCGGTGCGGAGCAAGAAAGGTCGGATTAAACGTGAAATGTTCGCCAAACTGCGCACTAGCCGCTTTATGAAAGCCAAAGGCAGCGATAGTGCGGCGGTGGTGGAGTTTACCGGCAAGGTGCAGCGCATGGCGCGGGTTCATCAGTACGGCCTCAAAGACCGGCCAAACCGCAACAGCCGGGATGTGCAGTACGAGGCGCGCCCGCTGCTCGGTTTCATCCGCGACGATGAGCAGATGATTGAAGACGTCATTATCAGGCACATCGGCAAATAAATATTGTGTGAACCACCACCGGAGCCGCGCGAATTGGCGCGACTCCAGACCAGAGGCATCCTTGCACTATGAATACGTTATCCACGATACAGGAGCTCGCGCGCGCAATTCGCAACCTCATCCGCTCAGGTGTGGTGACTGAGGTTGATACCGTGCAGGGGCTGTGCCGCGTACAAAGCGGCGGGATCCAGACTACATGGCTGAACTGGCTGACCACCCGCGCCGGTCGTTCGCGGACGTGGTGGGCTCCCTCGGTCGGTGAGCAGGTTCTGCTGCTGGCAATCGGTGGCGAGCTTGATACCGCTTTCGTGCTGCCGGGTATTTTCTCCGACGATAACCCCGCCCCGTCTGCCTCGGCGGATGCGTGGCATGTGGCTTTCCCTGATGGTGCGGTCATTGAGTACGAGCCCGAAACCGGCGCGCTGACGGTCAGCGGCATAAAAACGGCTGACGTGACGGCATCGGAGTCCATCACCGCAACCGTGCCGATGGTAATGGTGAAAGCCTCGACCAGTATCACTCTCGACACCCCTGAGGTGATTTGCACCAATAAGCTGACGACGGCAACGCTTGAGGTGCAAAAGGGCGGCACGATGAAAGGCAACATTGAGCATACCGGCGGGTCTCTGTCATCTAATGGCAAGGTGCTCCACACCCATAAACACCCCGGCGACAGCGGCGGGCAAACGGGAGCACCGATATGACAGCGCGTTATCAGGGTATGAACCGAAATACCGGCCTTGGCATCAGCGACACTGAGCATATCAGCCAGAGCATGCGCGATATTCTGCTGACGCCGGTCGGCTCGCGGGTGATGCGTCGTGAATATGGCTCGCTTCTATCGGCGCTGATTGATATGCCGCAAAACCCGGCGCTCAGGCTGCAGATTATGGTGGCGTGCTTTTCGGCGATCCAGAAGTGGGAACCGCGCATCAGGCTTACCTCTGTCAGCTTTGAGACCGGCGACGCTGGCGAGATGTATGTCGATATTACCGGGATGCGTACCGATACCGGTGCGTCAGTTTCAACCACTGTTTCACTGAGTTAAATCACTATGGCAACCGTTGACCTGAGTCAGTTACCCGTTCCCGATGTGGTTGAGGAACTGGACTATGAAACCATCCTTGCGGAACGTATTGCGACGCTGATTTCGCTCTATCCCGAAGACCAGCAGGAGGCCATTGCCCGGACGCTGGCACTTGAGTCGGAGCCGATTGTTAAGCTGCTGCAGGAAAACGCCTACCGTGAAGTTATCTGGCGTCAGCGTGTGAACGAAGCCGCGCAGGCGGTAACGCTGGCCTATTCCGCCGGTAACGACCTCGACGTCGTGGCCGGGAACAACAATACCGAGCGCCTGACTATCACCCCGGCGGATGACACAACCATACCGCCAACGCCTGCCGTTATGGAATCCGATACTGACCTGCGACTGCGCACACAACAAGCTTTTGAGGGTTTAAGCGTAGCGGGTCCGGTCGGCGCTTATGAGTATCACGGTCGCAGCGCCGACGGGCGGGTCGCTGACGTTTCGGTCGCCAGCCCGTCGCCAGCTTGCGTGACGATTACCGTGCTATCCCGAGAGGGTGACGGCACAGCAAGCCCTGAGTTACTGGCAATCGTTGAAAAAGCACTGAACGCCGAAGATGTGCGACCGGTGGCTGACAGGGTAACCGTCCAGTCAGCCGAGATTGTGCCGTACCAGATTGACGCGACGCTCTATGTTTACCCCGGCCCCGAATCTGAGCCCATCAGGCAGGCATCAGAGCAGAAGCTGCAGAGCTACATCAGCGCGCAGCACCGCCTCGGGCGTGATATCCGTCTGTCGGCCATTTACGCGGCGCTGCATGTTGAGGGGGTGCAGCGTGTCGAGCTGGCATCACCGCAGGCCGACATTGTGCTGAGTAAGTCGCAGGCGTCGAACTGTACCGAGTACCTGATAGCTATCGGGGGCTCGGATGAGTGACCGGCTGTTACCCGTTGGCTCGTCGCCGCTGGAAGTTGCCGCCGCTGCCGCACTCTCTGAGATTCAGCGCGTGCCGGTACCGCTGCGCACTTTGTGGAACTGGCGCACCTGCCCGGTAAACCTGCTGCCGTATCTGGCGTGGGCGCTGTCGGTTGACCGGTGGGATGAGAAATGGCCGGAGGCGACAAAGCGCAGCGTCTGTGCGTCGTCGTTTTTCGTCCATCAGCACAAAGGCACCATCAGTGCATTGCGTCGGGTGGTTGAACCGCTCGGTTTTCTGATTGAGGTGCGCGAGTGGTGGCAGCTCGACGAGGAGCCCGGAACATTCCGCCTCGTTGTCGGTGTGCTCGACAGTGGCATCACTGACGAAATGTATCAGGAGCTTGAGCGCCTGATTGAAGACGCTAAACCGGCGAGTCGTCACCTGACAGGGCTGGCTATCAGCCTGAGTACGACCGGCGAGCTGTATGTCGGCGCGGGATGTTACGACGGCGACGCGCTGACCGTTTACCCATACACCCCCGAGGAAATTGTCGTCGGCGGTGAATATTACCCGGCCTCGGCCATCCATTTGATTGATAACCTGAGAGTGAACGCATGACCGCAAAATATTTTGCCATTCTGACCAATCAGGGCGCGGCGCGGCTGGCGAACGCGGCGGCACTCGGTACCAAACTCAACCTGACGCAGATGGCCGTCGGTGATGCGAATGGTACGCTACCGACCCCTGACCCGGCGCAGACGAAGCTCATTAACCAGAAGCGCATTGCGCCGCTGAACCTGCTTACAGTAGACCCGGCCAATACCAGCCAGATTATCGCGGAACAGATTATTCCCGAGAGTGAGGGTGGTTTCTGGATCCGAGAGATAGGTCTCTACGATGATGAGGGGATTCTGATTGCCGTGGCAAACTGCCCGGAGACCTACAAGCCGCAACTGCAGGAGGGAAGCGGCCGCACGCAGACCATCCGCATGATTCTGATTGTATCGAGCACATCGGCAATCACCCTGAAAATCGACCCGTCGGTCGTGCTGGCAACGCGGCAGTACGTTGACGACAAGGTTATCGAGGTGAAAGCCTATGCTGATGATTTGATGAAAAAGCATGTCGAGGATAAAAATCCACATGCGCAATACCTGATAATTGCGAACGCATTAAAAGAAATGGCTGACGCCGGTTTGGTTGGTGAGGTTCTAAAAAACCTCCATATAGAAAGATTGGACCAGGACCCCAGCGAAACCCGTATCTGGTCCCCGGACCGGAAATCATATATTTTTGTGCAAAACGGCATTTGGGGCGCATATTCGATAAATTCCCCGGCGGGGAATATTGCACTGCAATTAGCATCCGGAGGGACAGGTGCTAAAGATGCATCTGGAGCACGTACTAACCTTGGACTGGGTAATTCAGCTACGCGCGATGTCGGTACAACTGCGAATACCGTAGCAGCGGGTAATGATAGTCGTATCGTTAACGCCGTACAGCATAGCGAATTTACATCTGGATCAGGATGGGTGCGTTTCCCTGACGGAACCATTATTCAGGAAGGAACGGCAGTTGTAGGGACTCTTGGCTCACCAACAGCGATTTCATTTCCGATTCCTTTTACTCAGATGGGTTACAAAGTCACCACATCTTTTGATCAGGCCTCTGGTTCGTCAAATGATTGTCCTAGCTTTGCTGTTACGCCTCAGGCAGTCAACTGGGCTTATTTTATGAGTTCACGAACTAATGGCGTAAATGCTGGGTGTAACTGGATAGCGGTAGGGAAATAACATGAAATATATTTACGATGCTAAAACTAATGCCTTTTATCCTGTTGCATTAAAAGAAAGTTACATTGCAAAGGGACTATGGCCTGAGTCTGACATAGAAATCGACGAAGAAACATTTGCAGAGTTTCAGAAACCACCAGTGGGAAAAATGAGTGTTGCGGGTGATGATGGTTATCCTGTATGGGTTGATATTCCTCCCCCGACTCATGAACAACTGGTTGCTATTGCGGATGCAGAGAAACAATCGCTGATTGACCAGACTAACGAATACATAAACAGTAAGCAGTGGCCGGGCAAGGCCGCAATTGGCAGGCTGAAAGACACGGAAAAAAGTCAATACAACGAGTGGTTAGACTATCTTGATGAGCTCGAAGCCTTAGATACGTCCATCGCTCCAGATATCGAATGGCCGGTTAAACCGGAGTAAATCGAGGCGGGCTGATGCCCGTCTTTTTTACGGTTTGTTTATGTGCCATCCGCCACCCATCGCCGACAAATAGCCCCTCACCAGACCAGCCAGGACAATAACACTCGCCCACTAACCACGGAGTTAACCGGATGAGTGATTTTCACCACGGCGTGCAGGTGCTTGAGATTAACGACGGCACCCGCGTCATTTCCACTGTCGCAACCGCAATCGTCGGCATGGTCTGCACGGCCAGCGATGCAGATGCCGCGACATTCCCCCTCAACGAGCCGGTACTGATTACCAATGTGCAGAGCGCCATTGCGAAAGCCGGTAAAAAAGGCACGTTGTCTGCTTCCCTGCAGGCTATCGCCGACCAGTCAAAACCCGTCACTGTTGTCGTGCGCGTTGCCGAAGGTACCGGAGAAGACGCCGAAGCGCAGACCATTTCTAACATCATCGGTGGTACGGATGAGAACGGTAAATACACCGGTATCAAAGCTCTGTTGACTGCCGAAGCAGTCACCGGTGTTAAGCCGCGTATTCTCGGCGTGCCGGGTCTCGATACCAAAGAGGTTGCTGTCGCACTCGCGTCGGTCTGTATCAGCCTGCGCGCATTTGGCTATGTCAGCGCATGGGGCTGTAAGACCATTTCCGAGGCGATGGCGTATCGTGAGAATTTCAGTCAGCGCGAGCTGATGGTCATCTGGCCTGATTTCCTCGCATGGGATACCACCACTAACGCCACCGCAACAGCCTACGCCACCGCTCGTGCGATCGGCCTGCGCGCCTACATCGACCAGACTGTCGGCTGGCATAAAACCCTGTCTAACGTCGGCGTGCAGGGTGTCACCGGCATCAGTGCCTCAGTGTTTTGGGATTTGCAGGCATCCGGCACCGATGCTGACCTGCTCAACGAGGCCGGGGTCACGACGCTGGTGCGCAAAGATGGTTTCCGCTTTTGGGGTAACCGCACCTGCTCTGATGACCCGCTGTTCCTGTTTGAGAACTACACTCGCACCGCGCAGGTGCTGGCCGACACGATGGCCGAGGCGCACATGTGGGCGGTCGATAAGCCCATCACCGCATCGCTCATCCGTGACATTGTCGACGGCATTAATGCCAAATTCCGCGAGCTGAAATCTAACGGCTACATCGTGGACGGCGAATGCTGGTTCGACGAGGAATCGAACGATAAGGAAACCCTCAAGGCCGGGAAACTGTATATCGACTACGACTATACGCCGGTTCCACCACTGGAAAGCCTGACCCTGCGCCAGCGTATCACCGATAAATATCTGGTGAATCTGGCCGAATCGGTCAACAGCTAAGGAGCCTGAAACAACATGGCACTACCCCGCAAACTCAAATACCTGAACATGTTCAATGACGGCCTCAGCTACATGGGCGTTGTTGAATCCGTGACGCTACCGAAGCTGACCCGCAAGCTCGAAAACTATCGCGGCGGCGGTATGAACGGCGCGGCGGCAATTGACCTCGGTCTCGACGATGATGCGTTAACCGTCGAGTGGTCTGTCGGTGGCATGCCTGATGTGGCGCTATGGGCGCAATACGCCGCGCCGGGCGCTGATGCAGTGCCGCTGCGTTTTGCTGGATCCTACCAGCGCGACGATACCGGCGAAATTGTGGCGGTCGAGGTGGTCATGCGTGGCCGTCATAAAGAAATCGACGGCGGCGAGAATAAGCAGGGTGAAAACACCTCGACCAAACTGTCGACCGTCTGCACCTATTACCGCCTCACGATTGATGGTAGCGACATCATCGAAATCGACACCGTCAACATGGTCGAGAAGGTGAACGGCGTCGACCGTCTGGAACAGCACCGCCGCGCAATCGGGCTTTAATTCCCTGACCGGTCGGCACTGCTGGCCGGTTATTACTCCCCTTTCAGAGCAGAGAAAAACATCATGGCAAAAGCACTACGTAAAACCGCTGAATTTGTTGATACGGCTGGCAATGAAATTGACACCGCAAACCCGAACGTCGTGACCCTCGACAAGCCGATTAAGCGCGCCGGTCAGACGATTGATAAAGTCACCCTGATTGAGCCGAACGCCGGTACCCTGCGCGGTGTCAGTCTGGCAGCGGTGGCGCAGTCTGAGGTCGATGCGCTGATTAAAGTCCTGCCCCGCATGACCTATCCCGCGCTTACCACGCAGGAACTGACCGCGATGAACCTGCCCGATATGCTGTCGCTGGCCGCTAAGGTGATTGGTTTTTTGTCACCGGCTTCGGCGGAGTAGATTTCCCACCCGACCTTTCGACCGATGACCTGATGGCGGATATCGCGGTGATTTTCCACTGGCCGCCATCAGAGCTCTATTCCCTGAGCCTGACCGAGCTCATCACATGGCGCGAAAAGGCGCTGCAGCGTAGCGGAAACCACAATGAGTAATAACCTGAGGCTTGAGGTATTGCTGAAAGCGGTCGACCAAGCGACTCGACCGCTTAAATCCATTCAGACTGCGAGTAAAACCCTCTCGGGTGATATTCGCGACACACAAAAGGGGCTGCGTGACCTGAATGGTCAGGCATCGAAAATCGACGGCTTTCGTAAGGCAAGCGCGCAACTGGCCGTAACCGGGCAGGCTCTTGATAAGGCGAAACGCGAAGCTGGTGAGCTGGCCGTGCAGTTTAAAAACACCACCAGTCCGACCCGGGCGCAGGCGCAGGCACTCGAAGCAGCAAAGCGTGCCGCCTCTGAGCTGCAAACGAAATACAACAGTCTGAGAACGTCGGTACAACGACAGCGCTCCGAGCTGATGCAGGCCGGTATTAATACCCGCACCCTGTCTGCCGATGAGCGTCGGCTCAAAACCTCTATCAGCGAAACGACGGCACAGCTTAACCGCCAGCGTGAGGCACTGGCGCGCGTCAGTGCACAGCAGGCGAAATTAGGCCGGGTGAAAGAGCGATATAAATCAGGCAAGGAGCTTGCCGGTAACATGGCCGCTGCAGGTGCTGCCGGGGTAGGTATCGCGACAGCGGGAACGATGGTCGGGGTTAAATTACTGACGCCCGGTTATGACTTTGCGCAGAAAAACTCCGAACTGCAGGCCGTGCTCGGGGTCGATAAACAATCGCCAGAAATGGAGGCGCTACGCAAACAGGCGCGCCAGCTCGGCGACAATACTGCCGCCTCTGCCGACGATGCTGCCAGTGCGCAGATTATTATCGCAAAAGGCGGTGGGGATGCCGCCGCAATTCAGGCAACAACGCCAGTTACTCTGAATATGGCACTTGCTAACCGTCGTACAATGGAAGAAAACGCAGCGTTACTGATGGGAATGCGCTCGGCGTTTCAGCTTTCCAATGACAAGGTTTCGCATATTGGCGATGTACTGTCTACGGTAATGAACAAAACAGCCGCCGACTTTGACGGCCTCAGTGATGCGATGACATATGCCGCGCCGGTGGCAAAAAATGCCGGTGTCAGCATTGAAGAAACCGCCGCAATGGTGGGCGCTCTGCATGATGCAAAAATCACAGGCTCGATGGCTGGTACCGGGAGCCGTGCGGTATTAAGTCGTCTGCAGGCTCCGACCGGCAAGGCATGGGATGCCCTCAAAGAGCTGGGCGTTAAAACTTCAGACAGCAAAGGCAATACGCGACCAATATTTACCATCCTGAAAGAAATGCAGGCCAGTTTTAAGCGCAACAATCTCGGAACCGGGCAGCAAGCCGAATACATGAAAACGATATTCGGCGAAGAGGCCAGCTCATCAGCTAATGTGCTGATGGCTGCAGCGGCCAGCGGCAAGCTCGACCAACTAACCGCCGCACTGAAAGCTTCAGACGGCAAAACCGAGGAACTGGTCAAGGTTATGCAGGATAACCTCGGCGGTGATTTTAAAGAGTTCCAGTCTGCTTATGAGGCGGTCGGTACTGACCTTTTTGACCAGCAAGAGGGCTCTCTGCGAAAGCTCACCAAAACAGCCACAGAGTATGTGTTAAAGCTGGACGGCTGGATAAAAAATAACAAGGGGCTGGCGGAAACTATCGGCATCATTGCCGGAGGGGCGCTCGCTCTGATTGGTATCATTGGCGGTATTGGCCTCGCAGCCTGGCCGGTTGTTACGGGTATTAATGCCATTATCGCGGGCGCTGGAGCTTTGGGGACTATTTTTAGCGTTGTGGGTGGAGCCATTATGACCGCAATCGGTGCACTCACTTGGCCAATTGTTGCTCTTGTCGCTGCGATTGTGGCCGGGGCATTACTCATCCGCAAATATTGGGAACCAATCAGCGCGTTTTTTTCTGGTGTTGTTGAGGGGTTGAAAAGTGCATTTGCACCTGCCACTGAACTATTTGCACCGTTAAAACCTGTTTTTGACTGGCTTGGCGATAAGCTAAAAGCGGCGTGGCAATGGTTCAAAGACCTCATTGAACCTGTGCACTCAACGAAAGAAACCCTTGATAGCTGCAAAAATGCAGGTGTCGCATTTGGACAGGCGCTGGTAGATGCTTTCATGGCACCAGTAAAAGCATTTAACACGCTGCGTAGCGGGGTCGACTGGCTTCTCGAAAAGCTAGGCGTCATCAACAAAGAATCCAATAATCTCGACCAGACTGCCGCCAAAACCAACGCCGCCACAAAGGGTAATTCCTACATCCCGGCAACCAGTACATATGGCGGTTATCAGGCTTACCAGCCAGTTACCGCACCGGCTGGCCGTACCTATGTTGACCAGAGCAGCCCAACCTATCAAATCAACCTGCCGGGCAATGGGGCTCCGGGCGGTCAACTAGGGAATCAGTTGCAGGATGCATTAGAAAAATATGAACGTGAAAAGCGAGCGAAAGCCCGCGCCAGCATGATGCACGATTAAGGAGGCTGATTATGATGCTTGCTCTTGGCATGTTTGTATTTGAACGTCGCACCCTGCCTTATCAGTCGATGCAACACTCTAAAGATTACCGCTGGGCGTCTAATGACCGGGTTGGTAAACCGCCTGCGTATCAGTTTCTCGGCGAGGGGGAAACGTCGATACAGCTTTCGGGCACACTGTACCCCGCTATAACTGGAGGATGGATCTCACTAAAGGTTGTAGAGGTGATGGCTAACGAGGGTAGAGCGTGGCCGTTGATTGAGGGCACCGGGAATATTCTCGGGATGTATATCGTCGATAAGGTGTCGACCACGCACGCTGAGTTTTTCAGTGACGGTGCAGCCAGAAAGATTGATTTCACTCTTTCGCTAAAGCGGGTCGACGAATCACTGACGGCGATGTTTGGAGACCTGAATAAGCAGGCCAGCGACCTTCTCGGCTCTGCCGGAAATCTGACCGATAAGCTGCAGGGCGTGCTCGGAGGGCTGTCCGTATGATTACAGGCATGACTATTGATGCCGGTGCCAGCCTTGCACCGGCATTCATGCTGACGCTGAATAGCCAGGATATTACCAGCAATTTTAGTGACCGGCTGATTTCTCTCACCATGACCGACAACAGGGGATTTGAGGCTGACCAGCTCGACATTGAGCTCGACGACACTGACGGCAAAGTCGAGTTACCCCTGCGTGGGGCGGTGCTGACGCTGTGGCTTGGCTGGCAGGGTTCGGCGCTTCTGAATAAGGGTGATTTCACGGTCGATGAGATTGAGCACCGGGGCGCGCCTGATACCCTGACCATCCGTGCGCGTAGTGCAGACTTTCGCGGAACGCTCAATTCACGGCGTGAAGAGTCATGGCATGACACCACGCTCGGTGAGCTGGTCAGCACCATTGCAAAGCGCAATAAACTGACGGCCAGTGTCGCGGATTCACTGAAAAAAATACCGGTACCGCATATCGACCAGTCGCAGGAGTCAGACGCCGTATTTCTGACCCGACTTGCTGACCGCAATGGGGCAGCTGTGTCAGTGAAAGCGGGGAAGCTCCTGTTTCTGAAAGCCGGTAGTGCAATAACGGCCAGCGGCAAGCCCGTACCGCAAATGACCCTGACCCGCAGCGATGGTGACCGTCATCAGTTTGCCATTGCTGACCGTGGGGCTTACACCGGCGTAACAGCAAAATGGTTGCACACCAAAGACCCGAAGCCGCAAAAGCAAAAAGTGACGCTGAAACGTAAGCCAAAAGAGAAGCACTTGCGCGCACTGGAGCACCCGAAAGCAAAGCCGGTCAGCAAAAAGACAAAGGCCAAAAAAGAACCAGAAGCGCGTGAGGGTGAGTATATGGCCGGTGAAGCTGATAACGTGCTGGCTCTGACGACGGTCTACGCATCAAAGGCGCAGGCGATGCGCGCAGCTCAGGCTAAGTGGGATAAGCTGCAGAGAGGTGTTGCGGAGTTTTCAATTACGATGGCGCTTGGTAGGGCTGATTTATTCCCTGAGACACCAGTGCGCGTGTCAGGCTTTAAGCGCGTCATAGATGAGCAATCTTGGTTAATCAGTAAGGTAACTCACAATCTGAGTAATAGTGGCTTCACGACGGGCTTAGAGCTTGAGGTTAAGCTTTCTGACGTAGAGTACAGCTCAGAGGAAGACGAGGAATGATAAAGCAAACCTTAACTTGCAAATGCAAACTGAAAGTATATTATTCCCTCAGACACGCCAGCAGGGGAAAAATTATGATGCATTGCCCGTTATGCCAGAACGCCGCTCATGCTCGCACTAGCAGATACCTTAGTACCGAAACGAAAGAGCGTTATCATCAGTGCCAAAACATTAATTGTGGCTGCACGTTTATAACTTTTGAGACGCTATCGAGATTCATCATGAAGCCGGGAGCTGTTGAGCCTGCCCCGCCCCATCCTGTAAGAAACCAGCAACAGCAACTTTGGCTTTAAACCTGCTTCGGCAGGTTTTTTTACTTCTGCCGCCATCAAGTAAAACTCCGTCGCCAATTTGCCGCCACCGCCAATAAAAAAGGGGTTAGCATTACGCTAACCCCTTGTTTTCTACAAGCTTTCGGATGTTGCGAAAGCGCGTTATTAGTTCAGACGCTCTTTAATACGAGCAGACTTACCAGTACGCTCACGCAGGTAGTACAGTTTAGCTTTACGTACAGCACCACGACGTTTAACAGCAATGCTGTCAACTACCGGAGAGTGAGTCTGGAAGACACGCTCAACGCCTTCGCCGTTGGAAATTTTACGAACAGTGAATGCAGAGTGCAGACCGCGGTTACGAATAGCGATAACCACGCCCTCGAATGCCTGCAGACGTTTTTTGGAACCTTCAACAACCCATACTTTCACTTCCACGGTGTCACCTGGACGGAAGGAAGGTACGTCCTGCTTCATCTGCTCTTGTTCAAGTTGCTTAATAATGTTGCTCATAATTTAATCTCTTATCCTGGGTAAACTGATATTCGGGAGCGTATTACGCATTCCCATCATGTTCATGCTGCTGTTGCGCGTGTTCAGTTTTGAACTCGGCCAGCAACTTTGCTTGCTCTTCAGTCAGAGCCAGGTTTTCCAGAAGTTCAGGTCTTCTAAGCCAGGTTCGGCCCAGCGACTGCTTCAAACGCCAGCGACGTATCTCGGCATGGTTTCCAGACAGTAACACTGCCGGGACCTCCATCCCTTCTAACACTTCAGGACGAGTATAGTGTGGACAGTCCAGCAACCCGTCAGCAAAGGAATCTTCCGTTGCCGAAGCTTCATGGCCCAGAACACCCGGAATAAACCGGGCGACGGAGTCAATCAGCGTCATTGCCGGTAACTCACCACCGCTGAGAACGTAATCGCCGATAGACCATTCTTCGTCAATCTCGGTTTGAATTACGCGCTCATCTATCCCTTCGTAGCGCCCACAGACCAGAATCAGCTTTTGATTCGTCGCCAGTTCGCTCACGCCCGCTTGATCAAGCTTGCGTCCCTGAGGTGACAGATAAATCACCTTTGCGCCTTCACCTGCCGCGGCTTTTGCTGTGTGAATGGCGTCCCGTAAGGGTTGCACCATCATTAGCATCCCCGGTCCGCCGCCGTAAGGACGATCGTCCACGGTACGGTGCCGGTCATGAGTAAAGTCACGAGGACTCCAGCTCTGGATGCTCAGCAGGCCATTCTTTACTGCCCGGCCAGTTACCCCGTAATCGGTAATCGCGCGGAACATTTCAGGAAACAGGCTAATTATGCCAATCCACATAGCGCCGTCTTTTACCGTTTATCCGGAGAATTTAAAAACCAGGATCCCAATCTACTTCAATGGTTTGAGTAGTGAGATCGACTTTCTTGATAACCTGTCCATCGAGGAACGGGACCAACCGCTCCTTGATGCCAAATGCATCTTTCAGGTTTGCCTTAATGACGAGAACGTCATTTGACCCGGTTTCCATCATATCGATGACTTTCCCCAGGCTGTAGCCTTCGGTAGTGACTACCTGGCAACCCATAAGGTCTTTCCAGTAGTAGTCGCCCTCTTCCAGCTGTGGCAACTGCGACGAATCCACGACAATTTCACAATTAGTCAGCGCATTCGCGGCATCACGATCGTCAACGCCTTTCAGCTTGATGATGATGTCCTGATTGTGGTGACGCCAGCTTTCCAGCTCGACCTCTTCCCACTTACCGCCTTTCTGGATAAACCAGGGCTGGTAATCAAAAATGCTATCAGCGTCTTCAGTGGAGGAAAACACTCTGAGCCAACCACGGATACCGTAGCAAGAACCCATTTTTCCCAATACGATCGGTTCAACAGGTACTTTATTGCTCATCATGACCACCGTGACAGATTAAGCTGCTTTGTTTGCTGCTTTGATCAGCGTAGCAACGCGATCGGAAACAGTAGCGCCCTGGCCAACCCAGTGAGCGATACGATCCAGATCCAGACGAGTTTCTTCTTCTGCGCCAGCGGCCAGTGGGTTGAAGAAACCAACGCGCTCGATGAAGCGACCGTTGCGTGCATTACGGCTGTCAGTCACAACAACCTGGTAGAACGGACGCTTTTTAGCGCCGTGACGTGCTAAACGAATAGTTACCATAACATCCTCTTGTGTGAATAAAACAACCGGGCCCCATCGAGGAACGGAGCCCGGGTGTCATATTAAAAGCCCGAAAATTTTACTCATTTTCGGGCAAAAAGCAATCTCAAAAGCGATTAACGCCCTGGAAAACCGGGAGGCATCATCCCTTTCATGCCGCGCATCATCTTCGCCATGCCGCCTTTCTTCATTTTCTTCATCATGCGCTGCATGTCGTCGAACTGTTTCAGAAGGCGGTTAACGTCCTGCACCTGCATGCCGCAACCGGCTGCGATACGGCGTTTACGGGAACCTTTGATGATATCCGGGTTAGCGCGTTCTTTGAGGGTCATCGAGTTGATGATCGCCTCCATACGCACCAGCACCTTGTCATCCATCTGCGCTTTCACGTTGTCAGGGATCTGGCCCATGCCCGGCAGTTTGCCCATCAGGCTGGCCATGCCGCCCATGTTTTTCATCTGACGCAATTGCTCAAGGAAGTCGGTGAGATCGAAACCGTCACCTTTTTTCAGCTTGCTGGCCAGCTTCTCGGCCTGCGCGCGGTCAACCTTGCTCTCGATATCTTCGATCAGCGACAGCACGTCGCCCATGCCGAGGATACGGGAGGCGATACGGTCCGGGTGGAACGGCTCCAGCGCTTCGGTTTTTTCGCCCACGCCGAGGAATTTAATCGGCTTACCGGTGATGTGACGAATCGAGAGCGCCGCACCGCCGCGGGCGTCACCGTCCACTTTGGTCAGCACCACGCCGGTTAACGGCAGCGCTTCGTTAAACGCTTTCGCGGTATTCGCCGCATCCTGACCGGTCATGGCGTCGACAACGAACAGGGTCTCTACCGGGTTGATAGAGGCATGCACCTGCTTGATCTCGTCCATCATCGCTTCGTCGACGTGCAGACGACCGGCGGTATCCACCAGCAGCACGTCATAGAATTTCAGCTTCGCCTCTTTCAGCGCGGCGTTAACGATGTCGACAGGCTTCTGCGCCACGTCGGACGGGAAGAAATCCACGCCAACCTGCTCTGCCAGGGTTTCCAGCTGTTTGATCGCCGCCGGGCGATAGACGTCCGCAGAGACCACCAGCACTTTCTTCTTGTGCTTTTCACGCAGGAACTTACCCAGCTTACCGACGCTGGTGGTTTTACCCGCACCCTGCAGGCCCGCCATCAGCACCACGGCCGGTGGCTGAGCCGCCAGGTTAAGCACCTGGTTCTCTTCGCCCATCGCCGAAACCAGTTCATTACGAACGATTTTGACGAACTCCTGACCCGGGGTCAGGCTCTTGTTAACTTCATGACCAACCGCCTTCTCTTTTACGCGGTTGATAAAATCACGAACAACCGGCAACGCGACGTCTGCTTCCAGCAGCGCCATGCGCACTTCGCGCAGCGTTTCCTTGATGTTCTCTTCAGTAAGGCGTCCGCGGCCGCTGATGTTGCGCAGCGTGCGCGACAAACGATCGGTTAAATTATCAAACATTGTCTCTCGCCTGAGTAGAAACGTTGGGCCGCCATGGGCGACACATACACAGAATTTTGCCGGAGTATAACATGAAGGCGCCTTTGTTGTTATGCAACGGTTGGAGCAGGCGTCACGTAACGTTATACTGCTTCTCTTTCTTATTAAGACAACTGTCGATGCCTATATGCCTGTTTTCGCACTGATCGCCCTTGTTGCCTACTCTGTCAGCCTCGCGCTGATCGTTCCCGGACTGCTGCAAAAAAACAGCGGCTGGCGGCGCATGGCTATTCTTTCTGCGGTCATCGCACTGATTAGCCACGCCTTTGCGCTGGAATCACGCATCATTCCCGGCGACGGCAGCGTGCAAAACCTGAGCGTCCTCAACGTCGGCTCGCTGGTCAGCCTGATGATCTGTACGGTGATGACCATCGTCGCGTCTAAAAATCGCGGCTGGCTGCTGCTGCCTATTGTCTACACCTTTGCGCTGATCAATCTGGCCCTCGCTACCTTTATGCCTAATGAGTTTATTACGCATCTGGAGGCTACCCCGGGGATGCTGGTGCATATCGGCCTGTCGCTCTTTGCCTACGCGACGCTGATCATCGCCGCGCTTTACGCCATGCAGCTCGCCTGGATTGACTATCAGCTGAAAAACAAAAAGCTGGCCTTTAACCATGAAATGCCGCCGCTGATGGTCATTGAGCGCAAGATGTTCCACATCACCCAGGTGGGGGTGGTGCTGCTGACGCTGACGCTCTGCACGGGCCTGTTTTACATGAAGAACCTGTTCAGCGTGGAGAATATCGATAAAGCGGTACTCTCCATCATCGCGTGGTTTGTCTATATTGTCCTGTTATGGGGCCATTATCATGAAGGCTGGCGCGGTCGTCGCGTGGTCTGGTTCAACGTCGCGGGTGCGGGCATTCTCACCCTTGCCTATTTTGGCAGCCGCTTCATACAGCAATTTGCTGGCTAAGAAACAAAGGAGTTCCCCCTGGAACACATCTCTACCACCACGCTGATCGTTACGCTGATCGTCATGGTGGTCATCTCCGCCTATTTCTCCGGCTCGGAAACCGGCATGATGACCTTAAACCGCTACCGGTTACGTCATCGTGCTAAACAGGGTAACCGCGCCGCACGTCGCGTTGAAAAACTGCTCCGCAAGCCGGATCGCCTGATAAGCCTGGTGCTCATCGGCAACAACCTCGTCAACATTCTGGCCTCTGCCCTCGGCACCATCGTCGGGATGCGCCTGTACGGCAACGCCGGGGTGGCGATTGCCACCGGCGTGCTGACGTTCGTGGTGCTGGTGTTTGCCGAAGTGCTGCCGAAAACCATCGCCGCGCTTTACCCTGAGAAAGTCGCCTACCCGAGCAGCTTCCTGCTGGCACCGCTGCAGATCCTGATGATGCCGCTGGTCTGGCTGCTGAACATGGTGACGCGCGTCCTGATGCGGATGGTGGGAATCAAAGCCGACGTCACCATCAGCAGCGCGCTCAGCAAAGAAGAGCTTCGCACCATCGTGCATGAATCCCGCTCGCAGATCTCCCGGCGCAATCAGGACATGCTCCTGTCGGTGCTGGATCTGGAAAAGGTGAGCGTGAACGACATCATGGTGCCGCGTAACGAAATCGTCGGTATCGACATCAATGACGACTGGAAAGCCATCGTTCGCCAGCTGACGCACTCCCCGCACGGGCGCATTGTGCTGTACCGCGACTCGCTGGATGACGCCATCAGCATGCTGCGCGTGCGCGAAGCCTACCGTCTGATGACCGAGAAAAAAGAGTTCACCAAAGAGGTAATGCTGCGCGCCGCCGACGAAATTTACTACGTGCCGGAAGGAACCCCCCTCAGCACGCAGCTGGTGAAATTCCAGCGTAACAAGAAGAAGGTTGGCCTGGTGGTCAACGAGTACGGCGATATTCAGGGGCTGGTGACGGTCGAAGATATTCTGGAAGAGATTGTCGGGGACTTTACCACCTCAATGTCGCCTTCCCTCGCGGAAGAGGTCACCCCGCAAAACGACGGCTCGGTGCTGATTGACGGCAGCGCGAACATTCGCGAACTCAACAAAGCCTTTAACTGGCATTTGCCGGAAGATGAGGCTCGGACCATTAACGGGATGATTCTGGAAGCGCTGGAAGAGATCCCGGCGGCGGGCACGCGGGTGCGCATTGAGCAGTACGATATTGATATCCTGGACGTGCAGGACAATATGATTAAGCAGGTGAAAGTCCTGCCCGTTAAACCCCTGCGCGAAAGTATCGCTGAGTAAGGTTGTAGGCCGGGTAAGGCGAACGCCGCTACCCGGCACTACGGATAGCGAATTACGCTTTCGCTTTCGCCACGGTCACCATCGCCGCGCGAATGGTACGGCCGTTCAGGGTGTAACCTTTCTGCATCACGCCCAGCACTTTACCGGCTTCAATCTCTTCAGATTCAACCATCGCAATCGCCTGGTGAACGTTTGGATCCAGCGGAACGTCGGTATCGGCAATTACTTCCACGCCAAACTTACGCACCACGTCGAGCATGGATTTCAGCGTCAGTTCGATACCTTCGATCATTGCCGCGTTGTCCGGATTTGCTTTGTCAGCCACTTCCAGCGCGCGATCGAGGCTATCGATTACCGGCAGCAGTTCGTTGACGAATTTCTCCAGCGCAAATTTATGCGCCTTCTCAACGTCCTGCTCGGTACGGCGACGCAGGTTTTCCATTTCCGCCTTGATGCGCAGAACACCATCGCGTTCGCGATTCTGTGCTTCTACCAGCTGGGCTTCCAGATTCGCAATTTTTTCATCGCGCGGGTCCACCTGCTCAGCAGATGCGTCTGGCTCTACAGCCTCAACTTCATCGTGCTGTTCCGTGATAATTTCTTCAGGGGCTTGCCCCTCAGGCGTTTTCTGTTCTTTACTACTCATGAATTTCTCCGCGTTTTTCTGCATTCATCTCGCTAACTTCGCTTATTATGGGGATCAGTTTCCGGGATTCAAGGGAACAAGACAGATTGTCATCATTCATCAGGCACAAGGACCTCCAGAAAATGAATAATCATTTCAGGTGTATTGGGATCGTCGGGCATCCGCGTCACCCTACCGCACTAACGACACATGAAATGTTGTATCGCTGGTTGTGTAGCAAAGGCTATGAAGTGATGGTCGAGCAGCAGATTGCTCAGGAGCTGCAGCTGAAGAGCGTCAAAACCGGCACGCTGGCGGAAATAGGCCAACAGGCCGATCTCGCCGTGGTGGTGGGCGGCGACGGCAACATGCTCGGCGCGGCCCGCACGCTGGCGCGCTATGACATTAAGGTCATCGGCATCAACCGTGGCAATCTCGGCTTTTTAACCGACCTTGACCCGGACAATGCGCAACAGCAGCTGGCCGACGTGCTGGAAGGCCACTATATCAGTGAAAAACGCTTTTTACTGGAAGCGCAGGTGTGCCAGCAGGACTGCCAGAAGCGCATCAGCACCGCGATTAACGAGGTGGTCCTTCACCCCGGTAAAGTGGCGCACATGATCGAGTTCGAAGTCTATATCGACGAAATCTTTGCCTTCTCCCAGCGTTCTGACGGGCTGATTATCTCCACCCCGACCGGCTCAACCGCCTACTCGCTTTCTGCCGGCGGCCCGATCCTGACCCCCTCTCTGGACGCCATTACCCTGGTGCCGATGTTCCCGCACACGCTCTCCGCCCGCCCGCTGGTCATCAACGGCGACAGCACGATCCGTCTGCGCTTCTCACACCGCCGTAACGACCTGGAGATCAGCTGCGACAGCCAGATAGCGCTGCCGATCCAGGAAGGTGAAGATGTGCTTATTCGCCGGTGTGATTACCACCTGAATCTGATTCATCCGAAAGATTACAGCTATTTCAATACATTAAGCTCGAAGCTTGGCTGGTCAAAAAAATTGTTCTGATTCTGCATCCAGTACTTTACTGTATATAAAACCAGTTTATACTGTATGGAAACACAGTTATGGTTTTTCATACAGGAAAACAATTATGCTGGCACAACTGACCATCAGCAACTTTGCCATTGTTCGTGAGCTTGAGATCGATTTCCACAGCGGCATGACGGCGATCACCGGGGAAACCGGTGCAGGTAAATCCATTGCCATTGATGCCCTCGGCTTGTGCCTTGGCGGCCGCGCAGAGGGCGATATGGTGCGCATGGGCGCCAACCGTGCCGACCTGTGCGCCCGTTTCTCCCTGAAAGACACCCCTGCCGCCCAGCGCTGGCTGGAACAGAACCAGCTTGAAGATGGACGTGAGTGTTTACTCCGCCGCGTCATCAGCAGCGACGGTCGTTCCCGCGGTTTTATCAACGGCACGGCGGTCCCCCTTTCCCAGCTCCGTGAACTCGGCCAGTTGCTTATCCAGATCCACGGTCAACATGCGCATCAGCAACTCGTCAAACCCGAACAGCAGAAAGCGCTGCTGGATGGCTATGCGGGTGAGTACGCGCTTACTCAGCTTATGGCGGAACACTATCGCCAGTGGCATCAGAGCTGCCGTGAACTTGCCCAGCACCAGCAGCAAAGCCAGGAGCGCGCCGCACGTGCGGAGCTGCTGGCGTACCAGCTTAAAGAGCTGAACGAATTCAACCCGCAGCCGGGTGAGTTTGAGCAAATCGACGAAGAGTACAAACGCCTGGCGAACAGCGGTCACCTGCTCTCAACCAGCCAGAATGCGCTTAACCTGCTGGCGGATGGCGAAGACGTGAACCTGCAAGGACAGCTGTATAACGTCCGCCAGTTGATTACCGAACTGGTCGGCATGGACAGCAAACTTTCAGGCGTCCTGGATATGCTGGAAGAAGCGGCTATTCAGATCTCCGAAGCCAGTGACGAACTGCGCCACTACTGTGAACGTCTGGATCTCGACCCGAACCGTCTGTTTGAGCTGGAGCAACGTATCTCCCGTCAGATTTCACTGGCGCGCAAGCACCACGTCACGCCGGAAGAGCTGCCGGGCTACTATCAGTCTCTGCTGGAAGAGCAGCAGCAGCTTGACGATCAGGCTGATTCGCAGGAAACCCTCTCTCTGGCGGTGAACCTGCACCATGAACAGGCCCTGGCGACAGCGCAAAAGCTGCATGAAATCCGTCAGCATTACGCCCAGGAGCTAAGCCAGCACATCACCGACAGCATGCACACGCTGGCGATGCCGCACGGTGTATTCACCATTGATGTCCGCTTTGAAGAGAACCACCTGACGGCGGAAGGTGCGGACCGCATCGAGTTCCGCGTCACCACCAACCCGGGTCAGCCGCTGCAGGCTATCTCCAAAGTGGCCTCCGGCGGTGAACTGTCGCGTATTGCGCTGGCGATTCAGGTGATTACCGCGCGTAAAATGGACACCCCGGCGCTGATTTTCGATGAAGTGGATGTCGGCATCAGCGGCCCAACGGCGGCGGTGGTGGGTAAACTGCTGCGCCAGCTCGGCGAATCAACGCAGGTGATGTGTGTCACCCACCTGCCGCAGGTCGCGGGCTGTGGTCATCACCACTTTATCGTCAGTAAAGAAACCGACGGTGAAATGACTGAAACACACATGAAGCCGCTGGATAAACGTGCGCGCCTGCAGGAGCTGGCACGCCTGCTCGGCGGCAGCGAAGTCACGCGTAACACGCTCGCGAACGCGAAAGAACTGCTGGCGGCATAAACTTTTTCGGGATCTCAGGGTCATACAGAACAACAAAAACGCCGCCAGACCGGTTTCAAAGTGGGGCAAGGTCTATTATCATCGGCATATTACATATGAGCCGCGTTCTGCTCGGGCCCGAAAAGGAATCAAATCACTATGCGTTGTAAAATGCTGACCGCTGCCGCAGCGGTTCTTCTGATGTTGACCGCAGGCTGTTCCACTCTGGAGAAAGTGGTTTACCGTCCTGACATCAACCAGGGGAACTACCTTACCCCTAACGATGTGTCCAAAATCCGCGTGGGGATGACACAACAGCAGGTCGCTTATACACTGGGAACCCCGATGATGTCCGATCCGTTCGGCACTAACACCTGGTTCTATGTATTCCGTCAGAAGCCGGGCCACGAAGATGCGACCCAGCAGACCCTGACGCTGACCTTCAGCAGCGCCGGTGTGTTGACCAACATCGACAACAAGCCTGCCCTGACCAAATAATCAGAAGTCAGAAATGCAAAAAGGTGCTCATTGAGCACCTTTTTTGTATTTCTTTTATCCCCTCGCCCCTTTGGGGAGAGGGTCAGGGTGAGGGGAAAACACGCTACTTACCCGCCTTCTCCGCACGCTGACGACGCAGCTCTTTCGGGTCGGCAATCAGCGGACGATAAATCTCTACCCGGTCGCCCTCTTTCAGCACATCACCCAGCTTCACCGGACGGCTGTAAATCCCGACCTTATTTTTCGCCAGGTCGATATCGCTGCGAAGCTCAAGGATGCCGGACGCGCGGATAGCCGCCTCAACGGTTGCCCCCTCTTCCAGCGTCACGCGCTGCAGATACTGCTTCTCCGGCAGCGCGTACACCACTTCTACAGCAATCTTATGCGACACTGTAAACCTCTTTGGCGCGGGTGGTGAACGCCTGAACCATATTGGAAGCTAGCTCTTTAAAGATGCGGCCAAACGCCAGCTCAATCAGCTTATTGGTAAATTCAAAATCCAGCTGGAACTCAATGCGGCAGGCGTCAGCGCTCAGCGGCGTAAACTTCCAGCCTCCCATCAGGGTTTTAAACGGACCATCCACCAGATGCATCAAAATACTCTGATTGCTGGTCAGCGTATTGCGGGTGGTGAACGTCTTGCTGATCCCCGCTTTAGAGACATCCACCGCCGCGGTCATCTGCGTCGGCCCGGACTCCAGAACGCGGCTCCCGGTGCATCCCGGAATAAATTCTGGATAAGACTGAACATCGTTCACTAACTGATACATTTGTTCCGCGCTGTAAGGCACAAGCGCAGTACGGCTAATCTGAGGCATAGCATTTCCCATGGTCACACAACGGACAAATAATAACATTTATCACCTGTTAAAAAAACGCTAAGCCTCATCTCGTGCTAAGATAGCGCGTTAGACCTCACAGGACGCAATGAGGTGACTATTTGAAATCAGATTACCGACGGCTTTACGACACTTATGACGAAGAAAAAAGCACATAAACCAGGCTCGGCGACCATTGCGCTCAACAAGCGTGCTCGCCACGAGTATTTCATTGAAGAAGAATTCGAAGCTGGCCTTGCGTTGCAGGGCTGGGAAGTAAAATCGCTGCGCGCCGGGAAAGCCAACATCGGCGATAGCTACGTGATCCTGAAAGATGGCGAAGCCTTCCTGTTCGGCGCGAACTTTACGCCGCTGACCGTCGCCTCCTCACACTACGTGTGTGACCCTACGCGCACCCGCAAGCTGCTGCTGAACAAGCGTGAGCTGGAATCCCTCTACGGACGCATCAACCGTGAAGGTTTCACCGTGGTCGCCCTGTCGCTGTACTGGAAAAACGCCTGGTGCAAAGTGAAAATTGGCGTCGCGAAGGGTAAAAAACAGCACGACAAACGTACTGACCTGAAAGAGCGCGAATGGCAGCTCGACAAAGCGCGCATCATGAAAAACGCAGGACGTTGATTCTGCACACTTATTGTACTATTCAATAAGTTAGCGTTCCGGGCTGGTATCCAGGAAGTGAAATCTGGTATACTTAGTTCAACACTATTGGGGCTGATTCTGGATTCGACGGGATTTGCGAAACCCAAGGTGCATGCCGAGGGGCGGTTTGCCTCGTTAAAAGCCGCAAAAAAATAGTCGCAAACGACGAAAACTACGCTTTAGCAGCTTAATAACCTGCTCTGAGCCCTCTCTCCCTAGCTTCCGCTCTTAAGACGGGGATCAAAGAGAGGTCAAACCCAAAAGAGATCGCGTGGAAGCCCTGCCTGGGGTTGAAGCGTTAAAACTAATCAGGCTAGTTCGTTAGTGGCGTGTCTGTCCGCAGCTGGCGTGCGAATGTAAAGACAAACTAAGCATGTAGTACCGAGGATGTAGAAATTTCGGACGCGGGTTCAACTCCCGCCAGCTCCACCACTTTTTAGTTGTTTGAAGTACAATGAAGTCTACTAAGCCCGCACAGCACAAGCTCTGCGGGCTTTTTTACGTCTATTGTCGTCCAGTGAGAATTGCTGAGAACTATGAGTTATGGCACCCTGAATAGGACCCACTAAGAAGGGTCCAAAAATCGAGGGTCCCAAATGGCAAAAATCGCTAAGAAGCTCACTGACACTGAAATCAAAAGCACCAAACCTGCCGAGAAAGAGGTTAACCTTTTTGACGGCGATGGTTTGCTCCTGCGAATCGCTCCCCTGGCGAAGGGAGGGAAGAAAAATTGGTATTTCAGATATGCAGTGCCTGTGACCAAAAAGCGAACTAAGGTGAGCTTAGGAACCTATCCTCATCTTACACTTGCTAAGGCACGAGCTTTACGTGATGAATACTTGTCGTTGCTTGCAAATGATATAGACCCACAAGTTCATAACACCCAGAAAGCCAATGCCCTAAAAGATGCAACGGAACATACATTTCAAGCAGTAGCCAAGAAGTGGCTTGATGAGAAAGTCAAAACGTCAGGCATCTCCCAGGATCATGCTAACGACATCTGGCGAAGCCTAGAAAGAAATATCTTTCCAACGTTGGGTGATACCCCCATTAAGGAGATTCGCCCTAAAATGCTTAAACAGCATTTAGACCCCATAGAAAAACGAGGTGTCCTTGAAACACTTCGCCGCATCATATCCCGCCTGAATGAAGTTTTCCGCTATGCAGCAACAGAAGAACTCATAGAATTCAATCCGGCTGACAATCTTGCCCAGAGATTTAGTAAGCCGAAGAAACAGAACATGCCAGCCCTGCCCCCAACCGAACTCCCCCGCTTCCTTACAGTGTTAAACAACGCCTCAGTCCGTATGGAGACACGATTGCTGATTGAATGGCAGTTACTAACTTGGGTTCGTCCTGGTGAGGCTGTTCGCACCAGATGGGCCGATATAGATACTGACAACTCAATGTGGAACATTCCGGCGGAGTTCATGAAAATGAAGAAGCCTCACAAAGTTCCACTAAGTAAAGAAGCTTTGCGAGTCTTGGATTCAATGAAAGCCATCAGCGGACGTAGAGAGTGGGTTTTCCCCAGTATCAAAGCTCCACTCAATCACATGCATGAACAAACAGCCAATGCGGCCATAATCCGTATGGGCTTCGGAGGTGAGCTTGTAGCTCACGGTATGCGATCCATTGCTAGAACGGCTGCTGAGGAGTCTGGCAAGTTTAGAACTGATGTCTTAGAAGCCGCCCTTGCCCACTCGAAGAAAGATGAAATCATTGCAGCCTACAATCGTGCAGAGTATCTCACTGAACGGGTGGTTCTCATGCAATGGTGGAGTGACTATGTTTCGTCTCAAAAATGCAAAGTTATTGCCGCATAAATCTCCCATGATGGGTTAACTATCTTGATTTAGTTAAAGAATTAATAATCACACCATTAACCTATGTGGACTAAGCATAGCCATTCACAAATGGGGACCTTGAGTCCACATAACGAAAGCTGTAGGTCATATCAGCTAAATAATTCACATCTCTTCTCGATTATCATACACCTCGAAGATTTACCAAATTCGCTCTAATCGATGATAAAAGAGTTGAATTTGGTTAAAAATTGATCAATTTTATCCTCTACATTGTATTGAATCATCCATGAGGTTTCGTGCATGGCTAGCGAAAATGATAAAAATCATAAAGTTAGAGTCGCACAGTACTTGAGGATGTCTACCGACCATCAGCAATATTCTTTACATAATCAGTCCGAATACATCAAAGATTATGCTGAAAAGAACAATATGGAAATCGCTTATACCTACGATGATGCAGGTAAGAGCGGAGTCAGTATCGTAGGCAGGCATTCTTTGCAGCAGTTACTTAGTGATGTAGAACAAAAGAAAATAGATATACAGGCTGTATTATTTTATGATGTGAGTCGTTTTGGTCGTTTTCAAAACAGTGATGAAGCTGCATATTATTCCTTTCTATTTGAGAGAAACGGTGTAGACCTTATATACTGTTCTGAACCTATACCCACTAAAGATTTCCCTTTAGAGTCTTCTGTAATACTGAATATAAAAAGATCTAGTGCTGCATATCACAGCAGGAATTTATCAGAAAAGGTATTTATAGGACAAGTAAATTTAATAAAGCTTGGTTATCATCAAGGCGGCATGGCTGGTTATGGGCTGAGACGTCTTTTAGTAGATGAAAATGGCATAGCTAAAGAAATATTGAGTTTCCGCAAAAGAAAGAGTATTCAAACAGATAGAGTAATATTAATTCCGGGCCCCAAAAATGAGATAAAAATTGTAAATAGAATCTATGATCTCTTTATAGATTATAACGTACCAGAATTCATTATTGCTGAGAGATTAAATGAACAGAATATACCTGCAGAAAATGGAACATTATGGACTCGTGCAAAAATACATCAAATCTTGACAAATGAAAAATATATTGGAAACAACATATATAACAAAACCTCATCTAAACTAAAAAGTAGACTTGTAAAAAACCCCAAACATGAATGGGTTAGATGTGACAAAGCATATAAACCCATTATTTCAAAGAAAAAATATAATAAAGCTCAAGATATAATTCAGCTCCGATCCATACATTTGACTAATGAAGAGCTTTTAGAAAAGCTAAAACAAAAATTGGAATCTAATGGAAAACTATCAGGATTTATCATTGATGAAGATGATACAGGCCCTTCATCTTCTGTTTACAGAACCCGATTTGGTGGTCTTTTAAGAGCATATACTTTGATTGGTTATAAGCCAGAACATGATTACAGTTATCTCCAAATAAATGAAGCACTAAGATCATTTTACTCAGGTATAATTGAGGATTTTAAGGGGAGGATTTTAAAAAGTAACTGCTATATAGACGAATATAAATATGCCCCAATGCTTTACATCAATGATGAGCTTTTAATTTCCGTCCTTATTACTAAATGCATACATATGAAATCAGGTAAACTTAGATGGAAGGTCCGGTTTGATAACTCACAGAAAGCAGACATAACAATTGTTATACGAATGGATTCACAAAATATTTCGCCTCTTGATTTTTATATCATACCAAAGATAGAAAACGAATATAGTAAAATGTGCATGACGGAAACAAACAACATTCGATTAGATCTCTATAGATTTGATAATCTGGATAAACTTCTACAAATTATTACTCGCATGAAAGTGAGGGAACTATATGCTGCCTGAAACAAATGAATTCCCAATAATACAAATTGAGATTGCAAAAATAAAATTCCTTAACCCAAGAACTAGAAATAAGGTAGTGCATGAAGAAATTAAGGAAAGCATAAAAAAAAGAGGATTAAGCAAGCCTATAAGCGTGAGAGCGATTGATGAAGACGATTTCAAATATGCTTTAATTTGTGGTCAAGGGAGAATAGAGGCTCTCGTTGCATTAGGTGAAACCATTATTCCAGCAATTATAAGAGATGTATCAGAAGAAGATGCTTACGTTATGAGTTTAGTTGAAAACATTGCAAGGAGGAGACCACGTTCCAATGAGTTATTACAGGTAATAAAAGATATGAAAATCAGAGGACTTTCAGACTCCGAAATAAGTGAGATTACTGGGTATTCATCGAACTGGGTGAGCAGTATAAATATGCTTCTTGATAAGGGAGAGCATAAACTTCTCTCTGCAGTCGAACGGGGGAATTTGCCTCTATATCTTGCAGTGCAATTTGCAAGATGTGAAACTGAAGAAGCTCAAGATATTCTTACCGAAGCATATGATAAAAAATTAATTAAAAGCCGGGACATTATAAAGATAAAACACATTCTAAATCAGCGAACAATTGGGAATAAAGGTGCAAAAGCAGCCGGGTTTTATTATCACAAACCATCAAAAAGAATGACTGCTGAGGAGTTAATTGGGCTTTATGAAAATAGTATCGCTGAACATAAATCTGTTTATAACAACTCTAAATTTATAAAAACTAATTTACTGATAGTAAATGAGATTTTTAACATCATAATGATGAATAAAAGCTTTCAAAATTTACTTGAACAAGAGAATCTATCAGAACTGCCATCTCAAATCCTCAATCCAATAAACAAAGAGGCATCAAAATGATTCAGATACGTTTTGGCGACAATTTTATTTATTTAGAAACTAACAAGTTAATTCCCTCTAAGGAATTGTTAGAAAATGTAAAGTTAAGTCATAAATATCATCAAATAGTTACCTCTATTGAAAGCTTAGGTATTATTGAACCAATAATAGTGTTCTATGACAAAGATAAAGATGCCATTAAGATACTCGATGGCCATTTGAGGGTTGAGGCTTTAAAAGACTTAGGCATAGAAAAAGCTCCATGTTTACTTTCGAGCATAGATGATGCGTTCACTCCTAACAAACAAGTCAATCATATAAATGTAGTTGAAGAACATAGAATGATAATCAAGTCCTTGGCAAAAGTTTCAATTGAAAAACTTAGTGCTGCTTTGGGAATATCTATTGATGCTATAAAAGATAAAGCTAATGTGATGAACGGTATAGATCCAAGTGTAATTGCGAAACTTTCTGATAAACCTATACCTAAGGCTACATTTGATGTTTTGAGGAAAATGAAGCCAATTCGTCAAATTGAAGCAGTCGGTACAATGATTAATTTTGATAATTATAGTAAAAAATTTGCAATGAGCATCTTGGATGCTACACCGGCATCAATGATAGTAAATAAAGGGAAAAACACTCCCTATAAAAAGGACATAAAAAAAACCATACTTCGTCTGGAACAGGAAATGGCAACAACTTCGGAAGAAACAAAAAAACTTCAAACCGAGTATGGTTCAGATATGTTGAAATTCGTGATAATCCAGTCATATATTAATAAATTACTGGGTAACTCTAAAGTTCTTCATTGGTTCTTGGAAAACGAGGTTGATTATCTTAATGAGTTAAAAAGAATTTCGAAAATTAATTCTTTAGATGAGAAGACTCTTGCTGAAAACAGCCAGTCATAGGTATGGTTTTATATATCCGAAATAAACCATGAAGTATACTTACACAACCATAATGGCTTCTCTTAGATATTAGCATAAGTAGGCAGTATAAGCCGTAATCATTCGAACGGTTTAAGGAGGTGAACTTATGGTTAATAGAATGAGATCTATTGTGAGAACGGCGACAGACGAATCTGGTAAGTTCAGGACTGGTGTCTTAGAAGCGGCCCTTGCCCACTCGAAGAAAGATGAAATAATTGCAGCTTACAATCGCCCGGAATATCTGGCAGAACGAGTGATTCTCATGCAGTGGTGGAGTGATTATGTCATTGCTCAAAAATTTAAAGCTATTGCGGCATAACAACTCTATAAGGGGTTAAATCTCCCAGCCCCTTATCCACCAAGACATAAACCTTTTTTGACACCACTTTGTTCTAAACCAAGATACATGGGCTGTAACTTACAAAAGCGATTTTCTGCATGAACTGGCAAACGTCTCTGGCATTGAAAAATTTATTTAAAGCTTGTTCTTTTGTGGTTTACATAGCTTCTTTTTATAAATATCTGGGTCCACAGCAATTTTGCAGATCCTGACCTCATACCCAAAATTGGTAATACTCTTGTGGAAATTTTTCAAGTTTACTTTAGAAAACAAAGGTAAATCTTCGGGAAGATTTTTATTAGAAGCTATGGCGAAAACTAGTTTATATTTTTTAGCATCTGGTCTATTTATATGATCGGCTAATTTTATATGAGCAGGTAGTTTCTCATTAAGTTTGCCTCGAAATTCAGAGTCACTTATAAAAAGTTCAGAACCTATAAATCCTTGTGAAAAAAGATGGCTCATACTTTGCGAACCAGTATAATATTTTACATGGATAAAATCTGATTGACCTCTGATAAGATCACAAAATTCAATCTTACTTTTACCACCACCATGATGAATGAATTTCTGATCCATGTGTGTAAAGGAATTATCATCTTGGCAAAGTTTTTTATTATAATCCTCCTCTCGTTTATATGAATATACAGGGAATTTATCCGACTCCTCATAATGAATTATTTTTTTCATTTCATCATCAATAGTCGATACAAAATTCCTATCTGCAACATACCATATAGAGTCTCGAAGAATATAGTTCTGATCACCTTCTTTTATCTCGGCATAGAGGCACCTATATAAAGACCATTTTTTTATCGATTCAAAATCGGCATTCAAAACATGCAGGTAATTTTTTTTGAGTTCATCAACAGTTACTTCAGTTTTCTTACCATCAAAATAATCACAAACATGGTATATTGATAAGGTTTCATGAATGAATCTTTGTCTCTTATCAAAGCAATAGCCTATTTGATTTTCCCAGTCAATTATTTCTGGCTCTCCAAGCCATAAATCATTGAAGTCTTTTTCCTTTATCCGATCAATCAAAAGCGAATCCAATATCTCAACTTCTTGTTCATCAGCCTCCTTGATATTGTTAACCCATTCGAATTCTTCAGGAAGAGGTAATAAGTAAATAGAGTCTATTTTGGTCAACAGTGCTGGAATAGCCTTCAATTCAATATCCGGCATGATCACAAAAGCATCTTTGCCAGTAATTTTACTTCCTAAAATATCTTCTGTCGAAGTGCCTGTGAGAGTTGTGAGAATATCCATCTCAGAATCTATTTTTAGGTTGTATATATCGACTTCTTTACTGCTCTGACTGCGAGTTAACAGGTTCGTTTCGTTGTGACTGCCTTTATCTAAACTGCGAATTTTTTTATGTTCTATACTATTAAGAGTTGTTTTAAGCCCAAATCCTTTGACAATGCTGCCATCATTGATTAAGTGATGACCGGTTCCAAAGGGAATAAGATATCTGGAATTGTTAGCTTCAATAACTAATACTGCTCCTGTGCTACTATTCATACCGAAGAAATCAGGTTCTATGCCAGGATTTTGGCCCATAAAAAAGGTGGTCCATTCAGGAGGTTTTGGGTCCATGTACTCCTTTACATATAGATATGCTCGTGCATCCTCCATCTCGAATTCAACAGGTCTTTTGACCCTTTCCAAATTCAAAACCTGATCAATAGCATCGCTAAACCTTTTTGTTTTATAAATAGAGAGTTTTATCTTCATTCTATTTTACCTAACATTTTAACGAGCCAGTATATTCAAAGAGTTCAATAACTGAGCATCTAATGTTTCTCTTACTGGAGTAGGAAGCCCATATGCAACTCTGTAATTTTTGATAGCAGTTCGTGTCGCAGGCCCCATACTTCCGTCTATATTGCCGTTATAAAACCCTTTATCCAGTAATGCGAACTGCACTCGCATGATCAAACGCTTACGCTTTTCAGTATCAGAAGCCAGCCCACTACTTGCACGAGTAGTTCCATTCATTCCAGCAGAGTTTGTGGTCGTAGAGGCATCGGTGTCATTAGAGCGAAGCGAACGAACAGATGAAGAAGACGATGGCGAATTTGTACCTGAAGTGGATGAGCCTGATGAGCTTGGTGAACTGTATGTTTTAGGATAATAAGGAGTGCTTCCACCATAGTACCCACCACCAGACGAAGATCTATGAGAACTATGGCTTCGATGGGAGCTATGACTACGATGCCCTGCAATGTAGAAAGGTACTTCCGTGTTAAGTGGAGCTATAACTAAATCATGCTCATTAAGAGTCATACCGGGCAAATCACTTGCACCAGTGGAGGAATCACTTGCCCATACAGAATTATTGAGTGCTAAAAATCCCGGAAGCAGAGCAGCGAAATTAAATTTTTTCATAAAATTGGTCTCGGTGGTTGATGAAAACGGCCTTTTGATGAACTGAAATAACCAGCACAGGAAGACTTCTGAGTACATTCATCACATTCTTTGGGGTAGTAATTTTTCCAGTCAGAAATTGACTGAGTAGCAAATCCCCAAGCTCTTTCAGGAAGATGGCACAATGGGTAATTGAAGATTGTTAGGGTGATGCCTGACCTTTGTGCTGTTCCTATGGCAGAGAGAATTTTCTCACTATAGCTATCATGCTCAATGAAGATTGATGACCAGTTTTTACGTGCCCAGCCGATAGATTCTAAGCCCATAAGAGAAATCTGGTTGATATTGGAAAACACGCGACCAGCGAACTCTATGATTTTGTCCAGTTCCATATAGTTAGCCAGTGTCGGAATGATTCTTAACTCAATGTTGATCCCTGAGTTACCGGCATTGATAAGCCCCATAACTGTCTCATCAAATGCCCCTTCGCTTCCAACCAGATAGTCATGAACTGACGACCTTGAAGAATAAAGCGGAATACCGAAAGTTATTTTGAGCTTTTCGCTTCGCTCTTTCATCTGTTGAGTAAAACTGACATCTGCAAACTTTCGTCCATTGGTCAAAACATGCAAAGCTGTCTCAGGTGAGTTTTCGATTATGAAGTCAAGAAATTGCAAGAAATCTTCGCCATACAGTAGAGGTTCTCCCCCACTCACTCCTACTACACCATTCAGGGAGAAAGAGGCGATGGCAAGTGCTGACTGGTTAAGAAGCCAGTCATCGTTTCCTGTCTTAGGAGGCTGAGAACAAAAAAGGCAACGGTTGTTGCACCTTTCAGTTACCAGAACAGTGTTATGGTTTGCTCTCCGTGACAAAATCACCCTAATCATGTTGCCATTATTAACAATCCCTATATCACCATCTTCTATGGAATTGAAAAGATCAGTGCTCACAACGAAGTCTGCAAAATATGCAGGAAGTCTGGAATCAAGTTGAGTTTCACTGACCAGTAAATTTGGCAGATAGAATTGAGGATTTTCGGGCTTAGATTTGCACAAGCGATAGAAACCTTGCTGAACTGGCAGATCTGCCGTAAATCTGAAAATGTCGTTTCTCAGCACCTCAGACATAAGCCCACCCTTTAAGCATCTTTGCCATCGGTCCATCCTGAGAGATTTCATTCAGAAGGAAGCGGAACATGCCTTTGTGATACTGGCAGAAAGTAGAACGACTCTTGTCACCAACAGGTTCGCCATGAACACTAATGTTCTGGCAAGGATCTGCTCCACAGAAAGGCTGGTATGCACAGGTGTCACAACCTGGCATGGCGAAGTTAAATGAAGATGAGAGAGCGGAACGGTAGTATTCGTTGCTACTGAATGAGAGTGAGGCAAACTCTCCTGCACTGAAATCTGCTTCCGGGTTTACTTTCTGAAGCATACGACTTTCATCACTACCGTAGACTTTACCGTCATAATTGAACAGGATGCAGTTCAGCACAACTCCGCTTGGCGATTTTAGATCTGCATAACCACTGAAGCCTGGATTGAAAATTCGCTTGAGATGAATAGCAGCCGAGTGCTCAATGACAGGTATTCCCTTTTCATTCTGAATCAACACTTCCTGCATCAACTCTTTATAAAAAGCAAAATACTCTGGCATTGAAAAAGTGAAGCTCTGCTTCTGAGCAAACCCATAAGGACTAACAGGCCTGATAAACATGTCTGTAAGACCCAGAGACAAATGAGCATCTACTATGGAAGCTGGCTCTTTAGTCAGCTCCTTAGTAACTGTGGTAACCGTAGCTACCCGGTTTGCGCCAAGTTCTTCTGTGATTTTCCGAATACCAGTTACTGCTTTGTTATGAGCTTGAAAGTCAGTAAGGATGCGATTCTTGTTATGGACAGCTTCAATCCCATCGAGCGAGACCGAGAAGGTGATATTCCGCTCTTTAACCCATGAGAGAATGCTTTCATCGAGTAATGACAGACTTGTAGCAATCACCATTTCAAAAGCATCACTACCCAATGAAATCTCACACTCGTGATAGATTGACTGAACAAGATCGAACCTGAGAAGTGGTTCACCGCCCTGTACTTCTATCTTGTAGGGAGGTGTACCTAGTTTCTTAATGGTGCTGACAATTTGCGGTATCAGTTCAGGATTGAGGTCATAACCATCAGCGGTGACCGATGCCCTACTGACCTGGCAATATTTGCAAGTATGATCACACCGAAGAGTAGGTACAATCATGAAGATTGGCCTGATCGCCAGTTCATTCATGAGTCGTTTGGCAAAAGCCGAACTTAGTGCATAAGGGGTAACGGAGGAAGATTCATCTCCGCAAATGAAAAGTTTGCTTTCAAGCGATGAGGACTGTTCTTGACTGATGTGACCGTTTACCAGATCGAGAAATTCCTGCTCTCCTAAAAAATGATGAAAGCCAGCGAGGTTACTGATGAATACCCGGCCGTCAGGCATCCTGTCGAAGTTAAAAGGCATGAGTTTCATTATGCAAGCCTGTCATCTATGCTTCGGAGAACCTTGCTGATGATGGCATCACGCAACTGACCAGTTTGATGGTGAAGTTTCTCACGGAGGCTAAAATCGTTTAACAACCTTGCGAATTCAAACTCACATTCAGGACCACCTATCTCAAAGAAGATAATCCACGAGGATATGTTTTCTTCAAGTTTCCATGGGCTTACAGAAGTCATCCAGTATAGGGTGTTTCGGATAACCCATTCAGAATAAAGATTTTTTTGTAATATCTTTTCCCACATCACTATTACCTTACAAAAGAAATAATAACGGAAAGAAACTTATTCCATTTGGGTTTTTTCTTATAGATTAATGATATAACACTTTTCAAAACATGTTACTGAGTATGTCAAAATTCTAAGATTCAGTTCAACTAAAATTAATCGAATCACGCACTCACATGATGCAGCTGTACTCATAAGATGTAATTATCAAATTGAATTATATGACTAAATATTTACTTTCAATGTAATGATCTACATATGGCATACATAAGTGGGTGAGATAAAATGGGTTCGATAGGTAAAGTTAACAGTTAATAACTGCATATTTGTATATTGCATGACAAATACCAATGTCAAAACTTTAAATATATGAAACACAATGCATAATATATCAATATAATTTAATCGATTCACCTCTCAAAAATAATAAATTCTTAATAAACCAAAGTATGTAACCGCCATATAATCGTCACGCTGCTAAATTTCGACACACATAGCTAAACACATATGACATGGAGATTCCGTAATGGCAAAAGCACCATTGGGCACTACCGGGAGAACTGGCGAGAGTTGCCCTGAGAGTGGAGTGTGGACTGTTGTAGGGACACCATCAACAACTGCACCAATAGCAAAAGGAAACCGCTTCCCTCCATATGATGGTAAAGCCGTAACCTGGAAGTTAACACAATATGCATAAGCAGTCCCATTGAAGGCCACCTAAGTGGCCTTTCTCTTGAAAAACTGAAGATGAATATGTAAACTACATTACAGACGTAAACAGAATTTTAAAGTTTGTTTATGGCTGCAAATAAAAATCTTTTATTCTTTAAGGGATTTTTATTAATTGAAATTATACCTTACACATTTACTACCTAAAAATAAAAAAAACTGTCAACTGGAGAATTAAACATGAGCCTTACCCGTATAAGTATATATACTAATCATTAAGCGTTGAAAAATCGCGACGCGATATTAATTCTGTGAAATAAATACGATATAAGTTTTAAACATCAGTCAGAACCAAAACATTCTTTTATCATAATGGATATTCAAAAATACAGAGGGTTTTAAATGAAATCATCATTAAGACTACTTTTTTATAAAAAATTATCGTTAGAAATCTCTTTGCTCGTATTATTTCTACTCTTAATAAATGTCATCATAAAATTTCTCATTGATAAATTTGATCCAAAGATTTTAAACTTTACAAGCTCAATGATAACAATAAATAAAGAAGACATTCTTTTCACTTGTTTATTCCTGGGTGGTTTATTGATTTCAATATTTTTTAAAAAAATAGGTAAATCCATAAAATCATTGAACGACTGCGTGTTATTTTTCTCTGCGTCAATTGTCGTTTATAAAACTTATGAGCAAAACTCTAATGACCTTATAACATTAATAGAAAAAGCCATTGACATTCACACATTAGCTTTATTCAAATCTCTCATCTTACTATGCTCATTTGCTAAATTTTTCATATCGGCTATGGAATTTTATTTAGAGAAAAAAATCGAATTCAATAAAAAACACAATACAAAGGAAGAGTTAATATCTAATATATCCAACGAGATAGTTTTATTACGCAACATCAAAGAAAACCATTCTAAAAATCATCAAAATCCTTCCTAAAAAACAAAAGACCGATCATTCCTAATAGCATTATGAATATATCAAACACAAAAACTGTTGGTTTAATAAATGGTAATAAATACCCTAGCAAATTAAATAAACTAAACACCGCCATTAACAAAAAAAATGCATATCCGACTCCTCATGCTAAATTAACTTTCATATATACCTATAATTTTTTTTCACGTATTGTCAATACCCCATCCATAAAAAGCAAGAGCTAATTTATAGAAGCGGTTGCACCGTTCTATAAAGCTCTTGCTTTTCTTGCTTCCTTTCAGTCAGACAATAAAAGAAATCAAAACAATCCATCCTATAGATTGACAAAAAACTCATTCGTTATATAAGTGATATATAAAGCATATGGATTATGCTAACTAATTAATATCATACAAAATGGAGTTTATATGCATAAGATAAATTATAGCGATGATATAGATCTATCCAAAACTTCCCGCCGTGGTAGTTTTAATAAAAGTAAAATTCCTTCAGAAGCAGTAAGAAGCTATTGTGTCAGTGTCCGATTGAATGTTGAAGAACTGCAACTCCTTAATATAAAGCGAGGCTCTTATAAAAAAGGCGAGTGGCTTCGCATGGCTTCCCTTCAAAAGTTGCCTCCTGTTATACCAACGATTAATACCAAAGCCTGGAAAGCTTTAACTGATATATCGCAAAAGCTAAATCGAATTGCGACCCATATAGATTGTAAAAGCAAGGACAGTCAGCTTACCCATACTGAATTGTTCGCTGTGAAGCGACAACTGGAAGAGCTTCGCACGAATCTTTTAAGTGACAGTATATGGAGCCTCCCGAATGAAGGGTATGCGGAAGATTCGCAGGGGTAAGAACTTTGCTGGTGTGGTCCAATACGCATTGAAACCGGGAGCACATCATAAATGCGATCCAGTCGTAATCGGGGGCAATATGCTGGGTGACACCGCCCATGAAATGATTGCAGAGTTCGATAGCACCAAGCATCTTCGCCAGGATGTCGCAAAACCAGTTTGGCACAACTCGCTTCGCTTACCTGATGGTGAATCATTATCGAATGACCAATGGGCAAGGATAGCTGACGACTACATGAAGAGAATGGGATTCAGTGATACTCATGTTCGTTGCTATGTGCTTCATGACGATCCGGCTGGTCAGCACATACACATTATCGCAAGTCGCATAGACCTCAATGGAGGGAAGCTCTACTTGGGTAGGAATGAAAACCTTATCAGCACACGGATCATTAGTGAACTCGAAATCGCTCACGGTCTGACAGTGACCAAGCCAGCCCCTTCCATTACACCAAAGCAACAGAAGCGAAGAAAAGTTTCCCGTAATGAACAGATGCTTGCAGAACGGACTGGCCTTCCCTCCCCTAAAGAAGCTCTACAACAGATACTTGATAAAAGTTTGGCAGATACACCTGATCTTTTAACTTTTATAAAACGACTGGAAGAAGCTGAAGTCGGCTGGACGGCTAACATTGCTTCTACCGGTAAGATGAACGGCTTCTCATTCGAATACCGCGATATCGCTTTCAAGGCATCCAAACTTGGAAAGGCATACTCTTGGGTAAATCTTCAAAAGCAGCTTAACTACAACCCAGATCACTTAGAAGCTCTGCGAACAACAAAGGGAGTTATCCCTGCTCCTGCTCCTGCTCCTGCTCCTGCTCCTGCTCCTGCTCCTGCAAAAGATGTTTCAACAACGGATATTTCAAAGGAAAGCATAAGTGAAAAAATTGCTGAACTCGAACTACGACTCAAAGAAGACAGAAGAAACGAAATCGTAGAAAAGATTCTTCAAAAAAACTCAGTACAACAGCAAAAGCATCTCAGGCTTATCGGCTGGATTCCATTTCTCAGAAGGCTCGCAGAGCTTCTCAGAAGCTATGGGAAGTCCATTCTTCACAAAACCCACACACACTTCTCAAAAATTCATGTAATCCAACCTTTAAAAAAGGCGAGAAAAATTCGTTTATAGACAGCTAGTTGTAAACACCTTTCGTAACCACACTCTATTCTCTAGTAATAGATTTGTGTTTAGTCAAGAAAATATTGATCGTTATTACAGATCAATAAACTATTAATGATAGATTTCAACTATCAAGAAACAACCATCGATCGGTACAAGCAATTTTACTAAAGCGAGTCGGTCATCGAGAATCTCTGTAAACGCACCATTTAATCTTCCAGATTGGGATAGCTATGGAAAACGAAACAATAAAGTGCCCGTTCTGCTTTACACAAAGTCCTCATGGTGTGCGGATTTGCAAAGGCTGTCATGCAAAGGTCGCTTACGGTGAAAGCCCGCTCAGTGTGGCATTCCTGTTTCAATTCGTGGCATTTGGTCTCGCGTGGTTAGCATTTTCGTGGACCGGCAGCACTCTTGTATCAGTCATTACGTTTTTCGTAAGCATCATTATTCTTATCTATAAAATCAAAAGAATGTATGCAGACAGAGTTGTTTTTATACGGTGAAATTAATTTCACACAACCGCAAACATAAAATGAGAAAGTAAATGAACCGATTTATAACGTCCTCTTTTTTTATTATTGTCTTCCTGCTTTCTGGCTGTTCAACATCAGGGAACCAGAACCTTAAAAACGAAACACCACAAAGCCTCCAGTCAAAGATCATTAAAAACAAAACAACTAAGACGGAATTACTCACTAAGTTAGGTGAGCCTGATACAAGAACCACACTCGATGACGGAAATGAGCAATGGAAATATTTCATGTCTAACAATCAGTTCAATGCAACGACTTTCATTCCTGTTGTGGGGCTGTTTACTGGCGGTTCCCAAACTCAGTCTAAAACTCTTGAAATCGACTTCAAGGGAGAGACTGTAAGTAAATGGACTTTTTCCTCTGACAATAACAACACCAAAACTGGCATTCTTAATTAATTGTTTTTTGGATAAGAAAATGAAAATATACTCAATTATCACAGTTATCATTACCACCTTCCTTCTAACCGCATGTAACAATGAACCATCGCAAGACGATATATACAATGTTTTCAAAAGTGTTGTAGATAGAACAAATACAAGTATGAAAGCTCTTGATTCAAGAGTTACAGAAAAAGATCTTTTAAGAATCGATTACGTGAAGAAAGTTAGTTGCACAGAAGAAGCAAACAATGTTTATAACTGCATTGTCGATGCCTCTATTAGTAATATGAAACAAACAAAACCAGTAAAACTAATCAAATCTGATGGTGTCTGGAAAGAAGTTCAGTAGTAGCCTATATCAAGAAGTCTTTTAGCCCCTGCTTAGGGGCTTTTTATTGCCTATAACCTGACGGTTCTTACGCGAACTTCATGGGTTAACTCTTTCTCAATTACTTTCATTTCATATTGTGCTCTGACAGTAGCATAGATTTCCTCTGCTTTTTCTTGATTGTTATCTATGTAATTAACAAGCGAGTTTAGTTCCCTAATAACTCCTTCTTTGTTATTTAATCGTTGTAGAAGATTGCTTGTCAGACTTTTGTATACCGAGCTAAACATAGTCATTATGTTATCAATATTACGATTGGATTTGGAATAAATCCTTTTAGGGTAAAAATATTTTAAATGGTATCCCACAAAAATTAAGTAAAGTTGATATGAGAAACTTTTATCTCCGGGCTGGTACCGTTTTGAGATATATTTATCAATTATAATGATAAGTTGCTCTTCCAGAGTAAACTCTGAATTGATGATGTTTTTGTCCATAAAATGCATCCTTGCATAATTGAAATAGTCATCCTGACCATATATTTATATTTATCGTATTTATTTAACTTGTCAATAGGTGTAACCTATCAACTATTATTTTTTATTAAATGGTCTATTCAATTGTTCCATAGTGAGACCATGTCTATAAGCATTATACTGCCAATAGCTAAACTGCTCTTTGTATCTATTGTTCTGTTTTTTTAACATTTCATTTTCGGCTTTAAGATTTATTATTTGTTGTGCCGCAATCGTTAAGTTAGCTGGCTTTTTAAGGCCAGATTTTTTCAAATTAGACAAATTTTTCTTTGTTCTATATGCTTCAACAACTTCATCATGAGCACTTAGAGATTGCCTTGTGATAGTTCTGTTTAGATTCTTATAAACTGATTCACATAAATCGCTCCATGTGATTTTACCGTCCCAAGTCAGTATAATGTGTTTAATTGCCTTTATTTCACTCCTGTTTAAATGTTTTGCCATATGCATCTCCTGTTTCAATTATTCAATAGTTTATTAATTCTTTCCAAATTTTTTTTGTGGTGTTGCAACCATTTGTCTGCACCATAATCACCATTTTCATAAGCGATCTGAGTTATTCTCTTTAATTGCATTACTTTCCCTCGGACAGATTGCAGTCTAATTCTATCTACTGAGTTAATGTCCGGTGTTTCATTATCACATTCAATAAGATGATTAATTTTTGCACAAGGCTTGATTAAATAGTTATGTACACAGTAACCAAATTCAGTTAAGTGTATTGCACCTTGATTAAGGTTATCAAAATCAATTGTCAATTCATTTGTGGGTATTGACTCCCTTTGACAGTAATTACTCCTATTCAATTTAATAGCTTTGATTTTATCTAACATATCTTCTTCCGACACATGGTTATAAACTCTGTTCTGATTCGCATTGATACGACCAGACCATTTAGCTATATCCAGTTCAGACATTTCACCATAATGGGCTATTGTGTTTAAAAGGTGCCGTGGCTGGTGTGAGCGAATAAGTAGTGGTTTACCTTCATCATCATAATATCCATATCGGGAAAATATATTTTTATAATTCATCTCATAGCTTTTTTTTCTTTGTATGTCACTGAAAAAGAAACTTTTAGTAGGTTTGTAAAATGTGAAAATTGAAGTCATTCTTGATAAAGAAAATTGATCAGTATTGAGCAAGCATAAAGCATTACTAAATTTTATGGATTTTTCTTTATCATACCATGGAAAATCTCTGCTAAAATTAGAACTAATAATTTCCCACAAATTACTCAATGAATAGTTGTAATCATTGTGGTTTAAGAAACTTTTCCCACCATCCAAACTCGTTCTTTTAATTTTTAAAACACATGATTTATGATCAAATAAATTATACCCCAGTGCATGGCAAACTTGTACAACGGTCAATTTAGCTTTTTCATCAACTGTTGGGCAAAGCTCATGTCGGTAAAATTTATCCGGGTACTTTTCGCACCAGTGAGCAAGTGCTCTTGCATTTTGTGATAAGGAAAGTAATCTTCTAATCGCTTTCTTTGCAACTGGTATCATAACCCGTGGAATCCATTTGATATTAGGGCCATACCCTTTTACCGAATAAAATCTCAAACCATATCTTTCGATACCCTTGCCATCTATTTGTGTAATCTCACAATCAGCAGGTAAGGCTAAAATTTCAGAAATTCTGCTCGGACAACAAAGTAGAAGTGCAAATACTGAACTGGTGAACTTATCCCTTGGACTCAGTAACTCATCATTTTGAGAAAAAATATCAGCAATAGCGAGCAATGCTTCTTCATCTGGTAACTTATCGCTTCGGTGATAATCCTCAATCTCAGTAAGATAATTGTTTTTGACTTTCTGTTTTACATGGTTTTTCCATGAGATATATCCTGACTTCACAAGATTATGTTCACACAGAAACTTTGATATTTTTTCAAGCTGTATTCCACATTTAGCCAAAACGTTACCTTCAAAATATTTACTCCCGATCTGCATTGCCTCATCGAAAACAACGGCTGTAACATTATAAATGAGACCAGTGTTCTGAACCTGCAAAAGGGCCTGTTCGAGACATCGCAAGGCCATCATAATAACCCCATAATTTTTTAATGGTTTCAATGTGTGTTGATATCTGATATATGCTTTCGCAAAATTGATATAATCTTCGTGCATTGCATCAATGGAATCAAAGATTTTATTTCCAATCCCTATTTTTCTAAATGTGACATATCCTTTCCAGGCATACTGCTCCCAATCCTGAGTTTGGGTTAGTCCGGACAGTTGATAGCGACAAAATTTTATGAACTCATTATAATTTTCTTCTACAAGAATATGTTTTTTTGATTTGAACAAAATAATATTATTCATAGTTGATTCACCTCACTGCGATCAATCGGAATAAAAAACATACATTGATTGCAAGGAAATCCTGAATTCTGACTCTGGCATCTACTTGAAGAAAAAAATTTGAAATGACTACTCTTTTTCGATTTGATTCCGTTCATAAAAATATCAGCGACAAATGACAATTGTTCTGAAACAGCGGAATCAATCCTTTCAACACTGTCAGCATGATTTTTAATATAAATCCCCGCACTTGAAGTAGATGAATGATCCAATAATTCAGCTATAGTATTAACATTATGCCCATTCTTAGCCAGCATAGTTGCTATTGTATAACGAAGCCTACGAGGAGTAATATTTAGTATCGAACCGGTACGGTTGGATATTACATTCCCATTATTAACAATACTTTTCAATGCTACATTAGCAATTGTAGGCTTCGCATATAATTTATTATATTCCAGAAGAATTGAACCTGTTATGGATAAATCTAAGAGTTTTTCCTCATTTAAGAAAATAGGAACTTCTCGTTTAGAATAATCATCAAGAGTTTTTCCAAGAGCTTGCTCAACAAGTTTCACTGATTGATTAGCTTGCAATTGAACAATTGATGCAACCTCTGATATTATTGCAAGTTCTCGATATCGTAGTTCTTTACCCCGTTGTTTTACTCGTGGCACTGAAATTACATATTCTACTTTGCCATTATCTAAGTTCTTTTGAAGAAGGTCTTTATATTTCAACATAACTAACTGCTGAGGTCTTCTACCTGTAAGACTGATCAATAGTGATATTGCATAATGTGGCAGTGACAGTTCACCTTTTCTATATGCATGATTCATAGCCTTAATCAAAGAAGTATGTTCTTCTTTATTTAATGGTCCCTCTGTTGGATCATCTTGAAGCACAGACTGACCAGATTTTTTTATTTTTAGGTCCAAATGCTTTAACAGTTCTACCGCACTTTCATCTATTCCCGGATATCCTAACTCAAACCATTTAATCAAAAATGGTCGTAAAACGCGAAATGATGCTGAGGCTTTTGATAATTTCTTATTTTGATATTCAATTAGAACCTTATCATCAATATGAGTAGGAGATAGTTTACGGATAAGACTCTCCATATTTCTAACAATATTTTTCACATACAAATAGCTGTAGCTATTAAAATAATATTGTACTGTATATACAAACCCACAAACCAAATTTTCGTTCATAGCACATATTAAGTTTGTAAGATTGATTCCGTTATTTTCAATCGAACTGACGATTTTATGTTCATGCAAAGACATTTTATCAGATTTATTTTTAATTAAATTATTCATCAAATTCTCCTTTGAATAGTTGCTCTTGTTGTTCAAGTGCAGTTTTTTTCGATAGCTCATAAATATGCCTGCGATTATAAATCATTGAAGTTTCTGAACCCGGTCGCCATCCCATGAGATAAGAACGGATTTGTTGCTCTTTTTCATCGGATATGTCCTGATTCTTGTCTATTGCTTTCGAAAACTCATAATTCCATGTATGTCTGAGTTTGTGACCTGTCAATCCCCCTAGAAGTGAGGAGGATTGACGAACAACACTCACCACTTTGTGATATGAAGAAAATGAAATAGGTTGCCCTTGAGTTTTTCCTTCCTTATAAGTAATAAACAGGAAATCATGTTTGTTAGAATTTTTTATGTTTCTTCGATCATTCAGAATATAATCTGAAATTTCAAACATGAGCTTTTTATCAGCAATTAATTTCCTCTCACAAGTTTTAACTAAAGGCTGATACACTCGCGGATCTGTTTTATCATTTGCTCTTCTTCTTATTGCAATTGTCGATTCTGCAAAATCTATATCACCAATTCGCAGATTCAAAAGTTCACCTGCTCTCAGGCCAAAGCAGTGTAATAGCAGGAATATTAGATTGTTTCTTTTTTGCACTTTTTCTGAAAAAGGATTTAATTTGCTACCCGGTGCAAGAATGCTAAACAAAGAATCCAATTGTTCATTATTTAAACTTTTTTCTATATCCATATTATATTTATCATTATTTCTCGGTTTCTTTCGTTTTATGTTGTTAATGAAATCTAAAATATATTTGAGAGTATCCTTCTGTCCTGTATGAGAAAGATGTATTTTGCACAGCCATTCCAGATAGTTAGCTATGGTTGTTATCCGAAAGTACTTAGTTGGTTTTTTGACATTTGAACTTCTAAAATTATCATTCTCGCCATCTCGAAAATTGAATGAAGTGAATTCGATCAAATCTTCAATTTCATGAGGAGCCAGAAATATCCTTTTCTGAATTCTTTCATCAATATTGATATTTTTTCTCATAAAGAATCGATATAACAATGAAATGCTCCCAGCGATAACCTTCATTGTTGATATAGACTCTGACCGATTCCTGACTTGTGTTGTTATATACAAGTTTGGATAATACAATGGCTCACCAGTATCTTTATTTACAACATGACAATATCTCTCACCATTTTCGAACATAAAAGAATCCACACAAATACTGCACATATTTTCCTCCTAAACTTTACAAAAAGTATAATTCCAATATATTAATAATAAGCATTTCGTAGATTTACAAATTTATTTGGTTCGATTAAGATATTTATTTAAATTAAAACAGTGAGATAGACGATTATTCTTGTCAAATTATCATCTGGTAGATCTAGTTAATATTATGTACACCTAATACTTCGAAAACTATCTCACTGCCTTGCTAATAAACGGCAACCAAAATAATGTAAGTTATTCTGTAAAGTTTTAAGATAAATTATGCAGCCAAACTTTACATTTTCATAAAAAGCTCTTAATCCATTAGATATAAAATTATCCGCTTCGCTAGGAGTTTCAATTCATCAGGACATTTAATTAGAGATAACCAGGTCTCGTAAACATATATCTGTTTGCAAGCATTAAGCTCAGAGATCGAGTCTAAAGGTTCTCTCAGATTTCCTACAAGGTACTGACTGAGCCAGTAAATGATTTCTTTATTAAACTCGTTATTAGGTAAGTCATAAATCACTTCTTGGTCAAAGATCTTGTAAAAAAGATCTCCGCATAAATTGCACATATGGTTTTCTTCGCTTACAAATTCTTCGATATTCATAAAATCACTCCTAAGTTCAATTAAGCAACATTATTTCGACTTGTTTCGATAACAGACTGAATCCAGGTATCAATCTCACTTTCAACGAAAGCTACTGCACGACTTCCAATTTTGACAGGAGCAGGAAACTTACCATCGTTGATCAGACGATATATCCAGGCTTTTCCGTAGCCAGTTCGTTCGAGAACTTCTGGTAATCGTATTAGGCGGGTTGCTTGATTTTTCATTTCGTTATCCCTTGTCGTTGCGGTGAAGTCACTATACGAACAGTTGGGAAAAGAAAAGAGCGAAGCTCCTGAAGCGGAGGTTCTTCGTAGCTATGCAGGATGGTTTTCTCGAAGTTGGTGCCGTACAGAAAAGGGGAACTTGAGAGTAGCTGAAATTCCCTCGTTTTATAGCAAGTGTCAAAATGCCCGGTTTAAAGTAAAAATCGCAAAAAAAGCACCATTCACAATGATGCCTTTAGTTAATTTTAACAATTAAAACAAATAGTTATAAATGTAATTCTAATCAGATAGTTTCATTACATCAGAGACTTTCATTTGCTTCAAATGGCTATTTTTGTTCATGAAGTAATGGAATTGTCGGATAAAGTCAGTTGTGCAGGATTTAAGAGCCAAAGGCCTGTCGGTATCTTTGATTTGGCTAGACTGCCTCATTTCGCTTTCTTCGTCATCGTCTGTATATAGCAGTCTGGATAACCTGTCGTCAGAGACACGGATTTTTTTAACGGCTGCCCACACCAGGATATCCAGCATAGGTATCACACGATAACTGATGAGTTTCTTGATAGTTCCATACCCAAAGCGAACTGATTCTAAAGGATCTGGTTCGATACCTTTGATTTTACGCCACTGCGGTAATGCAGCTTTAAGCGACTCTGCAATCTCTTCGTCTGTGCCACTTGCCAAATCAATCTCGAACATGACTGTTCGTGAAAACTGATCTGGCATAATATCTGAAAGTGATTCTTCCCGAAGATCTCTGTTTATTGAATAATTGTCATCACCATCCCAAACAAAACCTCCGCGTTGCATAGCAATGATGCTCGTTTCAGCAAGGCGATCAAGAGTTGTTAGAAAAAAATGGGGAGGCTGAAAAAGTTTATTGGCAGGAGTCATGTATCCCAGTTGCCCTTCTTCAATTAAAAAAGGATTGCCACTGAAAATTTTTGAGAAGTAACCCATAAGAGTTCTGCTCTCAAACTCTTCCCGATACTCCTTAAAGAACAAGTTACGAGCCCATATCTCATGGTAAAACTGGAGCAATGAGAGGTCTTCAAATTTGCGATATGTATCAATCTTAAACCAACTCTTGATGTCTTTTGTGTGCTCTGGTGACCAGTTGTTCAAAATCCATTCTCCACCTATGCTGGTACTGCCCTACGGATAGAATTCAGTTTCGCTGAAAAACTACCGCATTCACTAATCGGTGAAAAGCAGATCCTGCTTGCACAGTTCAGCTACTAGCAGGGAGTTGAACTGAAGAATTTGTTTCCTTTTGATACAATTCTCCAATCCGCTAATCGTGATAACCCATACCATTACGATTTATGGTTCCTTTTTAGAACCACACATAAAATTCAAAGTATAAATACCATTAAAAATCAATGGAATGAATGGCTAATTACAGGGACGCCAGCCCACCAAAATTCTCCATCGGCGATCACCAGAGTCGACTGATGAAGTCCTGAAAGCCCGCATGGCGCAAGCCCTGCGGGCTTTTTTGTACCCTCAATATGTCCCGCGAAGTTCATAAAATTTCCCGGCGACACAGAAACATCACGCCATTAAACATTATTTCTCTCATGCTCAATGAGCCATTCTTTGCGTGAAATCCCCCCTCCATAACCTGTCATCGCGCCATCTTTTCCAATTATCCTGTGACAGGGAATCACAATCGCAATCCGGTTGGCACCGTTAGCTGCAGCGACGGCGCGCACAGCATTTGGCTTATTAAGCCGTAGTGAAATGGCCTGATAGTATGAGGTCTGTCCATAGGGAACAGCGCGCAACGCATGCCAGACGGATTGTTGAAAATAACTACCCGGAGCATCTAAAGCGAGATCAAACTGTCGGCGCGTTCCGGCAAAATACTCGCCGACCTCTTTTACTGTCTGTCGGGTATGGTTGTTTTCACCGGTGACGATTCTGGCGTTAAATAAACGCTGTATATCGCGGAATTCTGTTTCCAACATCCGGCGATCGGTAAACTCCAGCAGACAGACTCCCTGCTCTGTCGCGCAGACAAACATCGGTCCAAGCGTCGTGGTAAACCGGTGAATGACTATCACCTGGGTTGCCTGAGTCGGCGCTGCGCCAGTAAGCCGCTTGTAGGTGTAACCAAAGCCGCTAAGGGATTCATAGCCATTGTCCAGCGCAACGTCAGTCGCCGCTCGTCCGCTTTTCAGCTCCTGCAGGGCAACGTTCACCCGCTGCATTCGCTGGAAAGCCTGAAAAGTGATGCCGTGATGTTGCAGGAACCAGCGTCTTACCCGCTCCGGGCTGATGCCATGCTGACGAAGCTCCGCGTCTGCTACACGGGATTTAATATCGCGCCTGACAAGCGCAAGCGCCTGCTCAACGAATAATGGCGCGCTGTGCGCATTTTCAGCGGGCCTGCAGACCTTACAGGGACGAAAGCCAGCCGCCAGGGCAGATTTGGCATCTTTATAAAATTCGACATTTTCGCGTTTGGGCTTTCGCGCCCGGCATACCGAAATGCAGAATACGCCAGTGGTTTTGACGCCAACAAAAAACACGCCAGTATATTCTGAAGAACGTTCAAGTAATGCCTGATACCAGATATCGCATAAATTCTTATCGGTTATTTTCATCACTAAAAAGTCCTTCAAACGTCTGACGCGCTCGGATCGCATGCATGACATCAGTCAACGTTGACTGCATCGCTGAATGAACAAAATTGCCCAGTGAAATGCGGCTTGCCCCGGCCCGTTTCAGCCTGTCGAATGACGGTAGATCGGGCATACACATGACATTCAGGGGCAATCCCGTTGCCTCTGCTATGAGGCTAATGTCTTTCTCTGACGTCAGGCAGGGAACAAAAAGGCCGTCGGCACCTGCAGCTTTATAGCGTTGACCCCTTAATATCGTCTCCTGCAACGCGTCTTCATGCCCGAGCAGGTACGTGTCAGTCCGGATATTCAGAAACAGATGATAATCTTCCCTTCTCAGCATATTGCACACTGCTCTCAGGTTACGGGAAAAATCAGAGGCATCGTCAAGCTGACGAACCCCGTTTATGACTCGGCTGTCTTCGAGGTTCACGCCTGCGACGCCTGTCTGAGCAAGGCGCCGCAGATTGTCTGCTATCTCTTCGGCTGAATCACCATACCCTGCTTCCATGTCAACGCTCAATGGCAGGTTGCTGACAGCCCGGATCCGGGTGACCATATAAAATAACTCATCAAACGGCATTCCCTGGCCGTCGTCATATCCCAGTGTGGACGCTATAGCTGCACTGGACGTTCCCAGAACCTGGTAGCCTGCTTTTTGCGCTGCGACAGCACTGGCGGCATCCCAGACGTTGGCGATAAGAAGAGGCTCATGCTGATAGTGGCGTTCTGCAAAGTTCATATTCATATCCTCTCGATAGATTGAAAATGAATCTAAGCACTCAGTAAGAACCTCACAACCGAAATTCAGACGACCATTTTTTTAGCAAACATCGTCTGAACTCGGGTGCGGAACAGACCAAAATCTTTCAGGCTCGGGTTCCGGCTTTCAGCAAGGCAAGGACCGCCCAACGGGCTGCCCCTACGTTGCGGTAGATTTGCTCGACGGTACAGCATAGGTCCCTGAACTTGCTTTCGGAAGAATGCCAGTATGCCTGGCGCTTCAAAGAGTTCTCCCCTTCCCAGTTTCACCACCGCATAAGCGGCCCATCGCCGATATTGATGGAGCAGTAGCCGTAATTCAGCGGCACGATGCAGCAAGCCGTTTCTGCTCCTCCGCAAAACTGAGCCCGCGATAAACATCGTAAACATTGTTTCCCGGTTGAACGTAGCCTTAGGTGCGCATAATGTATGCTCATAAAAATCTTCATTTGATCATCAAATGATAACGATTCCATATAACCTATGCATTTCAAGGAGTTCAGGTGGCCTGTCCATTTTCGCAATCAGTTTCCCAGGCTGTAGATGAGAAACTTACTAGTGCAGCCATATTCCTGGTTGTGACCCTTAACCCCGGTACCGCTGCTGAAACTACCGTACGCACGTTCTGTGCAACACTATCCTCCCTTGTCAGAGGGGTAGGGTTTCGTATAGCTGATGGTGGCCTGTCTTGTGTGTTGGGATTCGGGGAGGAAGGATGGCGTCGCCTTTTTGGGGATGCTAAACCTAAATATTTGCATACCTTCCGTGAGATCAATGGCGTCCATCATGCACCTTCTACGGCCGGAGATTTGTTATTTCATATCCGGGCAAACCGTATGGATCTCTGCTTCGAATTAGCCACCCGGATACTATCGGACCTTGGAAATTCTGTTTCCGTTGTTGATTCCGTACAGGGATTCCGTTATTTCGATAATCGAGATCTACTTGGTTTTGTTGATGGTACTGAAAACCCGGTCGCTCAGAGCGCGGTGGATGCGACATTGATAGGTGATGAGGATGGGGCATTTTCTGGCGGAAGTTATGTCATTATTCAGAAATACCTGCACGATCTTGATAAATGGAAAGCCATTCCTGTTGAACAGCAGGAAAAAATCATTGGCCGCGAAAAGCTATCGGATGTTGAGCTGAAGGATGCAGATAAACCCAGCTACGCTCATAACGTGCTGACCAGTATTGAAGAAGATGGCGAAGACGTTGATATCCTGCGTGATAACATGCCCTTTGGCGACCCCGGCAAAGGCGAGTTCGGAACCTACTTTATCGGTTACTCCAGGAAACCTGAACGTATTGAGCGCATGCTGGAGAACATGTTCATTGGCAATCCACCGGGTAACTATGACCGGATCCTGGATGTCAGCCGTGCGATTACCGGAGCGTTATTTTTTATTCCGACGTCCAGTTTTCTTGATAGCGTCGAACCCCAACCAGAGCCCAGCCACAAGACCGAGGGCTAACAGTAATAAGGATGCCGGCCAGCTATGGCGGTCGGTCAACTGAGTCATACAGAAGAGTTTTGTTTGCAACAACGGTTAACGTTCAGGGCTGCGACATCAGCAGCCCTGCTGCCATATCATTCGTGTAGTGTTTTTTTCGCAAATGACACGCCCCGTTTTTATGGCCGTCACCAGAACATCAAGTGTTATATGTCAATCGCCATGCGTAATTTCTTCATGGCGTTGTTTTCGAGCTGTCTTACACGTTCTGCTGATATACCGTAGCGTTCCGCCAGTTCATTTAGTGTGGCTTTATTTTCGTCGTCAAGCCAGCGTGCCCGGATGATCTCCTGGCTTCTCAGGTCCAGGGTATCCATTGCGACAACCAGACGGTCTGATGCCTGACTCTCCCAGTTATCCTCTTCAATCATTCCGGCAAAATCCGAGGATTTATCCTGCAAGTAGAGCGAAGGAGAAACAGGCCGATGGTTATCTGATTCATCATCCGGGTATATATCGTAGGCCATGTCCTGTGCTGACATGCGGGACTCCATTTCCTGGACGTCTTTTACCGAAACCCCCAGCTCCTGGGCGACCATGTCCACTTCATCCTGCTTAAACCAGCCGAGTCGTTGTTTAGTTTTGCGCAGGTTGAAGAATAATTTTCTTTGCGCTTTAGTTGTAGCAACTCTCACAATGCGCCAGTTACGCAATACATACTCATGAATTTCAGACTTGATCCAGTGAACCGCGAACGAAACCAGTCGGACACCAACGTCCGGGTTAAAACGTCGCACCGCCTTCATCAGACCGACATTTCCTTCCTGAATTAAATCGGCTTGCGGTAAACCGTAACCAGAATACTGTCTTGCGATATGAATCACAAAACGCAGATGCGAAAGTATCAGGTGTTTTGCTGCGTCAAGATCATCATTTTTTTGCAGGTTGCTGGCTAAACGTTGTTCTTCCTCTTGTGACAACATGGGACATGAGTACGCTGCTCGAATGTAGGTCTCCAGATTGCCAACAGGTGCTAACGCTAAGTTAGTCATTTCTTTCGTCATTCAGATCCTCGCTATAAGTGACATATTCACTATGCCGGGCTATTACAGTAATACGGAGTTTCGACAACAAACTTATCCACAAGTTCATATTTGAATGTGGATTTTTTATACATTAAATATCCATCTGATAATAAACGTTTTATTATGACCCACTCATCAATCAAAAGGATTCTATGGGCAAGATATTTACTATAAAATCGCAGCTTCGATGAAGCCATAGGCCAGAACAACCAGAAAATGATACAAGCAATCAAAGACCCTAATTTTTTTCAGAATGCACTAAGCACCCTACTGCACAGTGATATACCCGTCATTCGGGTGATAGTTATCTTTATCCTCCTGCACTGCATCGCACACTATGTGGTACTTCCCTTTCTGGACAGAAAAGCAGAGCAACTTCGGTCATCCCGACTGCAGATCATTACTCACCATCATCTGTTCCGTTACACAGTATTAACCCTGCAAGGCATAGTGCTGACAGCACAGCTGTCTCTGGTGATATCACCTGAAAATAAAATACTGGATTTTATACTCCTGGGGGCACGACTGTGGGTGCTTACCTTTGCCTTGCTGGCATTTTATTCATTTATAGATGTTGGCTGCGAACTTTACAAAAGCAGCAATAAACTCAGTGGGTTACCTTATCGGGGTATCGAACAGAGCCTTAAGCTAACAGGCGCTGTAGTTTACGCTATTTTGTTGATTTCATTACTATTGAATAAGTCACCGCTTATCTTACTCAGTGGACTGAGCGCTGTGGCAGCGGTATTACTGTTAGTGTTTAAAGATCCGCTCCTTGGCCTGGTTGCGGGCATACAGCTTTCTGCGAATGATATGTTGCGACCTGGAGACTGGATTGAACTTGACCAACTGGGTGCGAATGGAACTGTTCAGGATATTGGGTTAACGACGGTCAAAGTACTCAACTTTGACAATACCATTACGACAATACCCACTTACACCCTGGTTTCAGGGGCATTCAAAAACTGGCGTTATATGATTGAGCATAATGCCAGACGCTTTCAACGCACGATTAATATTGATATTAAAACGATTAAATATATTAACCCTGAAGAAAAACAGGCCATTACTGGAAATCCATCTTTACCTCAACTGACGGAGATGGAAAGCAATGCCCATACTAACGTTGAGCTTTTCCAGCAATATGCCTGTGCGTATTTACGTCAACATGATGCTATCTGTCAGCAGATGACATTGATGGTCCGTCAGTTACAACCCACGGTTTATGGTTTACCTGTTGAATTTTATGCTTTTACATCGTTTACGGAGTGGATGGCGTATGAGCAGTTACAAACAGAAATCATGTCCTATCTCATTAGCATTGTGCCATTCTTTAATTTAAAGATACATGATGTTTCATAGCCAGCCATAACGGCAGATTTGCCTTCTGCTACGCTTAAAAACGGGGCTTTTACGGAGCACCCATTTTTTAATCAGGAGGCGAAATATGCCCGCATTGTGTGATATTTGTCAGGCAAGACCGGCTACCAGCCGCGTCACCGTGGTTCAGAATGGTCAACGTAAGACAATTGATATCTGTGATTATGATTACCGCCAGCTAATGCGACATCAGAACATCATGAACCCCTTCGACTCATTGCTGGGAAGAGGTGGGCTCTCTGGCTTCTTCAATGGTTTTGGCAATAGCCCTCGCGATAATGATGACGAGGGAATTTTTGGTGAAGTACCACGTGAGTCGGTCGATACAACGGAAGCATTCAGTAAGCAGTCACTGGAATTGTTACAGCGAGCGGCAGAAAAAGCTCATCAGCTTAATCGTAGCGAACTGGATACGGAACATCTTCTGTACGTACTTTCTGATGCTGACGTCTGTACCGCATTGTTTAAAGACCTGAAAATATCCCCGGACGATATTAAAAGCTATATCGATCAGAATGCTTATAGTGGCGCAACTGAGACCGGTAGCGCACCTGGTGACCTGTCAATATCGCCCCGCCTTAAAAAAGCGTTCATGTACGCGTTTCAGGCATCCCGTGAACTAGGGCATTCTTATATAGGACCAGAACATTTACTGATCGGCCTGAGTGAAGTTCCCGATAGCGTAGCGGGTGCATTACTCAAGAAATATGGGATCTCTCCCGAGGCAATTCGCCAGAAAGTTGTGAAAATCGTAGGTAAAGGCGCCGAAGATGGCCGTGTTGATACCCCTACCGGTACGCCAAACCTTGATAAATTTGGTCGGGACCTCACTGAAATGGCGCGAGCTGGTAAGCTGGATCCAGTCCTCGGGCGTGCACAAGAGATTGAAAATACGATAGAAGTTCTGGCTCGCCGTAAGAAGAATAACCCGGTACTCATTGGTGAACCCGGTGTAGGTAAAACGGCGATCGTTGAAGGGCTGGCACAACGAATTGTCAAAGGTGATGTGCCTGAAGTTCTGCGTGATAAACGTCTCGTCGAGATCAATATGAACTCGATGGTAGCCGGAGCCAAGTATCGTGGGGAGTTTGAGGAACGGGCTAAACAACTGATTGATGAAGTGACGGCTAAAAAGGGAGAGCTGATTCTCTTTATTGATGAGCTTCATACCATAGTTGGTGCGGGTCAGGGTGGAGGCGAAGGTGGGCTCGATATTGCAAACGTCCTGAAGCCTGCTCTGGCACGCGGAGAACTTAGCCTAATCGGGGCGACAACATTAAATGAGTACCAGAAGCATATCGAAAAAGATGCAGCGCTTGAGCGCCGCTTCCAGCCAGTTCTGGTTGAAGAGCCAACAGTAGATCAGACGATTGTTATTCTTCGTGGACTCAGAGACACACTTGAAGCCCACCATCAGGTCACTTTCAAAGATGATGCATTTGTTGCAGCTGCTGAGCTATCAGACCGATACATAACGTCTCGTTTTCTTCCGGATAAGGCCATTGACCTTATCGACCAGGCTGCAGCACGCGTTCGTATTGGTGCCAGTTCACGACCTGTTGCAATTCAGGAGCTTGAGGCTGAAATCGCGCATCTGAAACGTGAAAGAGATTACGCCTCCTCCCGTAAACTTTTTGACGAGGTGAAACGTTTTGAAAGTGACATTGCCGCTAAGCAGGAATCCCTTGAACAACAGACAGAAGCGTGGAAGAACAAAACGGGCTCCGAAACCCTTGAAGTGACTGTTGCTGCTGTGGCGGAAGTGGTCTCCAGACTGACCGGTATACCCGTTAGCGATTTGACCCAGGAAGAACGAAAAAAACTGCTCAATATGGAAGAACTCCTGAAACAAAGAGTCGTTGGGCAGGATCAGGCAGTCACAGCCGTCAGCGATGCAGTCAGGCTCTCCAGAGCCGGTCTGGGACAGGCCCATCGTCCGATTGCAACCTTCTTGTTCCTTGGTCCGACAGGCGTGGGGAAAACGGAATTAGCCAAGGCCATTGCCGAAGCCGTATTTGGTGATGAACAGGCCATAATTCGTATTGATATGTCTGAATATATGGAGAAACACACTGTCGCCCGGTTGATCGGTGCTCCTCCAGGATATGTTGGTTATGATGAGGGGGGGCAGTTGACTGAAAAAGTTCGACGTCGTCCATACAGCGTGATACTGCTCGACGAGATCGAAAAGGCGCACCCCGATGTTTACAACGTTCTGTTGCAGGTTTTCGATGATGGCCGATTAACCGACGGTAAGGGCCGGGTAATTGATTTCAGTAATACCACCATCATTGCTACCAGTAACCTTGGTTCGGCTCTCATTATGGCTAATGCCGGATTACCGGAAGAAGAGCAAAAAACGCCGAAAGTCCTGCATGAAGAGCTAATGCAACTGCTGAAAGGCCATTTCCGTCCAGAGTTTCTTAACCGCATCGATGAAGTGATTGTGTTCAACTCGCTGTCGCAGGAGAACATCCGTCTGATTGTCCAGATTCAGCTCGACAGACTGACTCGCACTGCAGCCGCACAGGACATTTCACTCAAACTCGATGACTCCCTCATTGAACATCTGGTTGAAGTCGGTTATCAGCCCGACTTTGGGGCGCGTGAACTCAAACGTAAGATTCGCCAGGAAGTGGAAACCAGGCTGGCAAAAGAAATCCTCAGCGATCAACTCAAATCAGGAGATACGGTCAGCATTGGTTACGATGACAGTACTGAAACCGTCGTGTTTAAGAATGAAACAATTCCAGTAAAAAAAGAGAATGACAGTGTGGATGAAAATCAGGAAAATGCAAAAAACTGATTTTGAGTAAATCAAAGCAGGCTCGAAACCTGAGCCTGCTCTTTCATAATAAAGAGCGTTTAAGGATTCATATTAATGATTGTGCGTCCACCACAACACTGGTTCATCCGTCTATTTACCTGGCATGGTTCTGTCTTGTCCAGCATCATTTTCCGACTTTCGCTCAATATAGGTATGTCGATTGTAGCCATTGTGTTGTTCCAGTGGTATGAGCAACTAGGGATTCATCTTACCGTTGCACCATTCAGTTTGCTGGGTATCGCGATCGCAATTTTCTTAGGCTTCAGGAATAATGCAACCTACAGCCGTTTCATTGAAGCCAGAGCATTATGGGGTACCATGATAATTGCACAGCGCAACATAATGCGCCTTGTCATTAACCTTGTCCCGGATGATAAAAATCTGCATAAGACCATCTGTGATTATCTTATAGCCTTTAGCTGGAGTTTAAAAAACCAATTAAGAAACAATGAAGCTTCTTATGATGTGTATCGAATCCTGCCAAAATCAGTTTTTCTTTCTGTCATGAACAGTGCTTACCCAACCAACAAAATACTACTTTTACTTAACAGAGAAATAGCCAAAATAAATAAAGATGGGCAAATTAGCGACATTCACTTTAACCTCATTAGCAGCAGCATTAATGAACTATCCCATGTACAGGGTGGATGTGAAAGGATCGCGAACACCCCGGTCCCCTTCGCTTACACACTGATTTTGCAACGAACAGTGTATCTGTTTTGTACTCTGTTGCCTTTCGCACTGGTAACTGACTTACGCTATATGACCCCCTTTGTCTCTGTCTTTATATCGTATGCTTTTCTGGCATGGGATGCTCTTGCTGAGCAACTTGAAAAACCATTTGGTACAGAATCAAATGACCTACCCCTCAATGCTATTTGCAATACAATAGAACGCAATCTGATGGATATGACTAAACAAAAACCACTACCGCCAATTCATCAACCTAATAGTCATTACAATCTCACGTAGAAACAATCAAGAAATTGAAAGCCCCCTTTATTATAAACAAGGGGGCTAATGATTTTCCAAATCAAAAAATAAATTCACTTCATATAAAACCACCATTACCCTCCAATTAATCTAAGAGCATTAACGCCCTCCCCTTCATTCATTATGAAAGCATGTTGGTAGTAAGCGGCGCTTATTACATTATAAATAGAATCTATCACTAACCATAAATTCAAGGTGGTTATTTACGGAGCCGTTATATAAAAATTAACATAACGTAATTTTATGTCGCATTTATTTATTTCGCGTTATACTCAAATTATCAGTTAACACTCTAGCCTTTAGACCTGTGTCGCAAGATATGGTTTTCTGGCCGTAACAGCCACGCTGTTGCCAGGGTGTGGGAAGAAATAACCACGCCTCCCGTATTTGGAAAAGTGTATATGACCTCACAACTTACAGATGCTTTCGCGCGTAAGTTTTATTACTTACGTCTGTCGATTACCGATGTGTGCAATTTCCGTTGCACCTACTGCCTGCCCGACGGCTACAAACCGGGCAACGTCACCAATAACGGCTTTCTCTCCGTGGATGAAGTGCGCCGCGTCACGCGTGCCTTCTCAGAGCTCGGCACCGAAAAAGTGCGTCTGACCGGCGGCGAACCCTCGCTGCGCCGCGATTTTCCCGACATCATTGCCGCGGTACGTGAAAACGAACGTATCCGCCAGATTGCGATGACGACCAACGGTTACCGCATGGCGCGCGACGTGGCGATCTGGCGCGATGCGGGCTTAACCGCCATCAACGTCAGCGTGGACAGTCTGGACGCCCGCCAGTTCCATGCCATTACCGGCCAGGATAAATTCCAGCAGGTCATGGACGGTATTGATGCAGCATTTGCGGCCGGCTTCGAAAAAGTCAAAGTCAACACGGTGCTGATGCGTGATGTAAACCATCACCAGCTTGATACCTTCCTGGCGTGGATTAAATCCCGTCCCATTCAGCTGCGTTTTATTGAACTGATGGAAACCGGCGAGGGCAGCGAGCTGTTCCGCCGCCATCACATCTCCGGCATGGTGCTGCGCGACGAGCTGCTGAAACGCGGCTGGATCCACCAGATCCGCCAGCGCAGTGACGGCCCGGCGCAGGTCTTCTGCCACCCGGATTACGAAGGGGAAATCGGGCTTATCATGCCTTACGAGAAAGATTTCTGCGCCAGCTGCAACCGCCTGCGCGTCTCCTCCGTGGGCAAACTGCATCTGTGTCTGTTCGGGGATGGAGGCGTAGACCTGAGGGACCTGATGGTTGATGACCGGCAACAGGCCGAACTGGAAGCCCGGATTACCGAAGCACTGACGCATAAAAAACAGACCCATTTCCTGCATCAGGGCAATACCGGCATTACTCAGAACCTGTCCTACATCGGCGGGTAATCAGGCTTAAGAAGGAAACAGAAAATTAGTCAGGTAAGCGCAGAATTTATCCCGACACGCATTGCTATCCTTACCGTTTCCGATCGCCGTGGCGAAGAGGATGATACCTCCGGCCACTGGCTGCGCGAGGCGGCCCATGACGCGGGGCATCACATCGTCGATAAAGCGATCGTGAAGGAGAACCGCTACGCCATTCGCGCGCAGGTCTCTCAGTGGATCGCCAGCGATGAGGTTCAGGTGGTGCTGATCACCGGCGGCACCGGCTTTACCGCAGGCGATCAGGCCCCCGAAGCGCTTATCCCGCTGTTCGACCGCGAGGTGGAAGGCTTCGGCGAGGTGTTCCGCATGCTCTCCTTTGAAGAGATCGGTACCTCCACGCTGCAGTCGCGCGCCGTTGCCGGGGTGGCTAACAAAACGCTGATTTTCGCCATGCCGGGCTCGACCAAAGCCTGCCGCACCGCGTGGGAAAATATCATCGCCCCGCAGCTGGACGCCCGTACCCGTCCGTGTAATTTCCATCCCCATTTAAAGAAATAAGCTATGTCACAACTGACCCACATTAACGCCGCCGGTGAAGCGCATATGGTGGATGTTTCCGCCAAAGCCGAAACGGTGCGCGAGGCGCGCGCCGAAGCGTTCGTCACCATGCTGCCGGAGACGCTGGCGATGATTATCGACGGCAGCCATCACAAGGGTGATGTCTTTGCCACCGCGCGCATCGCGGGGATTCAGGCTGCCAAACGCACCTGGGACTTAATTCCACTATGTCATCCGCTGATGCTGAGCAAGGTGGAGGTGAACCTGCAGGCGCAGCCGGAGCACCATCGGGTGCGGATTGAATCGCTGTGCCGCTTAACCGGCAAAACCGGCGTGGAGATGGAGGCGCTGACGGCGGCCTCCGTCGCCGCGCTGACCATCTACGACATGTGCAAAGCGGTGCAGAAAGATATGGTGATTGGCCCGGTTCGCCTGCTGGCAAAAAGCGGCGGAAAATCCGGTGATTTTAAGGTGGACAGCCATGATTAAGGTGCTCTTTTTTGCGCAGGTGCGCGAGCTGGTGAATACCGACAGCCTGACGCTGGATGCGTCTTTTGAAAACGTTGCTGCCCTGCGGGCGCATCTCGCGGCACAGAGCGACCGCTGGGCGCTGGCGCTGGAGGAAGGCAAGCTGCTGGCCGCCGTTAACCAGACGCTGGTGGAATTCACCCACCCGCTGGCCGAAGGGGATGAAGTGGCCTTCTTCCCGCCGGTAACGGGGGGCTAAGATGGCTGACACCCGAATTCTGGTGAGCCCCGGGCGTTTTAACGTGGGGACCGAATACAGCTGGCTGGCGGAACGCGATGAAGACGGCGCAGTTGTCACCTTCACTGGCAAAGTGCGCAACCACAACCTCGGCGACAGCGTGAAGGCGCTGACGCTGGAGCATTATCCCGGCATGACAGAGAAGTCGCTGGCGGAGATTGTTGACGAGGCGCGGGGCCGCTGGCCGCTCGGCCGCATCACGGTAATTCACCGCATCGGCGAGATGTGGCCTGGCGAGGAGATTGTCTTCGTCGGGGTGACCAGCGCGCACCGCGGCAGCGCGTTTGCGGCAGGGGAATTCATTATGGATTACCTCAAAACCAGAGCGCCGTTCTGGAAGCGCGAAGCCACGCCGGAAGGCGATCGCTGGGTTGATGCTCGGGATAGCGATCGCCAGGCAGCAGAGCACTGGTGAGTAAATATTTACTGGATGCAACATGATTTTTTAGACATTTATACTTCTTGCTAGCTTTTCTGGCAATAAGGAAAGACTTTTGATCAGCTACAAAAATACCGCCAGCTATGAATTAGCACATCTTTCGTGGTGTATTATTATCGCTGTTAAACTTGCCCATCAGGAAAGGAAAATCATAACCCCTTCTCAAGAGCATATGTTTATCATGAACTGGCTTTTAAACGCCCAAAAGTATAAGTTATTTTCGAAACCATTTGCACAGGATATCCTTTGGTTTCTGAATCAGGGAAAACGTTATGGCCAGAAAGCGGAGTTATATAAAAAAGCGGCAAGTGTTCTGGCAATACAATCAATTGAGAATGAAAAATACAGCCATTTATTTCGCTTTACGCAATTCTTCGACGAGTTAAAAGATAACGGATGGCGTGGTTATGTACTGCCTGAGTGTGAAGAAAAAAATCAGCCCAATATCGATATAACAGAGTCTGTTATCTATGTAGGCCAGGCAGCGTTAGCTGATTCATTTAACAAGCATGGCGTGCTCATAAAGCCGCTTCAACTCAGCGCTGCAGGAAATACATTGTTAATTCAGTCACTGTTAAGTAAATACTTGCTTAAAGCAGAAGACCCCATAAAATCAGAGGGTTGCACGGTTTTTACCCTACTACCAGACTGAAAGCCCCCTTTAAGGTAAAAAGTATGGTTCAGAATAGTTAAAAAAATACCCTGAACCATTAGTATTTACACACAGCACCTCTTTACAGAATACTAAAGAGGACCTTACTAAACATTATCTCACCAGACTAATGAGACAGGACATTTACAACTCAAGCTTTCAAAATAGCATATAATTCTTCTGGTGTTTGTTGAACTCCATACACATCGCCATTGATGAGTGTAATAAGGGTATAAGAACTCCCGGCCTTTCTATAGAAATCAACGATGTGGTGCGAATTAATATATAACTCCCATTTTTCATCAATTTCAAAAAAATCTTCACTTAAACCGCGATTCTGTTGATTGTGTGTTACTGTTACATGTGTGAACAAAATACCCCTCCATTATCACAATAAAAAATAACATATATCTATTTAAAGATTAGGATACAACTGAGTAGCATACAAATACGACATTAAGAGAATTTTATAATGTCAGTCGTTGTGGATGCGTGTAGATGGTTGCCTTACCTGGACGGCAAAATCCGACAAGCGTAAGGTTACAACGTTCAGCCACTTCGACCGCAAGAGAGGTTGCTGCAGAGACAGCGAAAAGTATTTCTACCCCACATGCAGCAGCTTTCTGTACCATTTCATAGCTAGCCCGACTGGAAACCAGTGCCGCGCCATTTTGCCACTCCCCATTCTTCATTGATCGACTGCCGAGTAGTTTATCGAGTGCCACATGTCTTCCTACATCTTCATACCCACCATCAAGAATTCCCGATGTCGACATCCACGCAGCAGCATGAGTACAACCAGTTAAAGATCCAACCGGTTGATATAACGATAATGTTCCCAGAGCTAAATCCAGATGAGAGAGACTTATTTTTTGTGTAAAAGGTAAGGGAATGAGTGGTTTTCCGATATCGCCGAGTTGTTCAACACCACATATTCCACACCCGGTCCTGCCCGCCAGAGAACGTCGACGTTCCTTCAACGCCATAAAACATCTGCTGGCCAACTCTACCCGGACTTCAATACCATTACAAACAGGCTCAATCTCTACACCATAAATTTCATTCGGTTGTTCAATGATGCCTTCAGATAAAGAGAAACCAAGCGCAAAATATTCCAGGTCTTTGGGTGTAGCCATCATTACGACATGCGAGATTCCGTTATAAACCAATGCAACCGGTACCTCTTCTGCCAGAACATCTTGTTGGACAAAAGAAAGGTTTTCTCGCTTCCAGAGTGACACATTGCGAAAGGCATGCGAGTTATCATTGTTATCAGAAATTATCTTATGCATTAATATGATACCTTTGAATACTATAACTTTTACTCATTGAGATCGTCTACACCCTAAACCTCATTTTCATCGCTATCAGGCTGCCCAGTAAATATTCTGATTGCGGCAAGCAGCTCATTTTTCTCGCTTTCGTTCAAACGATCCCAAATATCAACAATTCTGACATCATGATCCTTTTCGCTTTGAAAGCTTTCTATTTTCTTCTGCAACCGCGTAGTGACATCTAAATAATTGATCAGCAATGATACTGACTGTTCCCCAAGCATTTTAGGCATTGGTTTTCTCTTTATCAATTTTGTAATCTTTTTTTTGGGGAAAACTTTCGCCGTAGAACTCTCTATTCTTTCTCTATGTATCTGACAACTAACATAGAGATAACTTTCAAAACTTGGTGCGCGATTGTATTTAAACGATATTTCAAAACCATTCTTTTCAAATTCGCGATTGAAATCGCTACGTCTTAATATAAATTCATCAATTTTAATGAGAGCTTTTTGCTGTGAATCAGCGTCGTCTTTTTCATCGAAAACCTTAACTAAATACGATTCATAATCCATTGCTATCACATCGTACCGAAGTAGTCTTCCATAACTACCAGCAGAAATATAAAAAGAAGTGTAATCTAAGACCATTTACTTTTACCAAAAAAAAGGCCTGCTCGGATAGACAGGCCGAAGGTTGGTTCGAGCAACATTATCAATTACGTCAACAGGAGAGAAAATATTATCAGGAAGCCTGATCATGATAATATTTACATCACTGTAAATTATACAACGTAATCAGTAAAATTGGAGGAATAGTTAAAATACCCACACCTCTTTTGGCGTTACTCCGGCACAGGACAAATCATCTTTAGAAAGCCCTCCATAATCTGGAGGGCTCATAGATTATTTCACGTAAAGATTAGGTGTTTTTAACACCTCTTTAGTACGAAGCGTTATTTTTACCGGTACTGATTTATAAGACGGTGTGCCACATTCCTGGTCAATATAATCCAATGGAACCAGGACATTTGCCTCAGGATAGTAAGCTCCTACTGATCCTTGTGCAATTTTATAAGCAACAACGGTGATATCTTCCAGGCGTAAAGGTGCCGGCAAATCATCCAGAGCGGTCTCTATATCGACACGATCGCCATGTTCAAGCCCCTGATCCGCCATGTCCTGCTCATTCATAAACAGAACATCACGGCGACCAAAAATACCACGATAACGGTCATCCATTGCATAAATCGTCGTATTGTATTGGTCATGACTGCGTAACGTAATCATTCTGAATATATCATTACCGTCTACACGAATATTTTCGTGCACGCCATGATAGACGGAGAATACCGCTTTCCCTGACGGCGTTGGCCAGACTCGCTCCGTTGGTGGAAGTGGCATACGAAAACCACCCGGATTTCTTATCCGCTCGTTGTAATGATCAAAGCCCGGAATCGTCTGCTCAATCAGGACACGGATCTTGTCATAATCAGCGACTAAATTAGCCCACTCCACCTTGGTGTCAGGCAATGTTGCTTCCGCGATACCCGCGATAATTGCAGGCTCAGAACGTAAAAACTCTGATGCAGGTTTAAGTTTGCCGGAAGAAGCATGGACCATGGACATAGAGTCTTCAACCGTAATAGCCTGACGACCGGTCTCCTGGACATCCAGCTCCGTGCGACCGAGGCAAGGCAAAATAAACGTCTCTTTTGACACCAACAAATGCGTGCGGTTTAACTTGGTTCCGATATGAACACTGAGATCCAGACCTTTCATGGCCGGGAAACCACGACGGTGATCCGGTAATGCCACCGCGAAATTACCACCGAGGCATATAATGGCTTTTGACTTACCCTCAATCATCGACTGCATTGCCTGAACGGCATCATGCCCATGATGTTTGGGAGGAACAAATCCGAAGACTTCTTCCAACTTTTCCAGAAATTCTTCAGAAGGCTTTTCCGTGATCCCCACAGTCCTGTTGCCCTGAACATTGGAATGTCCACGAAGGGGGCATACACCCGCACCAGGCTTACCAATGTTACCTTTCATCAACAGCAGGTTGACAATCAGACGAACATTCTCCGTCCCCTTGTTATGCTGAGTGATCCCCATACCGTAAGTGATGATGGTGGCCTTTGATTTATCATACGCAATGGCTACACGCTCAAGATCTGCCTGTTTCAGTCCGGATTCCGCTTCAATCGATTCCCAGGAGGTCGCATTAAGATCATCAGCGAATTCTTTAAAACCTTCTGTATGCTTTTCGATAAATTCCAGATCCAGCACATCACCTTTCGCTTCCTGCATTTCAAGCAGCGTTTTGGCCACACCTTTAAGTGCAGCCGCATCCCCGCCAGCTTTTACCTGGTAGTAAGATGACGCAATGTTTGTGGAGCTGTAAGTTGCCATTTCAATGACGCTTTGCGGATCGGCAAAACGTTCCAGCGCTCTTTCACGAAGCGGGTTGAACACCACAATAGGCACATCTTTTCTGGCAAGTTCATGCAGAGTACCCATCATTCGAGGGTGGTTTGTTCCTGGGTTATGACCAATTGAGATAACCATTTCGGCACTATCGAAATCTTCGAGAGAAACCGTACCTTTACCAATACCAATGGATTGTGGCAGACCGACACTAGTGGCTTCGTGACACATATTCGAACAATCCGGGAAATTGTTCGTTCCATATTCACGTGCGAGAAGCTGGAACAGATAGGCCGCTTCATTGGATGCACGGCCTGAGGTATAAAATTCCACTTCCTCCGGGGACAAGCTACGGAGTATCTCCCCAATACGGGCAAATGCCGCTTCCCATGATACCGGGCGGAAAGTATCACTGGCTGCGTCATAGGCGAGCGGATGGGTCAGACGACCATATCCTTCCAGTTCATAATCATTTTTCTCAAAGAGTTTCGCCACCGTGTTCGCCGCCAGGAATTCAGGCGTTACACGTTTGCTGGTTGCTTCCCAGGTGACAGCCTTAGCACCGTTTTCACAGAACTGGAAAGTGGATTTATGTTCTTTATCAGGCCATGCACACCCCGGACAATCAAAGCCGTCCGGCTGGTTGGTACGCAACAATGTAGGAGGCGCTTCCAGCGTATCCATTTGAGTACGTACCGCAATCGCAGTTGCTTTCAGGGCGCCCCAGCCCCCCGCTGGACCATCGTATGGGTGAACTCCGGGAACAGATCTTTTTTTAACTTTCATATTTAGCTCCAATATTGTCTTAATATTCATCGCTCTTATAACTGAGCGTTTATTAGTTGATTAAAAAAACCACCCACGGAGTTATTAACGCGATGGACCGGGGACGTTATCCTGTTGCTTTACCAAAGCACTATTCCTTTATTTTTCACAGAATTAAAACACAGCCAATTCTGCTATTAAGAAAAATTCTCAACTCAATTAATACTTTCTGATGAGCTACACATCACTCCTAAAACAATAACGCAATTTCAACATTTGTGTAATTGATTCTATCTATCACCCCATATTTGCAACCTATTGGACATATTTAATCATGTAATTAACAATATAATTGCAAGTATGTTACTTACATCGCAAACAAGCATATTGTTTTCACTTCATACAAAAAATGATTGCTTTTCATCAAACTAAGCTCCTTAGCAAATCTTTCATTTGCTAAGGAACAATTAAGTACCTGCAGCATTATTGGGGTTAAGGTGAACTATGTTCGGATTAGATGCCTTCCATTTGGCCAGGATACAGTTTGCATTCACTGTATCCTTCCACATACTTTTTCCAGCGATAACCATTGGTCTGGCCAGTTTTCTGGCCGTGCTCGAAGGATTATGGCTAAAGACACGAAATGACACTTACAAGGAGCTCTATCACTTCTGGTCAAAAATTTTTGCCGTAAACTTCGGTATGGGGGTGGTTTCCGGCCTGGTCATGGCTTACCAGTTTGGCACCAACTGGAGCGGTTTCTCTCAGTTTGCAGGAAGTATCACCGGTCCATTACTGACCTATGAAGTTCTGACTGCATTCTTCCTTGAAGCCGGTTTCCTTGGTGTCATGCTCTTTGGCTGGAATCGCGTTGGGCGCGGGCTGCACTTTTTTGCAACCTGTATGGTGGCGCTGGGGACACTCTTTTCCACTTTCTGGATCCTGTCATCCAACAGCTGGATGCATACCCCTCAGGGTTATGCCATTGAGAATGGTGTGGTGATACCCGTTGACTGGCTGAAAATTATCTTTAACCCCTCCTTCCCGTTCCGCCTCATGCATATGTCCACTGCGGCATTCCTGGCAAGTGCATTTTTCGTCGGAGCGTCAGCGGCATGGCATCTGTTGAAGGGCAATGATACGCCAGCCATTCGTAAAATGTTCTCCATGGCGTTGTGGATGGCCTTAATTGTTTCCCCAATCCAGGCTGTTATCGGAGATGCACATGGTCTGAATACCCTCGAACACCAGCCTGCAAAAATTGCTGCGATTGAAGGTCACTGGGAGAATAAACCTGGGGAGGCAACCCCTCTGGTACTGTTTGGCCTGCCAGACATGGACGCAGAAGAAACGAAGTATAAAATCGAGATCCCTTACCTTGGCAGCATAATCCTTACGCATAGTCTTGATAAGCAGGTTCCCGCCCTGAAGAGTTTCCCGAAAGAGGACCGTCCTAACTCGACCATCATTTTCTGGTCTTTCCGCGTGATGGCAGGTTTAGGGATGTTAATGGTTCTTCTCGGGGTCGTCAGTGCCTGGCTGCGCTGGAGAGGGCGTCTCTATACTTCTAAGCCGTTCCTTTATTTCGCACTATTCATGGGTCCATCAGGGCTGATTGCATTGCTTGCTGGATGGTTCACTACAGAAATTGGCCGCCAGCCCTGGGTTGTCTACGGCGTGCAGCGAACGCGAGATGCCGTTTCTTCGCATGGCGATTTACATATGTCTATCAGCCTGCTTGCTTTTATCGTTGTTTATACCTCGGTCTTTGGTGTCGGTTATATGTACCTCGTACGTCTCATCAAGAAAGGTCCGGTACATGCTGATGAGCATCAGGAAACAACAGATGGCACACCTGCCCGTCCTCTGTCGGCAGTCAGTGAGAGCCTGGTCACACGTGGGAGAGACAAATAATGGGTATTGATCTGTCAATTATCTGGTTTGTCATCATCGTGTTCGCAACGTTGATGTACATCGTGATGGATGGGTTTGATCTGGGGATCGGTATTTTATTCCCGTTCCATAAACACGATGTCGATCGCGATACGATGATGAATACCGTTGCACCGGTATGGGATGGCAACGAAACCTGGATGGTACTGGGGGGAGCGGCATTGTACGGCGCATTCCCTCTGGCTTACGCAGTCATCATTGATGCGCTCAGTATTCCGCTTACTGCAATGTTACTTGGCCTTATTTTCCGCGGTGTGGCTTTCGAATTCCGTTTCAAAGCAACGCCGGAACACAGGCCTCTCTGGGACAAAGCATTTATTGTCGGTTCTGTACTGGCGACATTCAGTCAGGGTGTCGCCGTTGGGACCTTATTAAATGGCTTAAGTGTCTCCGGACGTGCATTCAGCGGCTCTGCTCTGGTTTGGCTCGCACCTTTCCCACTGTTCTGTGGGGTCGGGCTGGTGCTGGCCTATGCTCTGCTCGGCTGTACATGGCTGATTATGAAAACGGAAGGTTCGCTGCATCGTCGAATGTCAGAGCTCGCCATTCCTTTAACCATTGCCTTGTTAGCCGTCATCGCGATTATCAGTGTCTGGACTCCTTTGGCTCATCCTGAGATTGCCTCTCGCTGGTTCAGCATGCCAAATGTCATCTTTTTCCTGCCGGTACCCTTACTGGTTCTCGTTTGTTGCTGGGGTATTGTTCGTAGTGCTTATAACCGTCGGGCAAGTTTTGGCCCCTTCATGCTGACGCTAGGATTGATATTCCTCGGTTTCAGCGGTCTGGGGATCAGTATGTGGCCAAATATCATACCGCCATCAATAACAATCTGGCAGGCAGCCTCTCCTCCGCAGAGCCAGGGCTTTATGCTGATTGGTGGCTTGTTGATTATCCCGGTCATCCTGATGTACACCAGCTGGAGTTACTACGTATTCCGAGGGAAAGTCAAAACAGGTGAGGGTTATCATTAATGGCAATAACACTGGAGAAAACTTCAATGAAAACCGTTGATGAGACACCACGCCCATTCTGGAAAAAATTGATGTGGCTGGTCATTATCTGGGCGGCCAGTGTAATGGCTTTGGGTGTGGTTGCGACGATATTTAAGCTGCTCATGACCGCAGCTGGAATGAAAACCCATTAACGTTCTCTTCGGGCTACCAGTGGTAGCCCGATTTTTTCATCCCTAAGACTCAAGAGATTGGCTTAAAATTTCCTGCGCATCGGCAAAGCATCTCTCCGCTAACGAAGAGATCGGTTGCTGGTTACGCATGAGAAGTGCCAGCCTCGAATCAACATCGGTTGCTTGTATGGGGAGAATAGCCAGATTATCACCCAGTTCTTCTAACCCATTATTGAGAGGCATAATGGCGCAGCATAGCCCCGCCTGCACGGCCTGGATGATCTGGAAGGTTGAGTCGCTCTCAAAGACATATTTCGGTGTTAACCCTTTAGCTTTGAAGTTGATCTCTATCGATTCGCGATAGTACATTCCTTTGGTCAGGAAACCCAACGGCAGTTCGGCCAGGGTTTCCCAATCGGGTATTGATTCGTCAAACTGAAAATGTTTCTTATCGTGCAGCAACCCCATCCGCGTTTGTGGTAGCCACGCCACATTGAGTAAATCGCTATCTAAATGATGTAAATAGCAAATTCCGAGATCGAGTTGATTACGGCTCACTCCGTCTATGATTTGTTCCGAAGTCATAGACAACAGACTGAACTGCAGTTCAGGATATTTATCTGCCAGTGGCTTAATCAACTGCATGGGATTGAGACTGGCCAGCGGCACCATACCCACACGAAGCTGACCAATGATCTGCCCACGACAAATCGCTGCTTCTTCCTCAAGCCCATCATATGCTGCCAGTAGAGCCCTCGCCCATGCCAGAATACGCACCCCTTCCGGGGTGAAACCTTCAAAACGCTGGCCTCGCTTAATCAAGGTTAAATTAAGTTCTTCTTCCAGATTGCGAATGCGCATAGAAAGCGTTGGTTGGGTGATATGGCAGGCCGTTGCCGCATGGCCAAAATGCCGAGTCTGATCAAGCGCGATCAAGTACTTCAGTTGTTTAATGTCCATCTTAGTTTCCAGAAAAAGACGCCCGCTGGTGACTCGTGGACGAGATGCAGAACCCAGCTGCAACAGCAAATGTTACTTAAATGTTACTTGTGTAGCGTGATTATTTCAAGTTGCTCGCTTTGCACGCAGGAAACCAAAATCTATCCTCACGGAAAGGGCATCAGGCGTAGCCTGAAGACAAATAACTGAGATAAAGATGCGGGGTGGCTCATTCCGAATTTCTTTCGCTTAAAAGGCTGTTCAGGATGCATATCCTACGGGCTTTTTTGTGCCCCATTCTCACTGTTCTCCCTTCCCCTTTGACCAACATCAACAACACCTCCCCTCCTCCTATGGAGAATAAAAAAAACACCCCACCCAGCGCTACGGATTAGCCGCCCCAACCCGGAAGGAACCCCAACATGTACAAACCCATAACCGTCATAATCTTTATTCTCCTGGCCCTCGCCGCCCTTGTTGAAATAGGCTTTTTATCCTTTGGATAATCCTCAGGCGAAATCCCCCTCATCAGGGCACATTGATCTCATTACAGTTTTTTCCTAAAGCCATCCCGCTTCGCCTGTGCCATGCTGAATCACGCTCATAACCGATAACGTTAAATGAGGATATTATGAAAAAAACAATTATCGCATTATCTGCCGTTCTGCTGGCTTCCCCAGTATTTGCTGCGACCACACATGCAACTGACGATACCGTCGCTGCGGCGAACGCAAACGCCAACGAGGCGAAGCAAAAACTGCACGAAGAGCAGAATAAAGGTGAAGAGCTGAAGCTGAAACAGAAGCACGCTGCGGAAGGTAAAAGCGAAAGCTTTGGCAGCAAGGTCAGCGAAGATTCCCAGAAGGCCTGGCATAAAACCAAACAAGGCACCGAGAAAGGGTGGGATGCCACCAAAGAAGGCGCTGAGAAAGGCTGGAACAAAACTAAAGAAGGTGCCAGCGAGCTGGAAAAGAAAGTCACTGAGTAATCCCTTCGAAAGGCCGCATACGCGGCCTTTTTTATTCCCTCCCACCCTGCTTCCTGAAGGCTAAACTTGTTTCAGGAGGGCACCGTCATGAGCCACAAAGAAACCGCACCAGAAACCCAGGGCGTTACCGTTGAACTGCTTTCCATCGTCGATCTGGGCCCGGAGATCGCAGGCATGGACGGTCGACAGCTTCGCATGCGCAGGGTGACGCTCGCCCCCGGCGCGGTCTTTGGTCCGGTGCACGATCATATCGATCGCCCCGGTACCGTTTTTATCCTTGAGGGGACCATCACCGATCATCGTAACGGTATCGCCACCGATTACGGTCCCGGCGTCGGTTGGCCGGAAGACCATAATACGGTCCACTGGCTGGAAAACCGGGGCCCGATCGCCGCCGTCGAAATCTCGGTGGATATCGTTAAAACACCCTGACGCACAAAAGTCGAATAGATCCCGGGGGTGACGCGTTTACTCCCTGCCCCCTTAAAAGAGATCCTGAGATGCTGCGACGCCTGGTGATAGTGCTGATTTTGTTTTGTCCGTGGGCATTAGCTGCCCCAAAAAGCTACATTATCGACACCGATAACACCGCCATTCGGCTATCGTGGCATGCCTTCGGCGGCATCCTCTCCTGGGCGACGTTCAGCGGCGTGACGGGCGCCGTGACGCTCAACCCGGAAAACGACGTCGACGATCATATTCACGTCACCATTCCCGTAGCAACTCTGGTGGCATCAAACAAGCTGCTTACCTGGCAGCTGAAAAGCGATATGTTTTTTGATTCTGAGCACTACCCGACTATCGAGTTCATCAGCTCTCGCGTGGTCGCCCTGGGTGACGGACGGTTCAGGGTGTTCGGCACGCTGACCGTGCGTAACATTGCCCGCCCGGTGCTCCTGGAGGCCGTGGTGAAAGACCCGCATGCGCAAGTCCTCACCCTGGATGCCACCACGGCGATCTCGCGCGCGTCCTACGGGATGGATAAGTTTGCGCTGGTCGTGGACGATCGTATTGCCATCGCCATTGCGATTAAGACAAACGACGTGCCGTCATCCTGAAATGAGCCGCTGTAGCTGCTCCGCATTTCCCCGCAGGTGAGACGGCGGATTGCGACCAATCAGGACAAACTGGTAGCCCGCCTCCTGCCACCACGCCAGGTTCATGCTGTGCCGCTGCTCCTGGCGCAGAGAGGCCCTGGTCTTCTCGTCAACAGGAGAAATACAGAGCGCCATCGGGCCGAAGTCGGCGTTGATCCAGGCAATCTGCGCGATAGAGGTGGTTTCATAGCGCAGCATTCGCACCATCTTCAACTCTGCCCCCTGCAGGACTAGCTGCGACATGTGCAGCTTTATGCCGATATCCTGTGCGGCCCGTTCCAGCCCACGCTGCAGGATCGGCGTTGCGCTGTCCATATCCAGCAGCGTCTCGACGCTGTACAGGGACATATATTGCGCTTCGAGGTCGCGAATATGGGCGTTCTCATCCGCTGGCGCGGAAGCGGGCCGCAGCAGATAGCCCAGCCCGGAGCCGATCATCAAAAAGCTGATCGATGCGGCAATCAGCGACCGCCTGCTAACGCCAGGCGCCGTGGAGGACTGTGGTTCGGGAATAGCAGCCAGACGCGCCTGCATTGTCTCCAGAGGCGCGTCATCCAGCAGGGAGGCAAACGCCCCGGCGTAATCCTGGCTGCTTTTCATCAGTTCGTTGGTTCGCCCGGCGAGGCGTTCATCACGTTTCAACTGTTCTTCAAAATGCTGCGCGTCGGCGCGGCACATCTCGCCATCTATCCATGCCACGATAGCGTCGTCGTTATAGGGCGGTGCAAAACGGTGCGCGTTCAATAGCGTTTCTCCTTTACCGGAGGCAGTGCGTCAGCGGACCTGGCAAGCGCCGCCCGTGCCGTTGCCAGCCGGCTCATCACGGTACCGATCGGCACCGCCAGGGTGTCCGCCGCCTCCTGGTAGGTAAATCCTTCGACATAAACCAAAAATACCGCGTTGCGCTGGGCTTCAGGCAGCGTGTTGACGCGCTGCATCACCTTAAGGTAATGCAGACGCGTCTCATCCTGTTCGCGGGTGTCCGGTGCCAGAAGCTCGTCGCTGGCCACAAATCCCTGTCCCTGACGCACGTGTCGAGCCCGAAGCTCAGAGATCCAGATGGAGTGCAGTATCGCGAACAGCCACCTGTCGATGCGCGTGCCAGGCGTATACTGGCTGCTCCTTTCAAGCGCACGCACGCAGGTGGACTGAACCAGCTCTTCGGCGATATCCCTGTTTCGCGACAGCACCAGCCCATAGCGCCAGAGACGCGACAGATGTGCGGCTAACTGTTGACGAACCTCACTGGTAGCGATGGGCTTTCCCTCCACGAGAAAATCAGGATTCCGGATGTCCGTTAATGGCGGCCTGCAGGTCACGGTACTCCTCACAGGACTGGCCACAAATACCGGCAATGACCTTCAGCTGTTCTTTCGCGAGGTCAGGACGTCCTTTTACCATCCACGCTTCACCGAGATATTCCCGGGCTTTGGCATAATCCGGGGCGATAGCCAGCGCACGCTGATAGTAACCAATGCCTTCGTCCGTACGGCCAAGTTTGCGCGTGGCGAACCCGCGATAGTTCCACGCTTCAGCCGTATTGCCATTTTTCAGCGAATCAAGCAGATTCAGCGCCGCCTGGTACTCTCCTTTCTTCGCGAGATGGTACGCATAGTTGGTTTTGTCCTGGTCGCTGAGGCTGCTGCTCTTGTCCGGCACGCATTTCTGAGTAGCGCTGTCATACACCTGTCCGGCAGGACAGTCGGGCGTTTTGCTCTCGGTACTATTATTGCCCATCGCCAGCGCCAGTGGGGACAGCAGGGAAAAAATCAGCACCGGGATCAAACGAAACGAGGTCGTGTTCATATAAAGCTCCAGGGTGAGTGGGGAGTGACGTCAGTAAACGTCCGACTGATGAGTTTTATTCATTCTCCCCGTAAATTTTTTGCTGTCGCAAAATCATGCTGACGTTGTAGCCCAATGAAAATAAATCAGGTTATCTCATCCTCTCCTTAACGTTATTATTTCGCGTAATAGCAGAGTTTTAACCTCGCATAAGAATATATTTTATAGTGCAAGTGACATAATATATTTTATATCAAAAACATTACCCTAACTTAAATGAACATTAAGCAAACCTAAACAATATAGTTTTACATTATATTCAAAACATTCCCTACCAATTATCGCAGTGCGTAAACCACGCTAAAAAAAACATTACACACTAAAATTAAAGTCATATAAAACAAAGGATTGCACCATCATAATTATTGACAACATCAATATACCAATGCCTTCCACCTTGTTTTCGCACTTATTTGCGAAAGCTTAATTTGCACAACCCATGTTTTCTGTCTATATCAATTTTATATCCTCAAAAATAATTCCTCTATTAATTACAGGGTTTTACAAAACATAAAACACGAATAAAACGGTTCTCTTTCATAAAAAATTAGATTCGCTCTGATGTTGCCACTCTGAATCCTGGCGGGCATCGTGCGCGCTAAAAAAACGGTCAGTGCTGCGTTATAACAGCGACTGCGCCGGGGGCGCCCTTTACCTTCTGCAGAGATGGCTCGTCTTGCTCGCCGTTTATGACACATCTGCTGGAGTAATAACTAAATGAGCCAAATCTCTGTTATCTCGAAACTTACTGGCGTAGAAACGAAAATGGAAGGCACACAGGTCACGCTGAGCCATTCCTCCATCGTTGAGCTTCACGTCGAGCGAGCGAGTGTCTCCCACTTCGCGCGAAGTGGTAACGATCTGCTGGTTACGCTGCACTCCGGCGAGGTGATCACTGTAAAAAATTTCTACGTCACGGACGCGCAGGGCGTGAGCCAGCTGGTACTGCAGGACAGCAACGGCGCATTATGGTGGATTGAAGATCCGGCCGGGGCCGCGACGTACGAATCTATCGCGTCTACGAACGTACTGCTTGCGGCGTCAGGAAGTGATGCCGGTGGTGCCGCCTTCTGGCCATGGGCCCTCGGCGGCATTGTCGCTGCAGGCGGTATCGCGGCTGCGGCAAGTACCGGCGGCGGTGGTGGAGATGGCGGTAATAACAATAGCACCAACCCCAACACCCCCGTCGATCCTGCCGATCCGGACACAACGCCGCCGAATGCACCTTCCGGTATTAAGTTCTCTTCAGATGGCAAGACCGTTACCGGTACCGCCGAACCGGGCAGCACTATCACGCTGAAAGACGCGAACGGCAATGTCGTTGGCACCGGAAAAACGGGCAGCGACGGCAATTTTACCGTCTCCCTCGGAACACCGCTGACCAACGGCGAGCAGGTGACTGCCACCGCGACGGATAACGCCGGGAATACCAGCCCGGGCACAACGCTCAACGCGCCGGACATAACCGCGCCCGATGCACCAACGATTGGCAGTGTAATCGACGATATCGCCCCGCAGACGGGGACGGTGACCAACGGCGGCAGCACCAACGATCAGCGCCCACAGCTTACCGGCACCGGCGAGGCGGGCTCGACCGTGACGATTTATGACGGCGGAGTCGCTATTGGTACGGCAATCGTCGCCAGCAACGGCACCTGGACCTTTACCCCGTCAGTTGACCTGAGTGAAAGCACTCACCAGATTACCGTGAAGGCAACCGACGCCGCCGGCAACACCGGGCCAGCCTCACCGGTGTTTACTCTTACGGTGGATCTTACTCCGCCGGACGCCCCGACCGCGATTGTGCTGACCGACGATACAGGTCTTATCAGGGGGACCATTACGTCGGGCGCGCCTACGGATGCTTCACTGCCGCTCCTGGCGGGAACGGGCGAGCCAGGTGGAACCATCACCATTTATGATAACGGCGTGGCGATTGGCACAACGACGGTGCAGCCCAACGGTACCTGGAGCGTTACGCCAAACGCTCCGCTGCCGGACGGGACACACTCCATAACCGTCACTGAAACCGATGCGGCCGGAAACCAGAGTACGGCATCAGCACCTGTCACCTTTACTGTGGATACTACCCCGCCGTCAGCCCCTGGAAACCTCGTCGTTTCGAATGATGGCGGCACCATCAGCGGCATCGCGGAAGCAGGCAGCACGGTGACCATCCGTGAAGGCGATGTCACCCTCGGTACCGTTGTTGCCGATAGCCAGGGTAACTTCAGCCTGCCGCTGACCCCACCGAAGCTCAACGGCGAAATCCTGACCGCTGACGCCACCGACGCCGCAGGCAACACGGGACCCGCAACCGCCGCCGCGTCACCGGATACTACCCCACCGCAGGCACCAATTATCGTGTCTGTGATTGATGACGTGCAGGCCACCACAGGCCCCGTGGGCCCGAACGGGATTACCAACGACCGGGCGCCGACCGTGAACGGAACGGGCGAGGCGGGTTCGACCATCACGATTTATAACGGCAGCGATGTCCTCGGTACGACGGTTGTTCCCTCCTCTGGCCAGTGGAGCTTTACGCCGCCCACACCGCTGACCGATGGCACGTACGTGCTGACGGCAACGGCGACGGATCCCGCCGGTAACCCGAGCGGAATATCAACCGCGTGGACAATTAATGTCGACGGGACGGCACCTGACGCCCCGGTGATTTCACAAGTCGTGGACGATGTGCCCGGTGGAATTGTTGGCTTACTCGGCCCAAATGCCACGACCAACGACGCCACCCCGACGCTCAGCGGTACCGCCGAAGCAAACGCGACGATCAGCCTGCGCGTGGACGGTGTTGAAATTGGCACAACCGTTGCCGATGGTCTCGGCGCATGGACCTTTACGCCGTCCTCGCCAATCGGTGAGGGTCCGCACGCCCTGACCGCCGTCTCGACCGACGCGGCAGGTAACACCAGCGGCGTCTCCAACACCTGGACGCTGACAATTGACAGCGTCGCGCCTGCTGCCCCGGTTATTACCCAGGTGCTGGATGATGTGCCGGAGCGCCTCGGCGCGCTCAACCCCAACGACAGCACCAACGACACCACGCCGACGCTCAACGGCACGGCTGAACCAGGCTCGACGGTCACCATCCGCCTGGATGGCACCGTTCTTGGCACGGCCCCGGTCGACAACAACGGCGTGTGGACCTATACCCCCACCGTGCCGCTTGGGGAGGGGCCTCATACCTTTACCGTTGTCGCCACCGATGCGGCGGGCAACACCAGCCAGCCGTCAAGCGGCTTCACCCTGACCGTCGATACCACACCGCCAACGGCTGCCACCATTGCCACCGTGACCGATGACGTCGGCGGCGTTCAGGGCCCGCTCACCAGCGGCGATACCACCGACGACACCCAGCCGCTGCTGCAGGGCTCCGCTCCGGCGGATGCGGTGATCACCGTCTATGACGGCACAACCCTGCTCGGCACCGCTTCCCTCGACGGCAGCGGCGGCTGGAGCTTTACGCCGGTCACCCCGCTCACCGACGGCCCGCATTCCCTGACGGTTCACGCCACGGATGCCGCCGGCAATACCACTATCTCCAGCCCGTTTGTATTGACGGTGGATACCGTCGCACCTGCCACGCCGGATATCCCGGCAATTACCGTCAATCCTGACGGCGGCACAACGCAAACGCCGCTGAACCCGGGAGAAATCACCCGCGACACCACGCCGACCCTGAGCGGTACCGGCACGGCGGGCGATACCGTGACGATCTACGGCAACGGCGTCAAAATCGGCGACGCTGTCGTGGACAGTGCCGGCAACTGGTCCTGGACGCCGCCATCCCCGCTGCCCGGCGGCACCTATGACATCACCCTGACCGTCACCAACGTGGACGGCACGGGCAACGAAAGCGCCCCGTCGCAGCCGGTCACCATCACCATTGACACCGACCCGCCGGCTACGCCTGCAGCACCGGTCATTACTGACAGCGTCACCCAGATCACCGGTCCCGTTCCCGATGGCGGCACCACCAACGATCCGCGCCCGGTCCTGAGCGGCACCGGTACGCCGAACGACGTTATCAACATCACTGACACGGTCAACGGCGGCACGCCAACTATCGTTGGTACCGTCACGGTAGACAGCAACGGCAACTGGAGCTGGCGCCCTGACAGTAATATTGCGGAGGGCAGCCACGTCTATACCGCCACCGCCACCGATGAGGCAGGCAACGTCTCTGACCCGTCGGCAGCCATTACGATCACCGTGGATACCGTGGCGCCGGTTCCGCCAGTGATTGGCGCCGTGGGCGGCGAGCCTAACGGGGGCTACATCACGGATACCACGCCGACAGTGGGCGGAACCGGCGTTAACGGTGAGACAGTGATCGTCTACAACAACGGCGTCGAACTGGGCCGTGTCGTGGTCGCTAACGGAGAATGGAGCCTGACGCTTCCAGTGCAAACGGACGGCCCGCTGAACATTACCGTTGCAGGCGTGGATGCGGCGGGCAACGTCAGCGCGCCGAGTGCGGTCTTTACCGTCACGCTCGATACCGCTGCGCCTGAGATTCCGCAGATTAATGCCGTTTCAGACAGCCAGCTCACCAACAACGTGCTCTACACCCGCGACGGCACGCCGACCCTCACCGGGACCAGCGAACCCGGCACCACCGTTATCGTCTCCATCGACGGTACCCCGTCGGGCGTGCCGGTCACGATACAGCCGGACGGCAGCTGGAGCTGGACGGCAGGCACAACGCTGTCGGATGGCCCGCACACCTTCACCGTCTCTGCTACCGACCCTGCGGGTAACGCCTCCGGAAACTCGACGCCGCTGAGCGTGACGGTGGACACCGCCGCACCTGCCGACCCGACCAACATGTCCCTGGCACAGGAGGGGACCCCGTTGACCGGTAATGCCGAAGCGGGAACCACCGTTACCGTGAAAGACAGCGGTGGGACCGTCATTGGTACCGGCGTTGTCGCAAGCGACGGCAGCTTCTCCATTGCGCTGAGCCCGGCGCAGCTGGATCCGACCACGCTGACCGTAAGCGCTACCGATGCCGCAGGAAATGCCAGCCCTGGCGCGTCCTTTATCGTTACCGATTCACCGCTCGACCTGCCGCAGGTGCCCGTCATCACGGCGATCAACGATGACGTCGCCCCAATCACGGGCGATGTGAAAGACCAAACCACCAACGACACCACCCCTACCCTTACCGGCACGGCTCAGGCGGGGAGCCAGATCGCTATCTACCTGGACGGTAGCGCGACGCCATTGACGACAGTCACTGCCGACGGCAGCGGCAACTGGAGCTATACGCCAGCCGCGCTTGGCGAGGGGCTACACACCTTTGAGGTGACCGCGACCCTCAACGGCCTGACCAGCGGCCGCTCTCCGGCGGCCAGCGTTACCGTTGACCTCACCGCACCGGGCACGCCGACCATCGGCGCCGTAATTGACGACGTCGGCCCCGGCACCGGTCCGCTGACCAGCGGCCAGACCACAAACGACAACCAGCCGACCCTCACCGGCACCGGCGCAGCAGGCGATACCATCTCCATCTACAACAACGGCGTGCTGCTGGACAGCGTGGTGATCGGCAATACCGGTACCTGGAGCTACACAACACCGCCTCTGGCTGAGGGGAATAACGTCCTGACCATCCGCGAGACAGACCCGGCGGGGAATCAGAGCGGTCCTTCTGCGGGCTTCACCGTCGTGGTGGACTCCGTTTCCGCCACGCCGGTCATCACCAACGTTACGGACAATGTCGGTAACGCTGCCACCACGGTGGTCAGCGGCAGCGAAACGAACGACGCCACGCCAACCCTTTCAGGGACAGCGGACGCAAACAGCGTGGTGACTATTTTCGATGGCGGCACGCAGATCGCCGTGGTGACGGCTGATAGCAACGGCGCATGGACGTTTACCCCTGACACCGCGCTCGGTGAAGGCTCGCACAGCTTCACCGTTCGGGCGACCGATCCGCAGGGTAACGTCAGCGCGGTCTCAGCCCCCTGGAGCGTGGTGGTTGACCTGACGGCACCGACGGTTCCGACGCTGGATACGGTAAACGACAACGTCCCTGGCGGCGTCACGGGCAACCTCACCAGCGGCCAGGTGACCAACGACAGCACCCCAACCATCAGCGGTACCGGGCAGGCGGGCAGCACTATTCACATCATGAATAACGGCACGCAGATTGGTACTGCGGTCGTTGACGGAAGCGGCAACTGGTCCTTTACGCCGGCCGCGCCGCTGGGCGACGGCAGCTACGCCCTTCGCGTCTATGCAACGGATGCGGCAGGCAACGCCTCGGCGAACTCATCGGTCTTTGCCTTTACCGTTGATACCGCAGCCCCTGGCGTACCGGTGGTGACCAGCGTAATTGACGATGTCGCGCCCGTCACCGGGACGCTCACGTCGGGCAACACGACCAACGACGCGCGTCCGACCTTCAACGGCACGGGCGACGTGGGTGCCACAGTGCACGTGATCGTTGATGGCAGCGAAATTGGCACGGCGGTGGTGAATGCCCAGGGCAACTGGACCTTCACCCCGGGCACCGATCTGGGCGACGGGCCGCACGCAATCACCTTCAACGCCACCGACGTGGCAGGCAATACCGGCAGCACGACGACACCGTTTAACCTGACGGTGGATACGGGCGTACCGTCGGCGCCGGTCATTTCGACCGCGGGTGACAACGTGGGCAGCATTCAAACCCCGCTCTCTTCCGGGCAGAGCACCGACGATACCACGCCGACGCTGAACGGCACCGCGACCGCCAACGCCACGGTCACCGTTTATGAAAACGGGCAGCCGGTCGGCACCGTTCAGGCGGACGGTACCGGGGCATGGAGCTTTACGCCGTCAGCGCCGCTGGCCAGCGGCAGCCATACCTGGACCGCCACGGTCACCGATGCAGCGGGTAACGTCAGCCCGACCTCGCCGGACTTTACCCTGATTATTGATACCGCGGCACCGAACGCGCCGGTTATCAGCCAGGCGATAGACGACGTGGGCAGCATCACCGGCCCGCTCACGTCCGGGCAGACAACCGACGACACCGTACCGCGCCTTGTCGGGACCAGTGAACCGTTTGCCACCGTGAAGATCTATGAGGGAACCACGCTTGTCGGAACGGGCACCGCGGATGGCAGCGGGAGCTGGAGTATCTTGCTCACCACCACGCTGGCGAGTGGTCCGCACAGCTTTACCGCGCAGGCCACGGATGCAGCAGGCAACACCAGCGTGTCCTCCACCAGCTTCAGCCTCACTGTCGACACCACACCGCCTGCGCTGCCGGTGCTGACCAGTATCGTGGATGACGTGGGTAATGCGGCGACGCCGATTGCCAACGGCGGGATCACCAACGACGCGCAGCCAACGCTCAGCGGCACGGCGGAAGCGGGTTCCACGGTGAAAATCTTTGATAACGGCGTGCAAATCGGCAGCGTGACGGCGACCGGTGGGGCGTGGAGCTTTACGCCATCTCCGGCGCTGAGCAACGGCGCGCACACGTTGACCTTTACCGCTACCGATGCGGTAGGCAACGCCAGCGCGCCCACCGCCGGGTATGTGATTAACGTCGATACCCTCCCGCCAGCCGCGCCGGTCATTAGTTCGGTCATTGATGATGTCGGCAGCGTCACCGGGCCGGTGACCGGTACGAATCCGACCAACGACACGCGCCCAACGCTGAGCGGGACAGCCGAAGCGAATGCCACGGTTCGGATCTACGATGGCATCACGCTGGTGGGTACGGTGACCGCCGATGGCAGCGGCAACTGGACCCTGCCGCAAACTACCACCGCGCTGGCGGAAGGCACGCATAACCTCACCGCCACGGCCACCGATGCGGCGGGCAACACCAGCGTGGCGTCCGCCGTGACGACGATTATCGTCGATACGATCGCACCAACGGCACCGACCGGGACCTTCAACGCTGACGGTAGCGTCCTGACCGGGACTGCGGAAGCAGGCAGCACCGTCGCTATCCGCCTTGCGGACGGCTCGACGGTGACCGCCATTGCGGGCAGCAACGGCACCTACAGCTACACCTTCATTAACAAACAGACCGAAGGCCAGACGCTGCAGATCACCGCCACCGACGCCGCTGGCAACGCCTCGCTGCCGGGCTCTGCCCTTGCGCCGGTGGTGCCGCTCTCCGCCAGCAATAACGTCGAAGAGCTGAACCTCAGCACCACGGCAACCGTGACCAACAGCCAGTACAGCGATTACGGCTTCCTGCTGGTCGGCGCCGTCGGCAACGTCCTGACGCTGCTGGGCAACGATACCGCCCAGGTGAACTTCACGGTGGGCAGCGGCGGCAGCGCGGATATCGTGGTGAACGCCAACGCCACGGGGGCGGTGCTCTCTCTGCTCAATACCCTGGAGCTGGTGGTTCAGCATTACGTCAACGGCGCCTGGACCACCGTGGTGGATACCGGCCAGCCGCAGTTTGCCGATCTGCTGACCCTCGGCGCAACCGGCGTCTCACTGAACCTGACCGGGCTGGCTGACGGCAACTATCGCGTGCTCAGCTACAACACCAACCTGCTGGCGACCGGCTCCTACACCAGCCTCGACGTGGCGGTGAAAGAGACCGGTCCGGGTACGGTCACCGGTGAAACCAGCCTCAACGGCAACGTGATCCTTGATACGGATCCAACCGCCGGCAGCGACAACGCGCCGGCAGGGACCACTATCTCCGCGGTCACTAACGCCCAGGGCGTCACCACCAGCGTGAACGCCGACGGCACGGTGATTCAGGGCCAGTACGGTACGCTGACCATTAATCGCGACGGCAGCTACACCTACAACCTGACCGACACCAGCGCCGCGGTCATTGGCCGCACGGAGAGCTTCACCTACACCATCACCCATAACGGCGTCAGCGCGTCGGCACAGCTGGTGCTGTCCCTGGGTGCCGGTACGGTAGTCAACGGTATTGTCGCCGTTGACGACACCAACGCCCTGACCTTCGACACCAGCGTGCATGAAATTAATAACGGCGCCTCGTCTCAGAACGGTTTTACCCTGGTGGGCATTAATCTCGGCAACACGCTGGGGCTTAACCTGCTGGACGACATGACCAACCCGATTATTTACAACGTGGAGGAAGGAACGACCCGCACCATGACCATCCAGGCCTCGGTAGGCGGCGTGGCGCTGGCGTCAGTGTTCGATCTGTACGTCTATAAGTTCAACAACGCGACCCAGACCTTCGAGCAGGTTCGCGTCGAGTCGGGCTGGCTGCGCGCCCCGCTGCTGGGGGGCACGTCATCCCAGCTGACGCTAAATCTGCCCGCCGGGGAGTATCTGTTCCTGCTGAATACCGCGTCCGGGATCGCTGTACTGACGGGTTACACCCTGAGCGTCCTGCAGGATCATGTCTACAGCGTGGCGAGTATTAGCGAAACAACCACGGGCGACGTGCTGGCGAATGACCCGGTGCCAGCGGGCACGCTGGTTACGGAAGTGAACGGCGTGGCGGTCAACAGCAGCGGCACCACCACCATTCAGGGGGAATACGGCACGCTGACCATCAATTCGTCCGGTCAGTACACCTATACCCTGAGAAGCGGCGTGGGGGCGGACCATATCAGCACGCCGGATACCTTCGTTTACACCGTTACCGCGCCTGACGGCTCGAAGGATACGGCATCACTCAACATCACCCCAACCGCGCAGGCGATGAATGCGGTGAACGATGTCAGCGCCGTGATGGATGTGACGTCAGTGCACCATACAACCGCCTATTCGGATACGACCGTAGGCAGCGCAAGCTGGAGCACGCTGGCGCTTCCCTCATCGGGGAGTGGTAGCGGCACCTTTGTGGTGGATCCAAACACCGCCCTGCATAATGCAGTACTGCACTTCAATGTGGCCTCGCTCCTGTCGCTGGGTGGATTGACAGTCAACTGGACGTTATCACTGGACGGCACAACGATCCGCACCGGTTCATTTAACGGCGGCATATTGCTGGGCGGTAATGCGGATGTTCCTTTAACAGGTCTTGACCTGAGTGCAGGCACTTATACCCTGAGCTATACCGGTAACGTTGGTGCACTGGGTATTGGCACCATCACTATCACCCCAAGCGTCACCGGCACCACCTACTCGCTGACTGATTTCGACGCGACAGGCAGCCACACCGTCAACGGCAACATCTTTGACGGTACCGACTCTGGCGGCGTGCTGGATCAGCTCCACTCGGTGGATACCCGTCTGAGCGTGACCGGTTACAACGGCGTGACCACCACTCTGGATCCGTATACCGGCAGCGCAACGGTGAACATCACCGGCCATTACGGCATCCTGGCGATCGGCGCTGACGGTCATTACACCTATACCCTCAACAGCGGGGTATCGCTCTCAACCATGACCTCGAAGGAGACCTTCAACTACACCCTGACCGATGCCAACGGCAACACGGACAGCGCCACGCTAACCATCAATATGGCGCCGCAGTTCATCAGCTCGGAGCATAACGACGCCATCACCGGTACGGCCTACGGCGATACGCTGATTTACCAGGTGCTGAACAGTACGGTGGGGAATGCCACGGCGGGTAACGTCAGCAGCGCCGGAGGCGATCACTGGACCGGGTTCTCGCTGGCGCAGGGAGACAAGATCGACATTGGCGATCTGCTGGTGGGCTGGGACGGTAATACCGCCTCGTTGGGGAATTATATCCATGTCACACAAAGCGGTAGCAACACTGTGATCTCCATCGACCGTGATGGTGCGGGGTCCACCTACACTAATACCACGCTCGTTACGCTTGATAACGTTCAGACCACCTACGACGAGCTTGTTAACCAGCAACACATCATTACCTGATAGCACCTGCAAGAGATGACCCGGGCGCACAGCGCCCGGGCATAACAATAAAGCTTTACTTATTTTATTTGGGACATGACATGGGAATGAAGATGCCTTACTGGTGGCTCTCGTGCTGCCTGATATCTGTGCCCGCTTTCTGCGCAAATCCGGCGGCAACCATCAATACCGGACAGCTTCGCGAAACGCAGGAACTCCCCTCACTCAACGGGCGCGTGGCCCCGGTAGCAGGCAACGCCGCTCCAGGTTCATTGCAGCTTGGCGAGGCCGTCAACCGCGCCGTTACCTGGCACCCGGCTATCAGCGAAGCCGTGGGCAAACTCTACCAGCAGAGCGAAGAGGTGGACGTCGCGAAATCAAAATACTATCCGCAGATTAATGCCGGCGTGGACAACGGTTATTCCCACGACGGCGATCAGAACGGCTTTACGCCGTCGCTGGTGCTTTCTCTCTCACAAATGCTCTACGACTTTGGCAAAGTAGCCAGCCAGGTGCGCGCCGAGAGCGCTGGCGTTGCCCAGCAGCAGGCCAACGTGCTGGTGAGTATCGACACCATCGCCCACGATACCGCCGTTGCCATGGTACAGGTGCAAACCTGGCAGCAGATGGTCGACACCGCCAAAGAACAGCTTGAGGCCCTCTCTTCCATCGGCACGCTGACCCGCCAGCGTAACGACGAGGGCGCCACGTCGCTCTCTGACGTGGTGCAGACCGATGCGCGTATCGAAGGCGCGCGCGCCCAGCTGATGCAGTACCAGGCCAGCCTCGACAGCGCCCGCGCCACGCTGATGAGCTTTCTCGGCTGGAACAGCCTGAACGCGATCAGCAATGACTTTCCGCAAAAGCTGGGCCGGAGCTGCGATATCGCCGAGCCGGACGACCGTCTGGTTCCCGCCGTTCTCGCTGCCTGGGCGCAGGCTAACGTCGCCCAGGCTAACCTCGACTACGCCGATGCGCAGATGACGCCAACCGTCTCACTGGAGCCGGAGGTGCGTCACTACATGAATGACCGCTATGCAGGCAGCGAAACGCGGGATCGCACCCAGTATTCCGCCTGGGTGAAAGTGCAGATGCCGCTCTATCAGGGCGGCGGCCTCACCGCCCGGCGTAACGCTGCCGGACACGCGGTGGAGGCGGCGCAGTCCACCATTCAGCGCACGCGCCTTGATGTCCGCCAGAAACTGCTGGAAGCCCGTAGCCAGGTGATGAGCCTGCAAAGCACGCTGCAAATCCAGGGCCGTCAGGAAGCCCTCAGCGCCCGCACCCGTGAGCTGTACCAGCAGCAATATCTTGACCTCGGCTCGCGCCCGCTGCTCGACGTGCTCAACGCAGAACAGGAGGTCTATCAGGCGCGCTTCACCCAGCAGCAGACCCTCGGTCAGCTGCACCAGCTGCAGCTCAACTGCCTGTATAACACCGGGCAGCTGCGTCATGCGTTCGATCTTGATAACCGCACCATCCAGACCGTGGAGATCCAGCCATGAAGCAGCGTGATATCCCGCAAGGTGAAAACATGACGGATGAGGCGCTGGCGCAGTGGGCGCAGGCCTTTGGCTTTATCGCCACGCGCTACCGCGTCGCCTGCTCGCCCGGCGCGCTGATCGCAGGCGCACCGTGGCTGAAAGGCAAACCGATGGTACCCGCCCTCACCCAGCTGGCGCGTGAGGCGGGGTTGTCGTTTCAACTGCTCACCGCTGACCAGCAGTCGATCAACAGCTGGCGTCTGCCGGTGGTGGTGGCGCTGAATGACGGCCGGGTCGGTGCGATCGAGCACTTCGACGGCGATGACACGCTGGAAGTCAGCTTTTTCGGCGATGAGACCTACACCAACCGGCTGTCGATGACGGCGATGCTGCCCGCTATCCGCCACGTTATTGCCCTGCGTCCACTCGCCGCGCTGAAGGACAGCCGCGTGGACGCCTATATTTCAAAATACCGACCGGACTGGCTCTACCGGCTGGTGATGCGCGATCTCCGCCCCTACAGCTGGGTAATGCTGGCCGCGCTGTTTATCAACGTGCTGTCGCTTTCCGGGATCGTCTTTTCCATGCAGGTCTATGACCGGGTGATCCCCGCCCAGTCCTACCCGACGCTGTACGTCCTGACCATCGGGGTGCTGATTGCCACCCTGTTTGGCTTTGTGCTGCGCGTGGCGCGCGGGCACATTATGGATCTGCTGGGCAAGCGCTCGGATATGCGCGTCTCGGATCGCGTATTCGGCCACGCGCTGCGGCTGCGCAACAGCGCGATCCCCCGCTCCACCGGGAGCTTTATCTCACAGCTGCGCGAGCTGGAGCAGATCCGCGAGATGGTCACCTCGTCCACTATCTCGACGATTGTCGACCTGCCCTTCTTTTTACTGTTCGTGGTGGTGCTGGCGATCATCGCCCCGCAGCTGGCGTGGATCGCCCCGGTCGCGGCGGTGATCATGGTCCTGCCCGGCCTGCTGCTGCAGAAGAAGCTGGCGGAGCTGGCGAAACAGTCGGCTCATGAATCGACCCTGCGCAACGCGGTGCTGGTGGAGAGCGTGCAGGGGCTGGAGGACATCAAGCTGATGCAGGCGGAAAACCGCTTTTTGCAGCAGTGGAACAGCTATATCCAGATCACCGCCGAATCCGGCCTGCGCACCCGCGAGCTGACGCAGAACCTGATTAGCTGGGGGATGACCATTCAGAGCCTGGTCTACGCCGCCGTGATTGTGGTCGGCGCGCCGATGGTGATCGACGGCACCCTGACCACCGGCTCGGTGGTCGCCGCGTCGATGCTGGCCTCCCGCATGATCGCCCCGATGGCGACGCTGTGCGGCGTGCTGGCGCGCTGGCAGCAGGTCAAAGCGGCAAAAGAGGGGCTGGACAGCATCATGCAGCTTCCCACCGAAAACCAGCGCGAGGAGACACCGATCCGCCAGGACGTGCTGCGCGGTCACTACCTGTTCGAGCAGGCGCAGTTCCGCTATCAGCCGGACGATCCGCGCATGGCGCTGCGCATTAACCGGCTGGAGATCCGGCCGGGTGAGAAAGTGGCGATCCTCGGGCGTAACGGCGCGGGCAAATCGACCCTGCTGCAGGCCATGGCGGGCGGGATGGATCTGGCAGCCGGCGAGCTGCGGCTTGATAACTTCAGCCTGCCGCATCTCGACGTCGCCGACGTCCGGCGCAACGTCGGCTTTATGACTCAGAACGCGCGTCTGTTTTACGGCACCCTGCGCGAGAACATCACCCTCGGCATGCCGCGCGCCACCGACGAAGAGATTTTCGAGGCGCTGGAGCTGACCGGTGCGGCGGGCTTCGTGCAGAAGCTGCCCAAAGGGCTGGACTACCCGATCATGGAAAACGGCGTGGGGTTATCCGGCGGGCAGCGCCAGTCGATTCTGCTGGCGCGAATGCTCCTGCGCGATCCGAATATCGTGCTGATGGATGAACCCACCGCGTCACTCGACGAGCACACCGAGCGGGAATTCATCCAGCGCCTGGGCGACTGGCTCGGGCACCGCACCCTGATTGTCGCCACGCATCGCGTCCCGGTGCTGGAGCTGGTGGAGCGCGTCGTGGTGTTGAAAGAGGGGATGCTGGTGATGGACGCGCCAAAAGCCCAGGCGCTGAACAACAGCCGTATGCAGCAACAGCAGCAGGCAGCAACCGGACGGGAGTGGAAAAATGAAAATCAGTCAGCGTGACGTGGCGGCAATGGACGATCTGGATAATGCCCTCGACTCCGAAAGCGGCTACACCGGCGCGCGTCGGATCGTGATCTTCTCGCTGCTGATGTTTGTGGTGCTGGGCGTCTGGGCGTGGTTTGGCATGCTGGATGAGGTATCAACCGGCTCGGGTAAAGTGATCCCCAGCTCGCGCGAGCAGGTTTTACAGTCGCTGGACGGGGGGATCCTCACCGAGCTGAACGTCCACGAGGGGGATCAGGTGCAGGCCGGGCAGGTGCTGGCGCGGCTTGATCCTACCCGTTCCGAGTCGAACGTCGGCGAAAGCGCGGCGCGCTACCGGGCTTCACTGGCCTCCAGCGCCCGCCTGTACGCCGAGGTGAACGATCTCCCGCTGAAGTTCCCCCCTTCGCTGGCAAAATGGCCGGATCTGATTGCCGACGAAACGCGGCTGTACAACTCGCGCCGCGCGCAGCTGGAGGATACCCAGCGGGAGCTGCGCGCCGCGTTAGATCTCGCCAATAAAGAGCTGACCATCACCCAGCGTCTGGTGAAAACCGGGGCCGCCAGCCACGTGGAGGTGCTGCGCCTGCAGCGGCAGAAAAGCGATCTGGAGCTGAAGCTCACCGACGTGCGCTCGCAGTATTACGTCCAGGCGCGCGAGGCGCTCTCCAAGGCCAACGCGGAGGTGGATATGGTTTCGGCGATCCTCAAGGGCCGCCAGGATTCCGTCACCCGTCTGACGGTAAAATCCCCGGTGCGCGGGATCGTCAAAAACATCAAGGTCACCACCATCGGCGGGGTGATCCCGCCCAACGGCGAGCTGATGGAAATTGTGCCGGTAGACGATCACCTGCTGATCGAAACCCGCCTGTCGCCGCGCGACATCGCCTTTATCCACCCGAACCAGGAGGCGCTGGTGAAGATCACCGCCTACGATTACGCCATTTACGGCGGGCTGCACGGGGTGGTGGAGACGATTTCCCCGGACACTATTCAGGACGAGGCCAAGCCGGAGGTGTTCTATTACCGGGTGTTCATTCGCACCAGCCAGGACTACCTGGTGAATAAGGCGGGCAGACATTTCTCGATTGTGCCGGGGATGATTGCCACGGTGGACATTAAGACCGGCGAGAAAACGGTGCTGGATTATCTGATTAAGCCGTTTAACCGGGCGAAAGAGGCGCTGAGGGAGCGGTAGTCAATCGCCGGGTGGCGGCTTCGCCTTACCCGGCCTACATTGTAAAGCTCAGCGGGACGTGGGGAGGGCATCAGACCGCAACATCGCCCACTGCCCCGGCGTTTTACCGGTCCATGCTCTGAAAACCTCAATAAATGCGCTGACGCTGCTGTAGCCGCAGGACAGCGCAATCCACCCTACCGGCTTCCCCGCCGCCAGCCACTCCATTGCCCGCATGACGCGTGCCAGCTGCCGCCAGTTAACAAAGTTCATTCCGGTCTGGGCACTAAACCGACGGTTGAACGTACGCACGCTCATCCCCGCACGGCGGGCATGGCTCTCGACCGTCTGGTTATCATCGACAAACTGCAGCAAATGGCTGACCACGTTCTTCAGACGCGGATCCGTCGGCACGGGAAGAGAAAAGTGAGCCTGGGGCGTCAGGGCAAGCTCATCCAGCAGCAAAGTCAGCTTTCGCGGATCGTACTCGTTCTCTGCACCACATAAACGGGAAAACAGTGCATGAGTGAGATCGTCGGGCTCGAACAGCGCGGGCGCATCGGGAAGCCCTGCACAGCAGGCGGGGTCAAGATAGATGGCGCAGCCTTCTATCGCACTTTCAGAAAAAGCGGCGTGCTGCTGACCTGGCGGGATCCAGCCGATGTGTTTTGCCGGTACGACCGAGCGCGCCTGCTGCGTCTCAATGACCAACAGACCCGTTGCAATGCGCCACAGCTGGCCGGTGCGATGACTATGCCACGGTGTTCGATACCCGCCGGGATGACGGAGCGTTTCAAAACTGACCATCTCATTTTGACCGAAAATCGTTATTCATCGACCTATTACAGAAACCACGTCTTCGGCTGTCAAGGATAATGGGGACTCAACCACATAAGGAGCCCGTATGAGCATTATCACGTCCCTGGTAGCCCAGCCTGACAACGCCGCGCAGCGCGAAAAGATGGCGTGCCTGTTAACCTGCTTATTCAACGGCGATATCGATCCGGCAGAAGTATTTACGCCCGATTACCAGCAGTTTACGGACGGTCACGCGCTTGACTACCGGGGTTTTGTCCAGCATCTGAGCCACGTCCGCTCGCAGATCCGCGCGATCGCCTTTAGCGTGGCGGAGATAGCCTGTCATGACGAACTTCTGGCTGACCGGCATATCGTGACGGTCACATATCCTGATGGTCGTCAGGCAGAGATCGAGGTTTACCTGTTTGCCGCGCTGCGTGAAGGGAAAATCTGGCGGATCCATGAAGTCACGCGAGCACTCAGCGGCGATGCTGCAGACCGCACGCTGGCACACGCGACAGAATAACGTCACTCCGCCGGGCGCGGTGCGGCACTGTTATACACGCCAATATAGCGCGCAAATTTCCCGATAAACACGCCGGCAAACACGCCGCCGGAGACGATCGCCAGCGCGCTCATGGCGGGCTGCTGCATCGTCTGGGGAGAGACCGCGCTCATCACGCCCAGCACATACTTGACCCCGAACGCCAGCATCATAAACGGCAGCGCGGTGTAGTCTGCCTGGCGGAAAAGGGTGCGCGGCGCCTCTGCGCGGGTGATAACCGCCTGCTTAATCAGGAAATACCCCAGCGCGGCCCCGGCGAGGATCCCCGCCGTCCACAATGCGACAGACCCGGGGGTTAACGTGCGGTAGACCACCAGATCGTAGATATCCCAGAGAAGAAAGATAGCGGGAATGATGGCAAGCCTCTCCAGCGTAACGGTAGCGGGCCTGCGGGCTTTAATGCCGCGAGAGATGAGGAAGATAAACAGCACCCACACCCAGACGGGCGTGTGGGTAACGACACCGATCAGAAATTCAAACATGGAACTCACCATGAACGATAGCGGCCCGTGCCGCCCTGAACGCGTATTGCGCATAACGGCAGGAAAGCCATTATGCGCAGCTCTTTTAGAGCGATTTTTTCAGGCGTTGAACCGCCTCTTTCAGATCTTCATCCGTTGGCGTCACAAATGACATGCGCAGCGTCGTTGGGTCTGGCTCATTGCAGTAGAAAAACTCGCCAGGCACAAATACTACGCCGTTGCTTAACGTTTTTTCAAGCCAGCGGGTGGTGTTACTACCATTATTCATCTTCGCCCACAGGAACATCCCGCCCTTCGGCTTGTGGAACGACATCACGTCGCCCAGCTCGGTTTCCAGCTCGGTTGCGAACGTCTGGTATTTCTGGCGATAGGCTTCGCGGATCATTTTAATCTGATCGGCCAGACGACCTGTTTTCAGGTATTCATACGTCATCAGCTGCGACAGCGTGCTGGTGTGCAGATCGGTGGTTTGCTTAAGGTTCACTACCGCGCGCTTCAGCCATTCCGGTACCAGCACCCAGCCTACGCGAGTGCCCGGCGCGAGTATTTTAGAGAAGGTCGAGGTATACACCACGTTCTCTTCATTGCCGATATCTTTGGCATGGGCAATTAACGGGCGGAAGACTTCATCGGTATAATTAATTTCGCTGTACGGATCGTCTTCAATAATCACGAAGTCATAGCGCTTCGATAATTCCACCAGCTGCTTACGGCGCGCTTCGGAAAGCGTGACGCCGCCGGGGTTACCAAACGTTGGAACGATATAGACCGCTTTGATGGCTTTCTTTGCCACCAGGGCCTCAAGCTCATCCACCTTCATGCCGTCGCCGTCGGTGCCAACGGATTCAAAATTCGCCTGCGCCAGGCCGAAGACCTGCAGCGCGGCAAGATAGGTTGGACGCTCAACCACAACGGTGTCACCCGGGTTGATTAACGCACGCGCCAGCACGTCAAGAGATTGCTGCGAGCCGGAAGTAATAACGACATCATCGGCCTTACAGGCGATACCGCGCCCCTCGCAGATGCGTTTAATTTCCTCGCGCAGTCCCGGTACGCCTTCCGTCAGGCCGTACTGGAACGCCTCGCCAAAATGCTGAGATAAGACGGCATCGGCAGCAATTTTAAGCCCTTCGTGATCGAACAGATCGGGATTAGGAATACCCCCGCCCAGCGATATCACCCCTGCCATTTTGCTATGTTTTAATAATTCACGGATGGCAGATGATTGCAGGCCTTGCGCGCTGCTGGCGAGTTTGTTTGCAGACATTCTTTGATTACCTTCTTTTTTTATATTGTGCCCAATCTTAGCAGAATATGGGCGATAAATTCCGTAAGCTTAGGCAGTTGACGTAGATCCTGACGCCACAATAAATGCACCGGCCTTGGCGCGGGCGTGAACGGCTCAAGCACGCGCACCAGCCTGCCGCTTGCCAGCTCTTCCGCCACCAGCACTTCCGGTTGCAGCAACAGCCCCGCCCCGGCCCGCGCCGCCATGCGTAAGCCGTAGCCGTCGTTACATCTTAAGATCGCATCCCGCTTCCAGCGCACCTCTCCTTCCACGCCCGGCAGCCGCCACTCGTTGCGTGCAGTCCACACCGTGTGCGAAAGACAGAGATGATCCACCAGATCGTCTGGCGTTTGCGGCGTGCCGTGTCGCGCTAAATAGTCCGGTGCGGCGCAGATCACCATGTTGTAGGGGCACAGATATTTCGCCACCAGATCGTCATTACGAACGTCACCAATGCGAATGGCCAGATCGACGCCCTCCTCCACCAGATCGACCATCCGATTGGTGAGATCCAGCTCGATGCGTACCTCCGGGTAGCACTGCAAAAAGGTGGCCGTCAGCGGGGCAATCACGCAGCCGCCAAACGACGTGGGTGCCGTGACGCGCAACGTTCCGGCAGGTGCAGCACGGAGCCGCTCGACTGCATTCTCAGCAATGGAGACCTGCTCCAGCACCCGCTTCGCCTCATCGAAATAGACGCGTCCGGCATCCGTCAGGCTCTGACGGCGCGTGTTACGCTCCAGCAGGCGGGTACCAAGCTGTGATTCCAGCAGCGCAACGTACTTGCCCACCATCACCGCCGACATCTCCAGCCGTGCCGCCGCACCGGTAAAACTGCCGCTTTCCACCACGGCAATAAACGTCTCCATGCTGCGAAGCTTATCCATATTCCAAACCCTTGGTTAGCAATCTTCTAACTTTAGCCCAGTTTATCTGCATTTTTATTTATTAAAGAATAAAGGCTCACAACAGAAGGAGTCAGCTATGAAAATCGTCATTATTGGTGCCAGCGGTACGGTCGGTCGTGCGGTAACGGAAGAGCTGAGTCGTCGCCACGAGGTCATCCGCGTCGGCCGCACGCAGGGCGACGAGCAGGTGGATATCACCTCGCAGGCGAGCGTCCAGACGCTGTTTGAGAAAATCGGTCCGGTAGATGCGATTGTGTCCGCCAGCGGTGGCCTCTATTTCGGCCCGCTCGCGACCATGAAAGACAGCGACTTCAACCAGGGCCTGCAGGATAAACTGCTCGGGCAGGTGCGCCTGGCGCTAACCGGCCAGCACTACCTGAATGAAGGCGGCTCGATTACGTTGATAAGCGGAATTGTGGCGCACGAGCCGATTGCGCAGGGCGTGAACGCCACCACGGTGAATGCCGCGCTGGAAGGGTTTGTTCGTGCGGCAGCCTGCGAACTGCCGCGCGGGATCCGCATCAACCTGATTAGCCCGACGGTCCTCACCGAATCCGTCGAGACGTACGACGGCTTCTTCCCGGGCTTCGAAAGCGTTCCCGCCGCGACCGTGGCGCAGGCCTACCGCCGCAGCGTGGAAGGCGTGCAGACCGGGCGCGTATACAAGGTCGGCTACTGATCCTTGCGGGCGGCGATCAGCACCAGCATCGGGCGCTCCGCCTCTTCGGCCAGCGCGGGCCAGGCGTCAATCTGCGCCTGCGTTGGCCCCCACTCGTTGACTTCGCTTATCGTTAATCCGGCCCTGATGAGCGCGTTAAGCGTGGTGCCCAGCGTGCGGTGGTATTTGATCACCCCGTCCGCCAGCCAGTTGCTGACGCGCTGGCCTTCGTCCTGATAACGATTCACGCCCCAGAACCGCTCGCCGCTATCGTCGGTCAGCCAGCCCTGACGGGAGGCGCAGGTGTATATTGGATGCTCCATCGAAAAGACCAGGCTGCCGCCGGGCTTAAGCGCGCGCTGAACCTTCGCAAACAGGGTATCCAGCTCCGGCAGGTAGTGCAGCGCCAGAGAGCTGTAGACCAGATCGAGGCTGTTCTCGTTGAGCTTAAGTGATTCCAGATCGCTACGCTGATAGTGAATCCGTGCGTCGTCAGTCAGTTCAGCCGCGCGGGCGAGCATCTTTTCTGAGATATCGACCCCCGTGACGTGAGCCGCGCCCAGCTCACGCGCGGCGCGGCAGAACCAGCCGTAGCCGCAGCCGAGATCGACAACCGATTTGTCGGTTAAATCCGGCAGCATGGCCTTAAGCGCAGGCCACTCCGGCGCGCCGTCCAGACCCTGAACCGAGCGCGGAAGCTGGGCGTAGCCTTCGAAAAACGCCGGGTTGTCGTAGATGTTTTGTGCCATGGCAGATCCCTCTTTAAGAATGTGACTCCCAGTATAAAGCATTGCCTGCGGCCTGATGCCCTCACCCCAACCCTCTCCCACAGGGAGAGGGAGAAATGCACATCAACCCACTACGCCCCAGACCAGATTTCCCTTATGGAACGTTGCGGTACGCGGGGAAATACGCGCCACGGCTTCGGCGGAACAGGAGGCATCCACCAGCACAAAGCTGGCGTCATCCTGCGCTTTCGGCCACACGCGCTCGCCTTTGTCGTTCAGCGGCAGCACGTCGCCGGTCGCAATCCCCAGCGCGCGGGAGAGCGTCTGCTCGTTTGGGCGAATATAGAGCTGCGCATAGAGATTCGCTTTCTCCAGCATGTCCCCCAGACCGTACGGCGACCAGTGGTCGATTACGCTGTCGGTCCCCGTCATCACAAACACGCCCTTCTCGCGCAGCTGCTTCAGCGGCATATGCAGGGTGCCAATCGGCACGGTGGAGGCGATGGTCACCTGCTGCGCCGCCATGCGGGTGGCGATATCATCCACCTGCTGCTCGTTGAGCGTCGCCAGCGCGAAGGCATGGCTGATGGTGAGTTTCCCCTTCAGCTCCGGCGTTTTCTCCACGGTTTCGACCATGTAGTTCACCGCCGCCACGCCCGCCGGGCTGGTTTCGTGCAGGTGAATATCCACCCCTTTGTCGTAGTCCAGCGCAATCTGGAACATCAGATCGAGAGATTTCTCCATCGCGCCGTCAACGTTGGTTGGATCCAGCCCGCCCACGTAGTGCGCCCCGGCCTGCATCGCTTCGCGCATCAGCTTTTCAGAATTCGACAGCAGCAGCCCGTGCTGCGGGAAGGCGACGATTTCGCAGTCAAAACCAGATTTGCGGCGCGCCAGCACCGCCTGCAGGTTTTCCAGGTTTTTCAGGCCGGAAACCGGCTCAATGTTGCAGTGGCTGCGGGCGATGGTGGAGCCTTTCGACTGGATCAGGTCGATCAGCTTTTCCGCCCGCTCCTGGGTGTAGGGCTGCAGCTCCGGCAGCAGCTTCTGCTCAAGGCGGATCATGTCCTGAATCGTGGTGCCCGCCGGGCGGTTCAGGGATCGCCACGGGCCGCCGTAGAAGGTTTTATCCAGATGGATGTGCATGTCGCGCATCGCCGGGAGCATCAGCTTGTTGCCCGCATCGTAGTGAGGCAGCGAGGCGTCGGCGTGGCGCTTGTTGTCGCGCAGGGCGACGATCTTCCCGTCCTTGATTTCCAGCGTTTTCAGCTCGGTGCGGGTGCTCGTCGCCACGCCGCCGTCGACGTTAAACCCGGCTTCGAGCAGCACGTTGTCCAGATAGTAATGTTTCGCGGTGATATTCACAGGCTTACCGGTCTCGCAGAGTGGCTTTGCGGAGTCAGCAGCATACGCGACGGATCCGGTCGCGCCAAACAGCGCGCAGGCGGTGACCATTTTGCCGCTCTGGCTGATAAATTCACGGCGGCTTTTGTTTTCACTCATCTTATCTTCCTTCATTCAAAATATGGGTACCGGTTTCCCCGCGCAGCGCGGCGGGCAGGCAGTCCGGCGAGGTGATAATCACGCGTTTGCCGCCGTGGTATAAAAATTCCAGCGAAGCGACGATTTTGGGCAGCATGCTTCCTGCCGGGAAGTGGCCTTCCTCCATATAACGCCTCATCTGCGCCACGTTAACGGTGTCCAGCGCCTGCTGGTTTGGCTTGCCGAAGTTGACGCATACCTTTTCCACGCCGGTGGTAATCACCAGCACGTCGGCGCCAATCTCCCGCGCCAGCAGCGCGGTGGAGAGATCTTTATCAATCACCGCGTCGACGCTCTGGTAATCCCCCTGTTCGCTGCGCACGACCGGGATCCCGCCGCCGCCCGCGCCGATGACGACATACCCTTTTTGGGTCAGCGTCTTAATGGCACCCGCCTCAACAATCCGCAGCGGCTGCGGTGAAGCCACCACGCGGCGATATCCCCGGCCCGAATCCTCAACAAAGTGCCAGTCCGGGTGCGTGCGCTGCAGCTCGTCGCGCTGTACCTCGCTGAAGAACGCGCCGATCGGTTTCGTCGGGTGCGTAAAACCGGGATCGTTTTTATCCACCTCCACCTGCGTGACGACCGTGACCGCTTTTTGCTCCCCGCGCGCGGCAAGGCGGTTGTTCAGCGCCTGCTGAATGAGGTAGCCGATGCCGCCCTGGGTGTCCGCCACGCAGTTTGCCAGCGGCGTGAGGGGAAGCCCTTCCCGCTCGTGGGCGATTTCGGCGCGGCGCAGATCCAGTCCCACCTGCGGACCGTTGCCGTGGGTGAGCACGATGTCATAGTCGGAGGCCAGCATTTCGAGCACCGACTCTGCCACCGCTTTAACCGCCTGCGCCTGATGTTCAATCGACTGGCTGGCGTTGTCTTTGATAATGCTGTTGCCGCCAATGGCGACGACCATAAGCTCTTTCATACGTGCTCCTTCGCAACGGTACCCGGCTCAGCGCTCGCCGCTTCGCGGCTATCCAGCACATGCTTCACCACAAACATGCCGCCCATCATCAGATATGCGGTGACGAACATCAGCGAACTGCCTTCGGCAAAGCCCACGACCGGCGCGTGGATCACCCCGAACAGCGCCAGCAGTGCCCCACCCGCAGCCGCAACGGCGCCGCGCAGCGGTTTGTTGATGATGGCGAAAATGGCGATACAGCCCCACAGCATGCTGGCGAGCGGTGCCCCGTTCCCCAGATGGACTAATCCTTCGTAGTAGATCCCTTTGCTGTGCAGCACGTCGGTACCGATTTTGGCGGCATTCGTGCCCGCCGCCCCCATCACGCTGTTCATCATGGTTAGCGCCCAGTTGGCGATCCACGGGAACAGACAGATGAAGATGACGGGTACCTCTACTTTGGGCGTTTCCCTCACCACCTGGTTGGCGGTGACCACGCCGATAAACACCAGAATCGGCACGATGGCGGTCATCGGAATGATGGCGAGCATAAACGCCCCCAGCCCGAACAGCGGCACGATGAACATGGTTACGCCGGAGGCCAGCGTGTAGCCGATGCTCGCGCCCATCGCTTTCCAGCCGGGATGGCCGACGTAGACCGTCACCGGGAACGGGTTCCCCATCAGGCAACCGAGCATGGAGGCCAGACCGTTTGCCAGCATCACCTTGCGCGTCGGGTATTCATCCCCCGCCGCGTGAGCGCTTTCGATGTTTTCCAGGTCAAAGATGTAGTTCGCCAGCCCCAGCGGCACGGCAGAGGCAAGATACGGCAGCGCGTGCGGCAGGCCCTGCAGGAAGCCCTCCACGTGCACCTGCGGCGGGTTAAAGCCGAAGGATGACATGGACGCTTTAATCGCTTCCGGGCTCTGCAGGCCGGAGATCCACGCCAGTGCGGTACCGGCTATCAGCAGCAGCAGGCCGGTCGGGATGCGGGCGAAAATCGGCTTTTTACCAAACCAGTTAATGAAGATCAGCAGCAGCACGATAAACGACACTGTCGGCGCCTCGAACGCCTGCAGCATCGGGTTCATCGCCAGCAGCAGTAGACCCAAACCGGACAGGCACGACAGCAGCACGGTGCGCGGGATCATCTTGCGGATGGTTTCCCCTAAAAACGAGCCGCCCGCGAGGATCATCGCCTCAACAAAGCACCACACCAGGCCAATCTGGATGGCAAACTCCGCATCACCGGTCTGCTGATAAACCGGCATCAGCACCAGGAAGGTCACGGTAAAAATTGACGGCGCGCTCGGGCCGGACGGCAGCGCGGTGACGTCCGTTCGTCCGGTGGCGCGCGCCATCTGCATGCCGAACCAGGCATAGCAAATACTCGCGGTCAGCACCGCCAGCCCGAAGGCCGGCGCGATGCGTCCATAAACAATCTCCTTCGGGATGCCGACGACAAAAATGAGCAGCCCCATCATGGTCAGCAAATTGGTCAGGTTGTTGGTCATCAACCCGAAATACGCCGCCCAGTCACCTCTTTTCCACTCCAGCTTCATGTTTTTCATGGATGCTTGCCTTATAAAAAGTAGCGATCGCGGAAGGTCAACAGCGCCTTTTCAAAACAGCTAAACGGCGGGTGAACGATGCCCGCCCCAATCATGCCGATGCCCGCGTCTTTGTGGGCAATGGCGGTGTTAATCACCGGCAGAATGCCGCTGCCCGCGACTCTGGTGATGTCGATGGCGGTCGGAACCCCCATAAACGAGAGCAGCGGAATGGTGACGTTCGGGTTTTCGCCGAGGGTGATTTCGCGCATCTGGCGGGAGAAGTCGATAGCTTCCTCCACCGTGCCGCCCACCAGCGCAACGATTGCCGGGGCCGTCGCCATCGCAAAACCGCCGATGCCGTAGGTTTCGGTGATGGCGCTGTCGCCGATATCCAGCCCGGAGTCTTCCGGCTTATAGCCCGCGAACATCGGGCCGATCACCTGCTGCGCCGGGCCGGTGAACCACTGCCCCGGCAGGCCGGAAATGCGCAGGCCAAACTCGTAGCCGTTGCGCGCCATGGTAGTGACCACGGTGCTGTACTCAATCCCGTGAGCGGCGTCCAGCGCGGCCTTACACATCGCCATCCACGTCGGGCCGGAGAAGTAGTCGCTGCTGGCGACAAACTCAAATACCTCGCGCTGCTGCGCCACCGGATAGCCCGCCTGAATCAGCCCCGGCGTCAGCGCCTGGATCAGCAGCGTGGTGCCCGCGTTGTTGCGGTTGTGGCACTCGTCGCCCATGTGCAGCGCCTGGGCCAGCATCAGCCGCAGGTCGATTTCGCCGATAATCTTCATCGCATCGCGCAGCATCGGACCGAGCACGTCGCGCATCCAGTTCAGGCGGTCGATCACGCTCTGGTCGTTGGCCCCCATGCGCAGGATCTTCGCCATCTGCTCGCTGAGGTTGGTGAAGGCGCGGTTGCCGTAGGTTTTGTTCTCAACGATGTGCATAAACATCGACGCGGAGGTGACGCCCGCCATCGAGCCCACGCAGTCGTGCTCGTGGCACGGCGAGAACGTAATATCCCCGGAGGCGGCAAGCCGTGTCGCGTCGTCCAGATCTTTCGCCAGCCCTTCAAACACCAGCGCCCCGGTGACCGCGCCCTTCATCGCGCCGCACATGTTTTCCCAGGAGACAGGCGGACCGGCGTGCAGAATGGTGGTGCGGGTCATCCCCGGCACAACGTTAATCGCCTGGTCATAGCCCACCAGCACCGGATGGGACTGAATAATGCGCTCAAGCGCAAGCTTGTTGGCGGCGGCGATCTTCTCCGCCAGCGGTTTTTCCGCCAGCTGGTCGAGCGCCTCAACGACCTGCATATTGCCCTGCCCCGGCGGCGTCCAGTCGAGCTGGGTGACGGGTACGTGCTGTTTTTTAAGATCGTCGCTGAACATCGCGATGCCGACGTTGATGACGTTCAGCGGCTGGTTGAATAAGGTGGTCATTATGCGTTCTCCCCTTTGCAGACAAATTCGCGTGCCAGTAATCCGGTGTTGGTGCTGCTGCTGGCCCAGATGACGCCTGCGTCGGTCAGCAGCTGGCACTGCTGCGCCAGCGACTGCGGATCCTGGTCGGTACCCAACACGTAGCCGAGGATTTCCAGCGGACGGTTATCGGCTTTCGCGATGGCCTGCGCCTCCTTAATGGCGTCGAGCATCACGCCGACCGGATCCTCGTGCGCGCCGAAGCCCAGCACGAAGTCCATCACGATAACGCCCACCTCCGGGTCGCGGGCCTCCTGCAGTAGGCGGCCGATGCGGTTGGTCGGGTCGATCATCGGGTGCGGCTTGCCGTTGGTGAAGTCGTCGTCGCCAAAGTCGAGGAAGGTATGGGCTTTACTGACGCTGACGTCCTGCAGGCGTTTAGCGGGATCCGGCTGGATATTGCTGTAGACGTCGTCGAATTTCGCTAGCGCCGCGAACATCGCCTCGTCGCACAGGGTGCCGCCGCAGAACAGGCCGCGAATGTACTTCTGCTGCGGAGTCAGGCGGGCGCGCACTTCTTCAATCAAAGGCCAGTTGAGCGGATGCAGATCAAGGGACTCTTTTTTGATGCCGGTGAGCAGGACCGCCTTCAGGGCTGCCTCTTTGGTGCCGCGCGCAAACTGCAGGCCGTCCTCATCGGCGGGCGGTTCGCTGCGCCCGAGGAAGCAAACAACCACCGGCTTGCGGCAGGCGCGGGCGCGGGCCAGCACCTTTTCTGCCACGGCAGGCGCCGCTGGTTTGGAGATCAGCGCAATCACCTCTGTGCCCTCGTCGGCTTCCAGCATGTCGATGGCGTCGAGCATCATCAGACCGCCAATTTTCTCGCTGAGATCGCGCCCGCCGGTGCCAATCAGCTGCGATACGCCGCCGCCGAATTCGTGAATGCGCACGCTCAACTCCTGGCTGCCGGTGCCGGATGCGCCGACGATGCCAATCGAGCCGCGGCGCACCGCGTTAGCAAAGCACAGCCCCGCGCCGTTGATGATGGCGGTGCCACAGTCCGGCCCCATCATCAGCAGCCCTTTCTGGTGCGCCAGCTGCTTCAGCGCCAGCTCGTCGTTGAGCGACACGTTATCGGAGAAGAGCATTACGTTGAGATCGTTTTCCAGCGCCTGACGCGCCTCGCGGGCGGCGAAGGTGCCGTTGACGGAAATCACCGCAAGGTTGCTGTCCGGGCGATGGGTTTTGGCACTGGCAATCGTCGCGTAGCGAGCTTCATGGGAACCTGCGCTCTCTTTACGCGTGAACAGCGCTTCAATAGCGGCCAGCGTTTCATCATTCGCCGCGTCGCCTTTAATCACGATCATCAGGTCGCCGTTTTTGGCTTCCGCTAATTCCGGCGTTAATAGCCCGAGGTTTTTTAATACGCCTTTATTCATCTCCGTCGCCATGGCCACAAACGCCTGGTCGACGCCCGGCAATTTATTGGCTTTGGTGGAAACGGACATTAATGACACCGAATCAAAATACGTATTCTTTTTTATAACGATTTTGGTTGGCATTGTTTTCTCCTGAATACGGATAAAAGGGGGCCGCCGTCGTGCAAAATGCACGTCGGTAAAAATACTTTTGAATTAACGGCCAGCCGGAAATGACTGGCCGAATGCGCTATGCGCCTGCCGCCAGCAGCAGGTCAGCAATCTCAGTGAAGCCTTTCTCCCGCGCCAGCTCGAGCGGGGTTTTGCCGTATTTGTCGGTCATGTGCGGGTTCGCGCCGTGATCCAGCAGCAGCTTCACGATCGCCTGCTGCTTTGCGCCGCCGTCGTTTAGGACGATGGCTTCCAGCAGCGGCGTCCAGCCAACAAAGTTGGTGTGGTTGACGTTGATATCGGTTTTTTCCAGCAGCTCGCGTACGATCTCCACGTGCCCTTTTTCACTGGCTGGCGTAATGCCCACGCCGCCAAAGCGCGTCAGGCGGTCGAGATCCGGGTTCGCGGGCAATACCAGCCGCAGGAGAGTTAAATCATTCGTCAGGCAGCTAATGAGGAAAGGGTTAAAGCAGGTCTGGTCCTGTTTATCAATATCCGCTCCGGCGGCAATTAATAACTCTACGCAGGTATAATGTTTTTTCAGGCTGGCAATAATAACGGCGGTTCTTTTCTGGCGGTTGGTGGCGTTAATATCCACGCCTTTCTCCAGACAGGCTTTTAGCGCATCGCTATTGCCCTCCTCTGCCGCCAGCAGAAATTCAGTAACGAGTTCAGTTGCAGACATATTCAGACTCCTGATGTTTTTATTTCTGTTGACCTGAGAATAGCAACAGCCTGGTCATAAAAGAATCCGCTTAAAAATGATTCATCGACAGCCAATTCATTGTTGAGTTAAATTCAACAAACCGGTCAAAACGTGCGTCTGTGCAACCTTTTTCTTATGTTTATCCGCTTTTTAGCGCTCGAGACTGCATTATGCTTATGCCTGAGGAAGCCTTACGCACCAGGGCTTTCAGCAAAGAGTCAGAACTGTGATCGGCTTCAAATGCGTTGTAACAACGCTGTTAAAATATGTTCAAAACTGATGACTGACGGGAGTGAGATATGAATTCCATCTTTACCGAAGAGAACCTGCTGGCCTTTACTACCGCCGCACGCTTCGGCAGCTTCAGCAAAGCCGCCGCCGAGCTGGGCGTCACCACGTCCGCCATCAGCTACACCATTAAGCGCATGGAGACCGGGCTGGACGTGGTGCTGTTTGTGCGTAACACGCGCAGCATTGAGCTGACCGAGTCCGGCTTTTACTTTTACCGTAAGGCCACCGACCTGCTTAACGACTTTCACGCCATCAAGCGCGGGATTGATACCATCTCACAGGGCATCGAGGCGCGGGTGCGCATCTGTATTAACCAGCTGTTGTATACGCCGCGCCATACCGCGCGGCTTCTGCAGGTGCTGAAAAAACAGTTTCCCACCTGCCAGATCACCTTCACCACCGAGGTCTATAACGGCGTGTGGGACTCCATCATCAACAACCAGGCCAATATCGCCATCGGCGCACCGGACACGCTGCTCGACGGCGGCGGGATTGACTACACCGAGATAGGCGCCATCCGCTGGGTCTTTGCCATCGCGCCGGAACACCCGCTGGCCTTCGTCCCGGAACCGATAGCGGAGAGCCAGCTGCGCCTGTACCCCAACATCATGGTGGAAGATACTGCGCACACCATTAACAAGAAGGTCGGCTGGCTGCTGCACGGACAGGAAGCCATTCTGGTGCCGGACTTTAATACCAAATGCCAGTGTCAGATCCTGGGCGAAGGGATAGGTTTTTTACCGGAGTATATGGCGCGGGAAGCGGTGGAAGACGGGCTGCTGGTGACGCGGCGTATCAATAACCCGCGTCAGGACTCGCGCATGCTGCTCGCCACGCAGCATGCCGCGACCGGCCAGGTCACGCGCTGGATCAAACAGCAGTTTGGCCCCCAGGGCGTGCTGACCGGGATCTACAGCGACTTACTCTGGCGCGCTTAGTTCTTACTCTGAACCCAAAAGGCATGGATAAGACCCGGGATGTAGCCCAGCAGCGTCAGAATAATGTTGATAATAAACGCCCAGCCGAAACCTTTGCCCAACAGCACGCCCAGCGGCGGCAACAGGATGGTAAAAACAATACGCCAAAAACCCATATCAAAACTCCGTGCAAGCTAATCCATTGAAAATAATAAAGAGAACTATCTCTAAGCATAGCCAGTTTACCTGTCTGCGCCAGTTCTCTCCCCTGCGTTTACCCTCTTTTACGCTTTTGACGCTGGCGTAATGCGCATAATTACTTTAGCATTATCTTAATTAAGCAAATACTAAACTATCATGACCGAACTCGAACAGCTTCAGGCCAGCGCAGAGCAGGCCGCAAACCTTTTAAAAGCGATGAGCAACCCGCGTCGACTGCTGATCCTCTGCACCCTGTGCGGCGCCCCCGGCACCAGCGCGGGGGAACTGGCCCGCGCGACGGGGCTAAGTCCTTCCGCCACGTCGCAGCATCTGGCGCGCATGCGTGATGAAGGTCTTATCGACAGCACCCGCGACGCGCAGCGCATTCTCTATTTCATTAAAAACGATGCGGTGCATCAGCTCATCAGCACCCTGAAAACCCTTTATTGCCCGTAAGGAGCCGCCATGTCACTTCCCCTTATTTCACCGCGCGAGGCCAGCGCCCGCATCGCTGAAGGCGCAAAACTGATTGATATTCGTGATGCCGACGAGTACGCCCGCGAGCATATTCCCGCCGCGCAGCCCGTGCCGCTGGATACCTTCCCCGGCGGTCTTAACGTGCAGGCGGGGGATACGGTGATTTTTCACTGCCAGTCTGGTGCCCGCACCTCAGGCAATGCCGACCGCCTTGCGCGGGCCGCCGCGCCCGCTCAGGCATTTGTGGTCGAAGGGGGCATTCAGGGCTGGAAGCAGGCCGGGCTGCCGACCGTCGAAGACAAATCCCAGCCGCTGCCGCTGATGCGTCAGGTGCAAATTGCTGCCGGGCTGCTCATTCTCTGCGGCGTGGTGCTGGGCTATAGCGTCTCCGGCGCTTTTTTCCTGCTCAGCGGTTTTGTCGGAGCCGGGCTGCTGTTCGCCGGTGTGACGGGCTTTTGCGGTATGGCGCGACTGCTCAGGGTAATGCCCTGGAACCGGCGTACCTCATAAGCAGTAATCGCTGAAATATGCTGTACCCGGCGTCAGGCGTGGGCTAAGGTGAAGATCGCTAAAACGATGAGGAGGTAATATGTTTTCTGTCGGTGATTATGTGCAACCGCGTAAAGGCGGCCCGAAACTGAAAGTGCTCGAAGTGAACGGTGACAGCATTGTGGCGGTTCAGGCCAGCAATGAGCAAGGCGAGAAATATACTCTGAAAGCTGCCGATGTGGCGCCGTATACCGAAGAAGGCGATTTCGGCGTCTGCTGAACAGCCAGCCGGGCGGCGTGTACCGCCCGGCTCACCTGTCAGATCAGAAAATCATCCAGCGATTTACCGTTTGCCAGCGCGTTGGCAATAGGCTTCGGCGTGCGGCCCTGGCCGGTCCACGTTTTCTCTTCACCGTTCTGGTCAATAAAACGATATTTTGCTTCACGCGGCTTGCGCTTTTTCGCTGGATTACCCGTCAGCGCCCTTTCAGAGCCCAGAAGGTCAGTCGGTGAAATACCATCGGCTTTCATCAGTTCCAGCAGGGCATTAATTTTTTCCTGCTGTTCAGCACGCTGCTGCTCTAATTCCGCCAGCTCACTCCGTTTCTCTTCAGTAACGACCCTGACCTTTTCCAGCGTTTCCTCAAGAACGTCCAGGGATAATTCACGCGCCATGGCGCGCAGAGTTCGGATATTATTAAGATTCTGTAACGTCAAAGACATATTATTTGAAAACCTTCTCTTTAGGGTAAATAGATAAATCGTCGACAGAATAATTCATTTCCGCTGAAATATCTACCCGTGGGGGCGCCATGCCTGTAGGGTAAATATGTTTAAAAATCACTGCGAATATTATCGTATAACGCCTGCGGGATATGCATGGATTCAATCATCGCATCAATATAAATGGTCAGCTTTAATCAAAATTTCAGCATTCTACGCCTCGCACAAGAGGAACGATTCCCCCCCTGGCGCCATAAACACCAACCATCTGATTTACCTGAAAAAACAGCCAATCGAGACAGATTATAACGAACCGGATAAAAAACAATCACTTTTAGAGAATTTTGTGGACAAAAGGCGATTAAATAAAAATTAATCACTAGTTGTTAGTTCAAACACAGAGATATACGCTATACACGTCAAGCAAACCAACCTAAAGCACTAATCGCTTCAGGAAAATCGTTTCTTTTGTGTTCTTCTCAAGGAGTTCAGACATGTTCTCACCGCAATCACGCCTTCGCCATGCCGTGGCGGATACTTTCGCGATGGTTGTCTACTGTTCCGTTGTGAACATGCTGATCGAAATATTCCTCTCCGGAATGTCCTTCGAGCAGTCACTTTCTTCTCGTCTGGTGGCGATCCCGGTCAATATAATTATTGCATGGCCTTACGGCTTATACCGCGATGCCGTCATGCGTTTTGCGCGTCGTATCAGCCCCGCAGGCTGGGTGAAAAACCTGGCGGACGTCCTGGCCTATGTGACGTTCCAGTCGCCGGTTTACGTGGCCATTCTGCTGACAGTGGGTGCAGACTGGCACCAGATCGCTGCGGCGGTCAGTTCGAATATTGTGATTTCAATGCTGATGGGTGCGGTTTACGGCTATTTCCTCGACTACTGCCGCCGCCTGTTTAAAGTCAGCCAGTACAGTCAGGCAAAAGCGTGATGTGAAGCGACTGGCGCACGCCAGTCGCGAATTTACTGTACGTCGCCAAACAGTCCCTTCAAAAACCGCTCCAGCGCCATGCGTGAGCTGAAGCCATGCGGAATACCATAATGCTCATGCCGTTCACCGCCCAAATAGAGCGGAAATTGCTGATAGTGATCGCAGGTTTTAATATCCGAGGCAGGCTCAGCAAATGACAGACTTCTGTCTTTCAGCGTCGGGTGAATAATGAGAGCGGTACGTCCCATTCTTGCTTCACGATTAACGTAAACATAATTATCGCCACGGCGATATCCATACGCTTTTGGTGTCACCTCATCCATGGTGAATCCCTCTTTTTCAAGAACGCGCGCCACCTCATCAGGTCGTAAATACATATCTTTTCCTCGTTATCTTTTCCTGCCCGGCAACCTTACAGTATTCAGCATTAGCAGGGCTTTCAGAATAATCCATAAACTGCCGGATAACGCGTGATGCGCTTCAGATATTAAATTTCTGAACTAAACTGAACGGGAACACAAAATTACGGAGGATCGTATGTTTAACAGACCGAACCGAAACGATATTAATGACGACGCTCAGGATATTCGTAATGATGTCAGCCAATTAGCGGACACGCTCGAAGAGGTGCTGAAGTCCTGGGGAAGTGACGCGAAGGACGAAGCGGATGCCGCAAAACGTAAGGCTCAGTCTCTGCTCCGTGAAACCCGCGCACGCTTAAACGGCCGCACGCGTACGACACAGGCTGCCTGCGATGCGGTTAGCTGCGCAACGACCTTCGTGCGCGAGAAACCGCTCTGTACGCTCGGCACGGTAGCGGCCGTCGGTATCTTTGTGGGCGCTCTGCTTAGCCTGCGTAAATAACCCGCTCACGCACCGTTATCTGCCCCGGTGGCCAATGGCTGCCGGGGCTTTTCTTTGCCTTCTCGCCTGTAAAACCCGTATAGCCTGCCCTGCCCCGCTGTGCTCATCATCGGGACAACATCAATCTAAATTTCCCATATCTTGTATGGTTGAAACTTAAGATAACTACATCTAGTATTCCTTTTAGCAAGACACACACAACCTGACGCGATGACTCGCGCCGTTCTCTCATTTTAAATGGAAATACGAATCATGAGCATTATTATTTACACTCGTAACGATTGTGTTCAGTGCCACGCGACCAAACGGGCAATGGAAAGCCGCGGCGTGGCGTTTGAGATGGTGAATATTGACCAGCAGCCCGAGGCCGCCGATACCCTTCGCGCGCAGGGTTTCCGTCAGCTTCCGGTGGTGGTGGCCGGGGAGACCAGCTGGTCTGGCTTCCGCCCGGACATGATCAACCGCATCGCCGCGCAGGCCGCCCGGGCATGAGTGGGCTGGTGTTCTTCTCCAGTAGCTCGGAAAACACGCTCCGCTTTATTGAGCGCGTCGGGCTGCCTGCGGTGCGCATTCCCCTTAACGAGCGGGAGCGGATCCGGGTAGAGGAACCTTACATTCTGGTGGTGCCCAGCTATGGCGGAGGCGGTACGGCGGGCGCTGTGCCTCGCCAGGTGATCCGCTTTCTGAACGATCCCCATAACCGGGAGCTGATCCGCGGCGTCATTGCGGCGGGGAATCGCAATTTCGGCGATGCCTTTGGCCGCGCCGGAGATGTCATCTCTCAAAAGTGCGGCGTGCCGTATCTCTATCGCTTTGAGCTGATGGGGACGCAGCAGGACGTCGAAAACGTGCGTAAAGGAGTGAACGAATTTTGGCAACGACAACCGCAGAACGGGTAATGCAGGCGACGCCGGATTACCACGCATTAAACGCCATGCTTAACCTCTATGACCGGGAGGGACGCATTCAGTTTAATAAAGACCGTGAGGCGGTGGATGCCTTTTTTGCCGCCCACGTGCGGCCCAACAGCGTGACTTTTGCAAGCCAGAATGAATGTCTCGACTATCTGGTTAACGAGGGCTACTACGACGCGCGCGTCCTCACCCGCTATGAACGCGCCTTCGTCGTGAAGCTGTTTGAACGCGCCCATGCCAGCGGCTTTCGTTTCCAGACGTTCCTTGGCGCGTGGAAATACTACACCAGCTATACCCTGAAGACCTTCGACGGTAAACGCTACTTAGAAAGCTTTGAAGACCGCGTGGTGATGGTCGCGCTGACCCTGGCGCAGGGCGATGAAGCGCTAGCGGAACAGCTCACCGACGAGATCCTCTCCGGACGCTTCCAGCCCGCCACGCCAACCTTTCTCAACTGCGGCAAGGCCCAGCGCGGTGAGCTGGTTTCCTGCTTCCTGCTGCGCATCGAAGACAATATGGAGTCGATTGGCCGCGCGGTGAACTCGGCGCTGCAGCTTTCCAAACGCGGCGGCGGCGTGGCGTTTCTGCTCTCTAACCTGCGTGAAGCGGGCGCGCCGATCAAGCGCATCGAAAACCAGTCCTCCGGCGTGATCCCGGTGATGAAGATGCTGGAAGATGCGTTCTCCTACGCCAACCAGCTTGGCGCGCGCCAGGGCGCGGGCGCGGTTTACCTGCACGCGCACCATCCGGACATTCTGCGTTTTCTCGATACCAAACGCGAAAACGCCGACGAAAAAATCCGTATCAAAACCCTGTCGCTGGGGGTGGTGATCCCGGATATCACCTTTAAGCTCGCCAAAGAGAATGCCGAGATGGCGCTCTTCTCGCCGTATGACATCGAGCGAATTTACGGCAAGGCCTTTGGCGACGTGGCCATCAGCGAGCTCTACGACGAACTGGTGGCCGACGATCGCATTCGCAAAAAAACCATCAACGCCCGCGATTTCTTCCAGACGCTTGCCGAAATTCAGTTTGAGTCCGGCTATCCGTACATCATGTTTGAGGATACGGTGAACCGCGCGAACCCGATTGCCGGGCGCATCAACATGAGCAACCTGTGCTCGGAGATTTTGCAGGTCAATAGCGCGTCAGCCTACGACGAAAACCTGGACTACGCAGAGATCGGCAAAGACATCTCCTGCAACCTCGGGTCGCTGAATATCGCCCACACCATGGATTCACCCGACTTTGGCCGCACGATAGAAACCGCCATTCGCGGGCTGACGGCGGTGTCGGACATGAGCCACATCCGCAGCGTGCCGTCTATTGAAGCGGGCAACGCCGCGTCGCACGCCATCGGGCTGGGGCAGATGAACCTCCACGGCTATCTGGCGAGGGAAGGCATCGCCTACGGCAGTCCGGAAGGACTGGACTTCACCAACCTCTATTTTTACACCGTCACCTGGCACGCGCTGCACACCTCAATGATGCTGGCGCGCGAGCGCGACCAGCGCTTCGCGGGCTTTGAGCAGTCCCGCTACGCCAGCGGGGAATATTTCAGCCAGTATCTGGAAGGCGACTGGCAGCCGAAAACCGAAAAAGTGCGCGAACTGTTTGCTCGCGCGGGGTTTACCCTCCCGACGCGTGAGATGTGGCAGCAGCTGCGTGACGACGTGATGCGCTACGGCATCTACAACCAGAACCTGCAGGCGGTGCCGCCAACCGGTTCGATCTCCTATATCAATCACGCCACCTCGAGCATTCACCCGATCGTATCGAAAATTGAAATTCGCAAAGAAGGCAAAACCGGGCGCGTTTACTACCCTGCCCCGTTTATGACCAATGAGAACCTAGCGCTCTATCAGGACGCGTATGAGATCGGGCCGGAAAAAATCATCGATACCTACGCGGAGGCGACAAAACACGTGGATCAGGGGCTGTCGCTGACGCTGTTCTTCCCGGATACCGCCACCACGCGGGATATCAACAGAGCGCAGATCTACGCCTGGAAGAAAGGCATCAAAACGCTCTACTACATTCGCCTGCGCCAGCTCGCGCTGGAAGGCACCGAAATTGAAGGCTGCGTGTCCTGCGCGCTGTAAGGAGAAAGGATGAAACTGTCACGCGTGAGTGCCGTTAACTGGAACAAAATCCAGGACGACAAAGACCTGGAGGTGTGGAACCGCCTGACCAGCAACTTCTGGCTGCCGGAAAAGGTCCCGCTCTCCAACGATATTCCGGCCTGGCAAACGCTGAGCCACGCCGAGCAGCAGCTGACGATCCGCGTTTTTACCGGCCTGACGCTGCTGGATACCATTCAAAATACCGTCGGCGCACCGGCTCTGATGAGTGACGCGCTGACGCCGCACGAAGAGGCGGTGATGTCGAACATCAGCTTTATGGAGGCGGTGCACGCCCGCTCCTACAGCTCGATTTTCTCCACCTTGTGCCAGACCAAAGACGTGGACGCGGCCTATGCCTGGAGTGAAGCGAGCGAGTCATTGCAGAGAAAAGCGGAGCTGGTGCTGACGTATTATCGGGCCGACGAGCCGCTGAAGAAGAAGATCGCCAGCGTGTTTCTGGAATCGTTCCTCTTCTATTCCGGGTTCTGGCTGCCCATGTACTGGTCGAGCCGGGGCAAGCTCACCAACACCGCCGATTTGATTCGGCTCATCATTCGTGATGAAGCGGTGCACGGGTATTACATCGGCTATAAGTATCAGAAAGGGCTGGAGAAAGTCAGCGAGGCAAAGCGCGAGGAGCTTAAAGGCTTTGCGCTCGATTTGCTGATGGATCTGTACGACAACGAGCTGAGCTATACCGAGGAACTGTACGCCGGCACCGGCTGGGAGGACGACGTGAAGGCCTTCCTCTGCTACAACGCCAACAAGGCGCTGATGAACCTGGGCTACGACGCGCTTTTCCCACCGGAGATGGCGGAGGTGAACCCGGCGATTCTGGCCGCGCTGTCGCCCAATGCCGACGAAAACCACGATTTCTTCTCCGGGTCGGGCTCATCGTACGTGATGGGCAAAGCGGTGGAAACCGAGGATGAAGACTGGGATTTTTAATGAACGTTAACGTTCGTTAATTTAATATAAACCCAACAATTTCCTCTCTAATATTTACAAAGCAACTACACTGTCATTTCCGAGTCATATTCGCCTGAATCATTCCGATCCAGGCGAAATTCCCCGATGCAGCAGCAAAAAATTGAGAAAAATTCAAAACGCTCTCAGCCCTTTATTCATGGGAAATTCAGCCGTTTCGCTTCCCTTAAAATTCACGTCATAAGCAAACCCAGGGTTGTCTCAGATTCTCAGTATGTTAGGGTTATGCCCGTTAACAATTTACCATGGTAATCATATCGACATAAACAAATAACAGGACACTCTCTATTGCATGGCAATTAAATTAGAAGTGAAAAATCTTTATAAAGTATTTGGCGAGCATCCGCAGCGCGCATTCAAATATATTGAAAAAGGCCTTACGAAAGAGCAAATTCTGGAAAAAACCGGGCTATCGCTTGGCGTTAAAGACGCCAGTCTGGCCATTGAAGAAGGCGAGATTTTTGTCATCATGGGATTATCCGGTTCGGGTAAATCCACTATGGTTCGCCTTCTCAATCGCCTGATTGAACCCACCCGCGGGCAGGTGCTGATTGACGGCGTGGATATCGCCAGAATATCAGACGCTGAGCTTCGCGAGGTGCGCAGAAAGAAGATCGCAATGGTGTTCCAGTCATTCGCGCTAATGCCGCACATGACGGTACTGGATAATACCGCCTTCGGCATGGAATTAGCCGGCACGCCGGCTCAGGAACGTCAGGAAAAAGCCCTTGATGCATTGCGTCAGGTCGGGCTGGAAAATTATGCGCATGCGTACCCGGATGAACTTTCCGGCGGTATGCGTCAGCGCGTTGGATTAGCCCGCGCATTAGCCATTAATCCAGATATTTTATTAATGGATGAAGCCTTCTCCGCCCTCGATCCGTTAATTCGCACCGAGATGCAGGATGAGCTGGTAAAATTACAGGCTAAACATCAGCGAACCATTGTCTTTATTTCCCACGATCTGGATGAAGCCATGCGTATTGGCGACCGTATTGCCATTATGCAAAACGGTGAAGTGGTGCAGGTCGGCACGCCGGATGAAATTCTCAATAATCCGGCGAACGATTATGTCCGCACCTTCTTCCGCGGCGTGGATATTAGCCAGGTCTTTAGCGCCAAAGATATTGCCCGTCGAACGCCGAACGGCATTATTCGTAAAACCCCAGGTTTCGGCCCGCGCTCGGCGCTTAAGCTGCTGCAGGACGAAGACCGTGAATACGGTTATCTGGTTGAACGCGGCAATAAATTTGTTGGCGTTGTCTCCATCGACTCCCTGAAAACCGCGCTTGGCGAAAACCGGGGAATCGATGCGGCGTTAATTGACGCTCCGCTTGCAGTGGACGCCGAAACGCCGCTCAGCGAGTTGCTCTCTCACGTAGGGCAGGCGCCGTGCGCCGTGCCGGTCGTGGGCGAGGAACAACAGTACGTCGGCATCATCTCAAAACGGATGCTGCTGCAGGCTTTAGATCGCGAGGGGGCAAACAATGGCTGATCAATCAAACCCGTGGGGCACCACTGAAGCAGCGGACAGCGCTGCGCAATCCGCCGACGCGTGGGGTTCCACGCCAGCCCCAGCCGACGGCGGCGCGGCAGACTGGCTGAACAGCGCACCCGCGCCTGCGCCAGAACACTTCAACATCATGGATCCGTTCCATAAAACGCTGATCCCGCTGGACAGCTGGGTGACGGAGGGGATCGACTGGGTGGTCACGCACTTCCGTCCGGTTTTCCAGGGGATCCGCATCCCGGTGGATTACATCCTGAACGGCTTCCAGCAGTTGATGCTGGGCATGCCGGCGCCGGTCGCCATTATCCTGTTCTCTCTGATCGCCTGGCAGTTTGGCAGCGCCGGGATGGGGGTCGCCACGCTGATTTCGCTGATTGCCATTGGCGCGATTGGCGCGTGGTCGCAGGCGATGATCACCCTGGCACTGGTGCTGACCGCCCTGCTCTTCTGCATTGTCATCGGCCTGCCGATGGGGATCTGGCTGGCGCGCAGCCCGCGGGCAGCGAAGATTATCCGTCCGCTGCTGGATGCAATGCAGACCACCCCGGCGTTCGTCTATCTGGTGCCTATCGTGATGCTGTTCGGCATCGGCAACGTGCCGGGCGTGGTGGTCACTATTATCTTTGCCCTGCCGCCGATTATTCGTCTGACCATTCTCGGGATCAACCAGGTGCCTGCGGACCTGATCGAAGCGTCACGCTCGTTCGGTGCCAGCCCGCGCCAGATGCTGTTTAAGGTTCAGCTCCCGCTGGCCATGCCAACCATCATGGCGGGCGTTAACCAGACGCTGATGCTGGCACTCTCAATGGTGGTGATTGCCTCGATGATCGCCGTTGGTGGTCTCGGTCAGATGGTGCTGCGCGGCATTGGCCGCCTCGACATGGGGCTGGCCACCGTCGGCGGCGTCGGCATCGTGATCCTCGCCATTATTCTTGACCGCCTGACTCAGGCCGTCGGTCGTGATTCACGCAGTCGCGGCAACCGTCGCTGGTATACCACCGGCCCTGTCGGGTTACTCACCCGCCCTTTCACGAAGTCAAAATAAGGAACAACGATGCGACATAACGTACTTTTTGCCACAGCGTTTGCCACCCTTGTCTCCACCAGCACCTTCGCGGCTGACCTGCCGGGCAAAGGCATTACCGTGCAGCCGGTGCAGAGCACCATTTCGGAAGAGAGCTTCCAGACGCTGATCGTCAGCCGCGCGCTGGAGAAGCTGGGCTACACGGTCAACACGCCGAGCGAAGTGGATTACAACGTGGGCTACACTTCGATTGCTTCCGGTGACGCCACCTTCACCGCGGTGAACTGGCAGCCGCTGCACGACGATATGTATGCCGCCGCCGGTGGCGACAAGAAATTCTACCGCGAAGGCACCTTCGTGACCGGCGCGGCGCAGGGTTATCTGATCGACAAGAAAACCGCCGATAAGTACCATATCACCAACATTGAACAGCTGAAAGATCCGAAGATCGCCAAACTGTTCGACACCAACGGTGACGGCAAGGCCGACATGATGGGCTGCTCGCCGGGCTGGGGCTGTGAAGCGGTGATTAATCACCAGAACAAAGCCTTCGATCTGGCGAAAACGGTCGACGTGAGCCACGGCAACTATTCTGCGATGATGGCCGACACCATTGCCCGCTTCAAAGAGGGTAAACCGGTGATCTACTACACCTGGACGCCGTACTGGGTGAGCGACGTGCTGAAGCCGGGTAAAGACGTAGTGTGGCTGCAGGTGCCGTTCTCCTCCCTGCCGGGCGAGCAGAAAGACATCGACACCAGGCTGCCGAACGGCATGAACTACGGCTTCCCGGTGAACACCATGCATATCGTGGCGAACAAAGCCTGGGCCGAGAAAAACCCGGCAGCGGCGAAGCTGTTCTCGGTGATGAAGCTGCCGCTGGCGGACATCAACGCCCAGAACGCGATGATGCACGCGGGTAAATCCTCCGAAGCGGATGTGAAAGGCCACGTGGACGGCTGGATCAAAGCCCACCAGCAGCAGTTTGACGGCTGGGTGAAAGAGGCGCTTGCGGCGCAGAAGTAAAAACAACCCCCTGCCCCTCACCCTAACCCTCTCCCCTTTGGGGAGAGGGCTGGGGTGAGGGGGCACCAGACCGCACCATCCCCCTAAACCGCACAATCCATCACCCAACAATCCCCCAACATTCACAATCATTAGCTATTATGGTTTCCGGAAAAATAATCACTCAACTAACGATTCCTGAAACTAATGACAAAAACCACTCAAGGGCTTAGCCCCGCACTCATCCTTTTAATGTCCGTGGCAACGGGTCTGGCGGTCGCCAGCAACTATTACGCGCAGCCTCTTCTCGACACCATCGCCCGCGCGTTCAATCTCTCCGCCAGCTCCGCAGGCTTTATCGTTACCGCTGCACAGCTCGGCTATGCCGCCGGACTGCTGTTCCTGGTGCCGCTCGGCGATATGTTTGAACGCCGAATGCTGATCGTCTCCATGACCCTGCTGGCCGCCGGTGGGATGCTGATCACCGCCAGCAGCCAGTCGCTGACGATGATGATCGTCGGTACCGCGCTAACGGGGCTGTTCTCCGTGGTGGCGCAAATCCTGGTCCCGCTCGCCGCGACCCTCGCCTCCCCGGAAAAACGCGGCAAGGTGGTGGGCACCATCATGAGCGGCCTGCTGCTGGGGATTTTGCTGGCGCGTACCGTTGCCGGGCTGCTGGCAAGCCTCGGCGGCTGGCGCACCGTATACTGGGTAGCGAGCGTACTGATGGTCATCATGGCGCTGGCGCTGTGGCGCGGGCTGCCAAAAGTGAAGCAGGAAAACCACCTGAACTATCCTCAACTGCTGGCCTCCGTTTTCAGTCTGTTCACCCAGGATAAGCTTCTGCGTACCCGCGCCCTGCTGGGCTGTTTCACCTTCGCCAACTTCAGCATTCTGTGGACGTCGATGGCGTTTCTGCTTGCAGCTCCGCCGTTCAATTATTCCGAAGGGGTGATTGGCCTGTTCGGTCTGGCCGGTGCCGCAGGCGCACTGGGCGCACGTCCCGCAGGCGGGCTGGCCGACAAGGGTAAATCCCACCTGACCACCTCCGCAGGGCTGATTTTACTTCTGCTCTCCTGGGCGGCAATCTGGTACGGGCACGTCTCGGTGCTGGCGCTGATCGTCGGCATCCTGGTGCTCGATCTCACCGTTCAGGGCGTTCACATCACCAATCAGACCGTCATCTATCGCGTGAAGCCAGAGGCGCGTAACCGCCTGACGGCCGGTTACATGACCAGCTACTTCATTGGCGGCGCGGCGGGTTCGCTCATTTCAGCGTCGGCGTGGCAGCATGCAGGCTGGTCGGGGGTATGTGCGATCGGGGCCATCGTCGCCACCCTTAACCTGCTAGTATGGTGGCGTGGTTACCATCGCCAGGATGCAATTCACTAAGTTTTACATTGCGTTGGCCTCTTAGGGTGTTAAGAGGCCTTTCACTCTGTTAATGTAAACGTAATCATTTATCCCAGAAATTTTAATGTGGGTGACATATTTACAATCGGCATGAATAGTTCAGACCCCCGTCCTCACATCCTCTCTTCAGTGGGTTCACACCCTACGCTTTCTGTGCTCACCGGGTCACGGACTTACCCGGCGCTTTCTGATGGTGACATTAATTTGGCGGATATAACCGCACAAATAATTCATTTACATTATTTGTCACTATCGTTACTATATCGGCTGTAATTAATGAGGTTATGCCCAAATGGATAGTTCGTTTACGCCCATTGAACAAATGCTTAAATTCCGCGCCAGTCGCCATGAGGACTTCCCGTACCAGGAAATCCTGCTGACTCGCCTGTGCATGCACATGCAGGGTAAGCTACTGGAAAACCGTAATAAAATGCTGAAAGCTCAAGGGATTAACGAGACGTTGTTTATGGCGTTGATTACGCTGGAGTCTCAGGAAAATCACAGCATTCAGCCTTCCGAACTGAGCTGCGCGCTGGGCTCTTCCCGTACCAATGCGACCCGTATTGCCGATGAACTCGAAAAGCGTGGCTGGATTGAGCGCCGTGAAAGCGACAACGATCGCCGCTGCCTGCATCTGCAACTGACCGATAAAGGTCACCAGTTCCTGCGCGAGGTGCTGCCACCTCAGCACAATTGCCTGCACAAACTCTGGTCTGTCCTCAGCACCGCCGAGCGCGACCAGCTTGAGCACATCACTCGCAAGCTGCTCACCCGTCTTGACCAGATGGATGAAGACGGCGCCGTTCTTGAGGCGCTGCGCTAACGCGACGACACGCTCACCATTCCAGATTCATAAGAAAACCGACAGGCCAGCACGTCACACTGCTGGCCTTTCTGACAACAGGTCGGCTCAGCCGATGTGAAAATAAGAAGATCGTGGAGAACTACAATGAGCGCAAATGCGGAGAGCACTACCCCGCAGCAGCCGGGCAACAAGAAAGGCAAACGTAAGAGCGCCCTTCTTCTGTTGACCTTGCTCTTTATCATTATTGCCGTGGCATATGGGATCTATTGGTTTTTAGTACTGCGTCATGCTGAAGAGACTGACGACGCGTACGTAGCAGGGAACCAGGTACAAATTATGGCGCAGGTGTCGGGCAGCGTGACGAAAGTCTGGGCTGACAATACCGACTTTGTGCAAAAAGGCGATGTGTTGGTTACCCTCGATCCAACCGACGCCCAGCAGGCGTTTGAAAAAGCACAGACCGCGCTGGCCTCCAGCGTCCGTCAGACCCGCCAGCTGATGATCAACAGCAAACAGCTGCAGGCCAACATCGACGTGCAGAAAACGGCACTGGCGCAGGCGCAGAGCGACCTGAACCGCCGCGTGCCGCTCGGCACGGCTAACCTGATTGGCCGTGAAGAGCTGCAGCACGCCCGCGATGCCGTGGCCAGCGCTCAGGCACAGCTGGATGTGGCCATTCAACAGTACAACGCCAACCAGGCGATGGTGCTGGGCACCAGCCTGGAAAACCAGCCCGCCGTTCAGCAGGCGGCGACCGAAGTGCGTAACGCGTGGCTTGCCCTGCAGCGTACTAAAATCGTCAGCCCGATGACCGGCTATGTCTCCCGTCGTTCCGTCCAGCCAGGGGCCCAGATTAGCCCAACCACGCCGCTGATGGCGGTCGTTCCGGCAGACAATCTGTGGGTAGATGCCAACTTTAAAGAGACGCAGCTTGCCCATATGCGTATCGGCCAGACCGCGACGGTTGTCAGCGACATCTACGGCGATGACGTGAAGTACACCGGGAAAGTGGTTGGTCTGGATATGGGGACCGGCAGCGCCTTCTCCCTGCTGCCTGCGCAAAACGCCACCGGTAACTGGATCAAAGTGGTTCAGCGTCTGCCTGTGCGTATTGAGCTGGATGCCAAACAGCTGGCGGATCACCCGCTGCGTATCGGCCTCTCTACGCTGGTGACGGTCGACACCGCCAACCGCGACGGTCAGATCCTGGCAAGCCAGGTTCGCAGCAGCCCGGCTTATGAAAGTAACGCCCGTGAAATTAGCCTCGATCCGGTCAACAAGCTGATCGATGACATCGTGAAGGCAAACGCCGGTTAATCCGAAGGTGAGCGTTATGCAACAGCAAAAGCCGCAAAAACCGCTGGAAGGGGCGCAGCTGGTCATCATGACCATTGCGCTCTCTCTTGCGACATTCATGCAGGTGCTGGACTCCACCATCGCGAACGTGGCGATCCCGACCATCGCCGGTAACCTTGGCTCGTCGCTGAGCCAGGGGACCTGGGTCATTACCTCGTTTGGGGTGGCAAACGCCATCTCCATTCCGATTACCGGCTGGCTGGCAAAGCGCGTCGGTGAAGTGAAGCTGTTCCTCTGGTCGACGGTATTGTTCGTTCTTGCCTCCTGGGCGTGCGGCATGTCCAGCAGCCTGACAATGCTGATATTCTTCCGCGTTATTCAGGGGATTGTCGCCGGGCCGTTGATTCCGCTGTCGCAGAGTTTACTGCTGAACAACTACCCGCCCGCCAAACGCTCAATTGCGCTGGCGCTGTGGTCAATGACCGTGATTGTCGCCCCGATTTGCGGGCCTATCTTAGGCGGCTATATCAGCGACAACTATCACTGGGGCTGGATCTTCTTCATCAACGTACCGATTGGCGCCATCGTGGTAATGCTGACGCTCCAGACGCTGCGCGGCAGAGAAACCAGGACGGAACAGCGGCGTATCGACGCCATTGGTCTGGCATTGCTGGTTATCGGCATCGGTAGCCTGCAGGTCATGCTCGACCAGGGCAAAGAGCTGGACTGGTTCAACTCCCGGGAGATCATCATCCTGACGATTGTCGCGGTGGTGTCGCTGAGCTTCCTGATTGTCTGGGAGCTGACGGACGATAACCCGATAGTCGACCTGTCGCTGTTTAAGTCGCGAAACTTCACCATTGGCTGTCTGTGTATCAGCCTCGCCTACATGCTCTACTTCGGCGCGATTGTACTGCTGCCGCAGCTGTTGCAGGAGGTATACGGCTACACCGCAACCTGGGCAGGTTTAGCCTCGGCGCCAGTTGGATTGATTCCGGTTCTGCTGTCGCCGATTATTGGTCGCTTCGCCCACAAGCTCGACATGCGCAGGCTGGTGACGTTCAGCTTTATCATGTACGCCGTGTGCTTCTACTGGCGCGCGTATACGTTCGAACCGGGAATGGACTTTGGCGCGTCCGCGTGGCCGCAGTTTATTCAGGGCTTTGCCGTGGCGTGTTTCTTTATGCCACTGACCACCATCACGCTTTCCGGTTTACCGCCTGAGCGCATGGCGGCGGCATCGAGCCTGTCGAACTTTACGCGAACGCTGGCGGGCTCGATTGGTACCTCGATCACCACCACCCTGTGGACTAACCGTGAATCGATGCACCATGCCCAGCTGACCGAAGCGGTGAACCCGTTCAACCCGAACTCCCGCGAAATGTACAACCAGCTTCAGGGAATGGGGATGACGGAGCAGCAGGCGTCAGGGTGGATTGCCCAGCAGATCACCAACCAGGGGCTGATTATCTCGGCCAACGAGATTTTCTGGATATCGGCAGGGATCTTTATCGTCCTGCTGGGGCTGGTGTGGTTTGCTAAACCACCGTTTGGCGCCGGTAGCGGCGGCGGTGGCGCGCACTAGTTCTGTGCACGAGTTGCCGGGTGGCGGCTGCGCCTTACCCGGCCTACGCTTACCGGGCCACCATTCGTAGGCCCGGTAAGCGCAGCGCCACCGGGCAACAATCGCCACCGTGTCCAGAACGCGACAGCCATTGTCAGTTCCGATAAAGCAGCGCGCCTGAAATCGATTCACGATAGTGAAAAGACAACAGGAGCGCATCATGCTGAACACACCCGCCGACAAGTACCAACCCTATCCGACCCTTTCCCTGCCCGACCGCCGCTGGCCGGAGCAACGCATCACTCGTGCGCCGCGCTGGCTCTCAACCGACCTGCGCGACGGCAACCAGGCGCTTGCCGAGCCTATGGACAGCACGCGCAAGCTGCAGTTCTGGGACCTGCTGCTGGGCTGCGGATTCAAAGAGATCGAGGTCGCTTTTCCTTCCGCCTCGCAGACGGATTTCAACTTTGTTCGTCAGCTGATTGAAGAAAACCGCATCCCGGATGACGTGACGATTCAGGTGCTCACTCAGGCACGGGAAGATCTCATCCATCGCACTTTTGAATCCCTGCGCGGCGCGAAGCAGGCCACCGTCCATCTCTACAACGCCACCGCCCCGCTGTTCCGCCGCCTGGTGTTCGGCATGGAGAAAGCGCAAGTCGTCGAGCTGGCGACGCGCGCCACGCGGCTTATTCGTCAGCTGTGTGAAGAGAACCCGGACACCCGCTGGCAGTATGAATACTCCCCGGAAACCTTCTGCTTTACCGAGCCAGAGTTTGCGCTGGAGATTTGTGAAGCCGTCGCGGAGATCTGGCAGCCGTGCGACGAACGGCCCATGGTGATCAACTTACCCGCCACCGTCGAAGTGAGCACGCCGAACGTCTATGCCGACCAGATCGAGTATTTCTGTCGCCACTTTAGCCGCCGCCGCGATGTCTGCATCAGCGTGCATCCGCATAATGACCGCGGTACCGGCGTCGCCTGCGCGGAGCTGGCCGTAATGGCGGGGGCTGACCGCGTGGAGGGCTGTCTGTTTGGTAACGGGGAACGTACGGGCAACGTCTGCCTGGTGACGCTGGCAATGAACCTCTACAGCCAGGGGGTTAGCCCGAATCTGGACTTTAGCGATATGAACCGGGTGGTGGAAGTGGTGGAAACCTGCAATCAGCTGCCGGTACATCCGCGCCACCCTTGGGCCGGGCGGCTGGCCTATACCGCCTTCTCCGGCTCGCATCAGGACGCGATCAAAAAAGGCTTTGATGCCCGCAGGCCTGGCGATCGCTGGGAGATGCCCTACCTGCCCGTCGATCCGCAGGATATTGGCTGCACCTACGAAGCAGTGATCCGCGTGAACAGCCAGTCAGGAAAAAGCGGCAGCGCGTGGCTGATCGAACAGAACCATGGTCTGAAGTTGCCCCGCGCCCTGCAGCAGGATTTTAGCCAGCACGTGCAGCAGGAAACCGATCGCCATGGAAAAGAGATGACGCAGAATGCGCTGTGGCAGCTGTTCCGCACCCGCTACGGCCTGGTGGCCACGCCGCACTATGCGCTGCAATCCTACCGCAGCGACAGCCAGCAGGACGGCCAGCTGCGTTTGACGGCCAGCGTCGTCACGCAGGGGGGAACGCGCCAGCTGGAAGGTCAGGGTAACGGTCTGCTCTCCGCCGCTGCTCAGGGCTTAAGCCGCTGGGTCAACGTCCCGTTCGTGATTAAGGATTATCACGAGCATACGTTAGGCGAACGCAGCGACAGCCGCTCGGTGGCCTACATCCGCTGCCTGTTCCAGGACGGCAGCAGCCGCTGGGGCGTGGGCATTGACAGCGACGTAGCGCGCGCGTCGCTTCAGGCGCTGTTTAATGCCGTCAGTCGTTCTTAAAGTAATCGCTGGGGGAGACGCCCATCACGCGGCGGAACATCGCCGTAAAGGCGCTGTGGCTGCCGTAGCCCAGATCCAGCGCCACGCGCAATACCGGCTGGCCCTGCGCCAGCCGCACTAAGGCTTCCAGCAGGCGCGCCCTTCTCAGCCACTCTCCGTAGCTTAATCCCGTCTGCTGCTGGAAATGGCGGTTCAGGGTGCGCTCGCTCATGTTCATCATGCTCGCAGCCTGCGCGCTGCTCCAGCTTTCACCCGGGCTTTGCCGGATTTGCAGGCACAGGCGACGTAACGCCTCACTTTCCGGCTCCGGCAGGTGAAACGGCAGCACCGGCATAGTGCGGATTTCATCGAGAATGAGCTCATAGACGCGCTCATCCCGGCTTCCGGGTGAGTACGATTCAGGTAAAGCAAGGGAGACGAGGATCAGTTCGCGCAGCAGCGGCGCGATCTGCACGATCTGGCAAGTGGCCGGGAGATCGGCCCGCGCCAGCGGATCGATAAACAGCGTTCGCGCCGCCACGTTGCCAGTGATGCGAAGCGAGTGGCGGGTCCCCGCCGGCAGCCAGACGCCGCGGCCTGGGGGCACAACCCAACAGCCCGATGCGGTATCCACCCGAACCACGCCGCTCAGTGTATGCAGCAGCTGCGCGCAGTCGTGCTCATGCCACGGCTCGCTGTCACCATGAGCGTAATCATGGGCGAACGGAACGAGGGGACGATGGGTAAAGGAGAAGGTTGCGGTTGTGGTCATGGAATTAAACAACCCTCCCCCTCTCCCTGAGGGAGAGGGAAAAGGTGCACTAGATGTGCAGTTCCTGCAGTTTTTCTTTTGGCAGGGCCAGCTCTTCGTTGCTGTTCACGCGAACATCACGCTCGATGATGTGACGCGCGATCTCCTGCGCTTCTTCCAGAGAGTGCATCTGGTAAGTACCGCACTGGTAAACGTTCAGCTCAGGGATCTGGTTCTGCTCTTTCACCTTCAGCACGTCCTGCATCGCCGCTTTCCAGGCATCCGCGACGCGCTTCTCATCAGGCACGCCAATCAGGCTCATGTAGAAACCGGTACGGCAGCCCATCGGAGAGATATCGATGATCTCAACGCCGTTGCCGTTCAGGTGGTCACGCATGAAGCCGGCGAACAGATGTTCCAGCGTATGAATGCCTTTCTCCGGCATCACTTCTTTGTTTGGCACGCAGAAACGCAGATCGAAGACGGTGATCGTGTCGCCGTGCGGGGTGTGCATGGTCTTCGCCACGCGGACTGCAGGTGCTTCCATACGGGTATGGTCGACAGTAAAGCTATCTAATAACGGCATACGTCACCTCCGATAGTGATTTTTTTTAAAATAAACTGAACTCTTCTACAGAATGCGCGTCTGAGTATATGAAAGACGCGCATTTGTTATCATCATCCCTGAATTCAGAGATGTATATTTTGGCCACAGCGATGTGGCCTTTTTCTTTTCTGCTTAAGCCTGCTTCGCCAGAAACGCCTCAAACGACTCGGTATCCGCCGCTTCAACCTCTTTCTGACGCACAACGGACGCATCGCGTTCCGCTACAAAATCCGCTTCGCTCAGGATTTCTAACGGCTCCTGGATCAGCATCTCACGGTACTCCGCCGAGAGTGAACGCCCCGTACCACCAATGCCCTGATCAATCATAGAACGCAGAATGCGTGCTGAGAACGTCAGTTCCGGGTTATCAAAGCATTCCACCAGCTGGTCGCAGATCAGTTGATACGCCTCTCCGCCGTCGATGCTGTCCATTGTCCGGGCAACACGCTTCAGATCACGGAACAGATCTTTGCCGACTGTGGTCAGCGGGAACTGTGCCGTTTCGCAGCCGATACCCAGCGTCAGACCCGGTTTACGCCCTTCCAGAATCACGCGGTTCCAGTTTGTACGGGTACAGAGCAGTTCGTCTGAACTCATTTCCGGCGCATCCGCCAGCACGCACCAGACCATAAACAGATCCAGGAAGCGAATCTGCTGTTCATCAACGCCAATCGGTGAGAACGGGTTGATATCCAGCGAGCGCACTTCAATGTATTCAATCCCGCCGCGCAGCAGCGCATCCGACGGTGTTTCACCGCTGCGGGTTACGCGCTTAGGACGAATAGGCGCATACAGCTCGTTTTCAATCTGCAGCACATTGCTGTTGATTTGCAGGCGCTTGCCGTCTTTTTCGAGGCCGATTTTCTCGTACTCTTCCGACGGGGTTTTGATCGCCCGCTTCAATCCTGCCACATATTCGTGCAATTCGTTAAACGTAATACCGAGATTGCTTTGCGATTTATTGGTATAACCGAGATCGCTCAGGCGCAGAGAGGTGGCGTACGGGAGATAGTACATTCCGCAGTCGGTCTTCTCGAACGGCAGCGTGGTCGGTTTCCCCTGCAGGAACGAAGAACAGATCGCCGGGGAGGCACCAAACAGATACGGGATCACCCAGCCGAAACGGTAGTAGTTGCGGATCAGGCGGAAGTAGCCTTCAGAGATCGCGTCTTTATCCGTTTCACCACATTTCGCCTGCCAGAAAGCCATCGGCAACGAGAAGTTGTAGTGCACGCCAGAGATGGTCTGCATCAACGCGCCGTAGCGGTTTTTCAGCCCTTCACGGTAGAGCGTTTTCAGCCGACCAATATTTGACGTGCCGTACTGCGCAAGCTCAATCTCCTGCCCCCGCTCGATATAGCACGGCATGCTGAGGGGCCACATACGTTCGTCGCCCATGTTGCGCGCGGTGTAGCGATGGATATCGCGCATGATCGTCAGCATATGATCAATATCACCCTCTACTGGGGTGATGAACTCCAGCAGCGCTTCAGCGAAATCGGTTGTGATCCATTTATGTGTCAGCGCCGAGCCTAACGCCTTCGGGTGACCCGTCGTCGCTAAACTGCCGTCCGCGTTAACGCGCAGCGTTTCACGCTCAAGACCACGCTGAATACCCTTCAATACCTGAGGGTGGTTTTCCAGCCAGGCCAGCGCCTGAGATACGTCCGGGATCAAATTGACCTCCCGCCTGTCAAAGTAATGTTACTCAGCATAATTGTAATGGTTGACGATTGAAGGTCGCGTATTCATTCCACCAATTAGTGCCACCACGTCATACCCTGTAGTGTTGCCCACGCCACGAGAACATAGCGCAACGCCTTGCCAAGGCACAAAAAAAAGAGCACCGGTCCCCAGGAGATGCGCATCCATCCCGCCAGCAGACACAGTAAATCGCCTATTACAGGCATCCAGCTTAATAACAGCGTGGCAGCGCCATAGCGTTTTAGCCAGCCGACTGCCTTTTCCTGCCAGCGCGATTTTTCGCGCAGCGGAAAGAAACGCCCAAGAATAACGTTAGTCAGCCCTCCAAGGCTATTACCCATTGTTGCTATTAATACAAGCAGCCAGGGCTGACTCACGCCGGACGACAGCATCGCCACCAGCACCACTTCCGAATTGCCCGGTAACAGCGTGGCGCTTAAAAAACTGCTGGCGAATAATGAGGCGAGTGACAGTGCGTCACTCACAGTAAGCGCACATCCACCGCATCCATTCCGGCATCACGCGCGGCCTGGATACCAAAATCGGCATCTTCAAACACAACACATTTTGCCGCAGGGACGCCCATTAATTCTGCGCAGAGCAGGAAGGTGTCCGGTGCGGGCTTGTGATGTTTAACATGATCGGCGGCGACCACGGCAGAAAAATAGTGGCGCAGGCCAAGATGGTTGAGTAATGCCTCTGCAATCGCGCTTTCGCTGCCCGTTCCTACCGACATCGGGCGACGCCCGTGCCACTCTTTTACCACATCAATCAGCGGCAAAGGACGTACGGTATCTAAGAGCATGGCTTTTACCGCATCGGTTTTTTCGCGTGCGAGCAGGTGCGGGTCGAGATCGGCCTGATTCAGTTCAATCACGGCCTGTGCAATACGCCAGGTTGGGGAGCCGTTGAGGGCGATCATCGCCTGAAGGTCGAAACGCATACCGTAGCGGCCCAGGACGTCGGTCCAGGCTTGACGATGCGTGGGTTCGGTATCCAGAAGAGTACCATCCATATCGAAGATCAAACCGTCATACTGTGCGTACATCGTGCTCTCACTAACCGATTAACAAAGCATTACTTTATCGTAAATGGTGGTTTTTGTCGCTGACAGAGATTGTGATTGCTGACGGAACGTCGAAGGAATAAACAAAGAAGGAGAAGATGGTGCATCCGGGAGGATTACTCGGCTTACGCCTCGCCCTGCGGGCCGTTGCTAAAGCAACGTTATCCTCCCTAGTGCTTGCGATTAACTCGCAGACCTTAAAACAACAGCATCGCTGTTATCCAGGAGAATATGGTGCATCCGGGAGGATTCGAACCTCCGACCGCTCGGTTCGTAGCCGAGTACTCTATCCAGCTGAGCTACGGATGCATCGGGAAATGCTTTTAGAAACAGTAAATGGTGCATCCGGGAGGATTACTCGGCTGCGCCTCGCCCTTCGGGCCGTTGCTAAAGCAACGTTATCCTCCCTGGTGCTTGCGATTAACCCGCAGACCTTGAAACAACAGCGTGGCTATTATCTCGGAGAATATGGTGCATCCGGGAGGATTCGAACCTCCGACCGCTCGGTTCGTAGCCGAGTACTCTATCCAGCTGAGCTACGGATGCATCAGGGTACTGCTTTCAGAAATAGTAAATGGTGCATCCGGGAGGATTCGAACCTCCGACCGCTCGGTTCGTAGCCGAGTACTCTATCCAGCTGAGCTACGGATGCATCGGGATTTACTACTGTACTGCTCGATATTCATATCACTTCTAAAGCAATATGAAGTAATAGATGGTGCATCCGGGAGGATTCGAACCTCCGACCGCTCGGTTCGTAGCCGAGTACTCTATCCAGCTGAGCTACGGATGCAAAATGGCGGTGAGGCGGGGATTCGAACCCCGGATGCAGCTTTTGACCGCATACTCCCTTAGCAGGGGAGCGCCTTCAGCCTCTCGGCCACCTCACCACACAACGCTTCTTTCGAGTGCTTCGAGTTACTCGTTAAGAGCTTCTCGTCGCTGCGTGGCGCATATATTACTTTCTGGGACTTATAAGTCAAACAATTTTCCAAAAGCTTTTATCGTTTGCACAAATCACACGCAATTCGCATGTAAAAGCCGCAAAGAGGGTGTTTTATAAGCGGATTTTGCAGGCATCTTCACAGAAAACCTATGCAGAAATGGCGGCGTAAGGGCGAGTTTAGGGTAACGGAGTGGTTAAAAAGAGAGCGTTTGAAATTAAACGGTAACGTTGAGCAGGAAAAATGACAGGAGGGTTGCGTCTCGCCCGACAGCGAGACGCGACAATATCAGTAACTGGACTGCTGGGATTTTTCAGCCTGGATACGCTGGTAGATCTCTTCACGGTGGACAGATACTTCTTTAGGAGCGTTAACACCAATACGTACCTGGTTACCCTTTACCCCTAAAACTGTCACGGTGACCTCATCCCCAATCATGAGGGTCTCACCAACTCGACGAGTCAGAATCAGCATTCTTTGCTCCTTGAAAGATTAAAAGAGTCGGGTCTCTTGTATCCCGGCATTATCCATCATATAACGCCAAAAAGTAAGCGATGACAAACACGTAAAGTGTAAGCAGTCACGGCATCACATTCTGTTAAACGTAAGTTTAGCCGATATACACAAACTCAACCTGACTTTATCGTTATCGATAGCACAGTGAACAAGACGCCATAACGTTACCGCTATGGCGTCTGTTTGTGCTTTGTAGTTATTACAGTTTCGCGCTTACCCAGCTTTCAACGCTGGCCAAAGCTTGCGGGAGTGCCGCCGCATCCGTACCACCGGCTTGCGCCATGTCCGGACGACCGCCACCCTTGCCGCCCACCTGCTGAGCGACCATACCAATCAGTTCCCCTGCTTTTACGCGGTCAGTCACATCCTTAGAGACGCCCGCAATCAGAGAAACCTTACCTTCTGCCACTGTCGCCAGCACGATAACGGTAGAACCAAGCTGGTTCTTGAGATCGTCGACCATAGTACGCAGCATCTTAGGCTCAACGCCCGCCAGATCGCTGACCAGCAGTTTGACGCCCTTAATGTCTACAGCCTTGCTGGAGAGGTTTGCACTCTCCTGCGCCGCAGCCTGCTCTTTCAGCTGCTGCAACTCTTTTTCCAGCTGACGCGTGCGATCCAGCGCAACGCGCACTTTCTCGCCCAGGTTCTGGCTATCGCCCTTCAGCAGCTGCGCGATGTCGTGCAGCTGATCGCTCTGGGCATGCAGACTGGCAATCGCACCTTCACCGGTTACCGCTTCAATACGACGCACGCCTGCCGCCGTACCCGACTCGGAAACAATGCGGAACAGGCCAATGTCACCGGTGCGCGAGGCGTGCGTACCGCCGCACAGCTCGGTAGAGAAGTCGCCCATGCTCAGCACGCGAACGCGCTCGTCATATTTCTCGCCAAACAGCGCCATCGCACCTTTTTTCTTCGCGTCCTCGAGATCCATGACATGGGTCTCGATTGGCAGGTTGCGACGGATCTGCGCGTTCACCAGATCTTCCACCGCGCGGATTTCAGACGGTTTCATCGCTTCAAAATGCGAGAAGTCGAAACGCAGCACTTTGTCGTTAACCAGAGAACCTTTCTGTGCAACGTGAGTACCGAGTACGTCGCGCAGGGCAGCGTGCATCAGGTGGGTTGCTGAGTGGTTCAGACGAATGCGCGCGCGGCGAGCTTCATCCACGTTAGCCTGTACGCCCTCGCCCACTTTCAGAGAACCGGAAACCAGTTTGCCCTGGTGACCAATCGCCTGACCGTATTTCTGGGTGTCGCTGACGCTGAAGCTGAAACCATTGCCTTTCAGTTCGCCTTTATCGCCAACCTGACCGCCGGATTCCGCATAGAACGGCGTTTTGTCCAGAATGACCACCGCATCCTGACCCGCGCTGATGCTCTCTACGGCTTTACCGTCAACAAACAGAGCGGTCACTTTGCCGGTCAGTTCCAGCGCCTCATAACCTTTGAATTCTGACGCGCTATCAACGCGGATCATCGCGTTGTAGTCCGCACCGAAACCGCTGGATTCACGCGCGCGACGACGCTGCTCTTCCATCGCGGCTTCGAAGCCCGCTTCGTCAACTTTGATGTTGCGCTCGCGGCAAACGTCCGCCGTCAGGTCAACCGGGAAGCCGTAGGTGTCGTACAGGCGGAAAGCGGTTTCGCCATCCAGCGTGTCGCCCTTAAGTTTCGCCAGCTCTTCGTCCAACAGCGCCAGACCGCGCTCCAGCGTACGCGCAAACTGCTCTTCTTCGGTTTTCAGAACCTGCTCTACCTGCGCCTGCTGGCGTTTCAGCTCATCACCGGCCGCACCCATCACGCCAATCAGTGGCCCAACGAGTTTATAGAAGAAGGTGTCCTTCGCGCCCAGCATGTTGCCGTGACGGATGGCACGACGAATGATACGACGCAGCACGTAGCCACGGTTTTCATTCGACGGGATAACGCCGTCGGCAATCAGGAACGCGCAGGAACGAATGTGGTCTGCGATAACGCGCAGCGATTTGTTGTTCAGATCGGTCGCACCGGTCACTTCGGCAACGGCTTTGATCAGAGTGCTGAACAGGTCAATCTCATAGTTGGAGTTAACGTGCTGCAGTACCGCGGCAATTCGCTCCAGACCCATACCGGTATCAACGGAAGGTTTCGGCAGCGGCTCCATCGTACCGTCGGCCTGACGGTTGAACTGCATGAAGACGATGTTCCAGATCTCAATGTAGCGATCGCCGTCTTCTTCCGGGCTGCCTGGAGGGCCGCCCCAGATGTGGTCGCCGTGATCGTAGAAGATCTCGGTGCACGGGCCGCAAGGACCGGTATCACCCATCTGCCAGAAGTTGTCAGACGCGTATGGTGCGCCTTTGTTATCACCGATGCGAATAATGCGCTCGCGCGGGATCCCGACTTCTTTTTCCCAGATTTCGTAGGCTTCGTCATCGGTTTCATAGACGGTAACCCACAGACGCTCTTTCGGCAGGTTGAACCAGTTTTCACCGGTCAGCAGTTCCCACGCATATTGAATGGCATCGTGTTTGAAGTAGTCGCCGAAGCTGAAGTTACCCAGCATTTCGAAGAAGGTGTGGTGACGCGCGGTGTAACCGACGTTTTCCAGGTCGTTGTGTTTACCGCCCGCACGCACGCAACGCTGTGAGGTTGTGGCGCGGGAATAATTACGCTTGTCGAGACCAAGGAACACATCCTTGAACTGGTTCATCCCGGCGTTGGTAAACAGCAGAGTCGGATCGTTGTTCGGTACCAGGGAGCTGCTGGCAACAACCTGGTGTCCCTTACTATGGAAAAAATCGAGAAACGCCTGACGGATCTCAGCGGTGCTCTTGCTCATAATTATCCTGAAATCAAGCTAACGAAATGTCGTAGCCAGCCTGTATCGGTAAACCGTTGGACAGACCAGCTACTGGAAAAAGTGGGAATAAGATAAGTTTTCTTTAGTGGGAAGTAAAATCCCGCATGCGTTCAATCGGCAAAATTACGCCAGATATCCTGAATATCTTCCATCAGAAAGCCGCGGTAGAGCAAAAAGCGCTGGATTTTGACTTTTTCTGAAAATTCACGCGGCAGCGGTTCGCCGTACTTACGAATGGCCTGCTCTTTTGCCAGCTCGCACCAGTCAATGTCGCATTCGCGCATCGCTTTTTCGATGGACTCCCGGGCCACCCCTTTCTGGTTTAGCTCCTGCCGGATGCGCGCGGGCCCGTATCCCTTGCGGCCACGGCTGGCGAGAAACCGCGAGGCAAAACGCTCGTCATCAAGATAGCGATGCTCATAGCACCATGCGATGACGCGGTCATAATCTTCCGCAGTGGCATCAATCTCTTCCGGGCCGTTTTTACTCATCACCGGTGCCGACAGTTTTCGCCGCAGCTCCTGTTCACTGTGGTCACGAACGGCCAGGATGCGCACCGCGCGATCCAGTAGGCGTGCATACGCGGGTCGACGTGTTGTCGGTTCACTCATAAAAAACCTGCTGATTCAGAAATGCAAAAAGGGCCGCATCAGCAGCCCTTCATTGTTAAACGAAAGAATTAAAAGTCTTCGTTAGTTTCTTCAGCATCCGCGCTATCAACCGCGAAATCTGGCGTGGAGTCCTGGTTGTTCAGCAGAAGCTCACGTACCTTCTTCTCGATCTCTTTCGCCGCAGCCGGGTTCTCTTTCAGCCAGGAGATGGCATTCGCTTTACCCTGACCAATCTTGTCACCGTTGTAGCTGTACCAGGCGCCCGCTTTTTCAATCAGCTTCTCTTTCACGCCCAGGTCAACCAGCTCACCGAAGAAGTTGATCCCTTCGCCGTAGAGGATCTGGAACTCAGCCTGCTTGAACGGCGCAGCGATTTTGTTCTTCACAACCTTCACGCGGGTTTCGCTACCCACCACGTTCTCGCCCTCTTTCACCGCGCCGATACGGCGGATATCCAGACGGACAGAGGCGTAGAATTTCAGTGCGTTACCCCCGGTAGTCGTTTCCGGGTTACCGAACATCACACCAATTTTCATACGGATCTGGTTGATGAAGATCAGCAGCGTGTTGGACTGCTTCAGGTTACCGGCCAGCTTACGCATCGCCTGGCTCATCATACGTGCCGCGAGGCCCATGTGAGAGTCGCCGATTTCACCTTCGATTTCGGCTTTTGGCGTCAGTGCGGCAACGGAGTCGACCACGATAACGTCAACGGCACCAGAACGCGCCAGCGCGTCACAAATTTCCAGCGCCTGCTCACCGGTGTCCGGCTGAGAACACAGCAGGTTGTCGATATCTACACCCAGCTTACGGGCATAAACAGGGTCCAGCGCGTGCTCGGCATCGATAAACGCACAGGTTTTACCTTCGCGCTGTGCCGCGGCAATCACCTGCAGCGTCAGGGTGGTTTTACCGGAGGACTCTGGCCCGTAGATTTCTACGATACGGCCCATAGGCAGACCGCCAGCGCCCAGCGCGATATCCAGAGAAAGCGAACCGGTGGAGATGGTTTCCACATCCATGGAACGGTCTTCACCCAGGCGCATGATGGAGCCTTTACCGAATTGCTTTTCGATCTGGCCCAGTGCTGCCGCCAACGCTTTCTGTTTGTTTTCGTCGATAGCCATTATTACTCCTGTCATGCCGGGAGAAGCGACTGTGCTTCACCGTGGATTTCTGTTCTGTTGGTGCAATTATACTGTATGGTCATACAGTATCAAGTGTTTTGTAGAAATTGTTGCCAGAGCGTTTTTAACGCATAAACGGTTGCCTGACGACGCACGCTTTCGCGATCGCCGCTGAAGCACTCCCGGCGGGTGATCCCTTCCCCTTTGGACGTGGCGAACCCAAACCAGACGGTGCCAACAGGCTTCACGTCGCTGCCGCCGTCCGGGCCCGCAATGCCGCTAATGGAAATCGCGTAATCGGCCCGCGCCGCTTTGAGCGCACCAATGGCCATCTCGATCACCACCGGTTCGCTGACCGCGCCATGCTGTTCCAGCGTGGATTCGCGCACGCCAATCATCTGTGCTTTAGCTTCGTTACTGTAGGTCACAAAACCGCGTTCAAACCAGGCGGAACTGCCGGCAATATCGGTAATAGCTTTCGCCACCCAGCCGCCGGTGCAGGACTCCGCAGTGGTGATTGTCGCGCCACGCTGCTTCAGCGCAAGGCCCACTATCTCGCTAAGCTGCATCAATTCATGGTTAGTCATTCTCGCTCCAGGCATCAGAAAAACGTGCTGCACAAGATAGCACTTTCTCGTCAGATGTGGGGATGCACTTCAGGTTTTACGAGGGGGCTTCAGAAAAAAGCCGGTACGGACGCACCGGCGGTGGAAAGGTTATTTCATGCTGTCAGCGAGAGTGTTCACATTGTGGCGAAACGCCTTAACGTAGGTGTCTGCCACCCCACCTTTTGCCGACAACGCTTCCGGATAAAGTTCGCCCCCAGGCTGCGCGCCCGTCGCCGACGCAATCTGTTTAACCAGACGCGGATCGAGCTGATTTTCCATAAACCAGGTTTTTACGCCGTCGGCTTTGATCTGATTGATAATCTCAGCCACCTGCGCCGCGCTGGCTTCGCTCTCAGACGACAGCCCCTGCGGCGCCATAAACGTCACGCCGTAGGCGCGGCTGAAATAGCCGAACGCGTCATGGCTGGTCAGCACTTTACGCTTCGCCGGCGGGATCTGGCTAAAGCGCGTTTTGGCCCAGTTATCCAACTGGCTAAGCTGCGCGATATACGGTTTACCGGAGGCTTCCAGCGCGGCTTTGTCATCCGGATCGGCTTTCACCAGCCCGTTCAGAATATTTTGCGCATACAGCGCCCCGTTCGCCGCACTGTTCCACGCGTGCGGATCGGTCACGGTCTTTCCATCTTCCTCAAGCGTGTGGGTTTTCACCCCGGTTGAGGCGACGACCAGCTGTCCTTTGAACCCGGAGGCTTTCACCAGACGGTCAAGCCAGCCCTCCAGCCCCAGACCGTTCACCACCACCACATCGGCCTTGCTCAGCGCCGCGCTGTCTTTCGGCGATGGTTCGAAGGTATGCGGATCGCCGTCCGGCCCGACCAGCGTCGTCACCTTCACATGGTCACCGCCCACCTCCTGGGTGATGTCCCCCAGTATCGAAAAGCTGGTGACCACATTCAGCGTTTTCGCCATCACGCCGTGCGACATCATCCCCAGCGCAAGCGCCACTACTAATCCTGTACGTTTCATCGTTTCCCCTTGCGTTAAAAATACGCCCGCAGACTGCCAGCGAGCCTGCTTCGCGTACCCAATAAAATGGAAATAAAGAACAGCGCGCTGGCGGTGAGCACAATGGATGGCCCGGCCGGTAGACTCATCGCCCAGGAGAGGCTCAGCCCCAGCCATGCGCAGAAAATACCGCTGATACCCGCCATCAGGAGTAAGGCAGGTAACGTGCGCACCCAGCAGCGTGCCGCCACGGCCGGAAGCATCATCAGCCCGACGGCCATCAGGGTGCCGAGCACCTGAAAACCGGCCACCAGGTTAAGGACCAGCAGCGCCAGAAACAGTCCGTGCAGCAAGCCGGGCAGCCAGCGGGCGTTCACCTGTAGCCAGGCGGTGTCAAACGCTTCGGTAACCAGTCCGCGATAGAACATCGCCAGCACGATAAGGGTGAACATACACACGCCCGTGACAAACAGCGCGGCGTCGTTGTCCACGGCGAGGATGGAGCCAAACAGCAGATGCAGCAGATCGACATTCGACCCGCGAAGCGACACCAGCGTAACCCCCAGCGCCAGTGAGCCGAGATAAAACCCGGCAAAGCTGGCATCTTCTTTCAGCGGCGTGCGGCGACTGACCAGACCGGCCAGCAGCGCCACGGTAATGCCCGCGATAAAACCGCCGATACTCATCGCCAGCAGCGACATACCGCTGAGCAAATAGCCCACGGCAACACCCGGTAAAATGGCGTGAGAAAGGGCATCGCCCATCAGGCTCATCCGGCGCAGCTGAAGAAACACGCCAAGCGCGGTAGTGCTGACGGAGAGCGCCAGGCAAACCACCAGCGCGCGACGCATAAAGCCGTACTCAATAAACGGCTGAAAAAAGAGATGCCAGATCATGCCACCCTCACCCGCTCGGTTTTCCACTGAGGTACGTCAGCATCCAGCCGTAACGTCTGCGGGAAATGGCGCGACACGCGTTCGCTGTCGTGCAGTACCGCGAGCAGCGTTTGCCCCTGCATGTACATCTCCAGCATCACATCCATCAGCACGTTGCAGGTGGCCTCATCGACCCCGGTAAAGGGTTCATCCAGCATCACCAGCGGCGCCTGCTGCACCAGGACGCGGGCAAACAGCATGCGCTGAAACTGACCGCCGGAGAGTTCATCAATGGTGGATAACGCCATGGATGCCAGCCCAACGCGCTCAAGCGCACTGGCAATGCGCAGCCGCGTTTCGCGACGAAACCCGGAGAAAAGCGAAATGCCCGGCCAGCAGCCCATGCTTACGACGTCCTGTACGGTCAGCGGAAACTGCGCCTCCAGCGCGTGACGCTGTGCCAGCCAGCCGATTACCGGACGCTTACCCTGCCAGCGGAAACCACCGCTGACGGGCGGGATAAATCCCGCCAGCGTTTTCAGCAGCGTGGATTTCCCGCAGCCGTTAGCGCCGATAATGGCGGTCATGCTTCCGCGCTCAATCGTGCCCGAGAGGGGTCGCGTAACGGGCAGGCGTTCATAACCCGCGACCAGTTCATTCATCACGATCATGGCAATGCCACCGCCCAGCGCACGGCCAGCCCGATAAAGACAACAAGCACCAGCGCCAGCAAAAGCCGAACCAGAGCAGACAGAGAAAAAAGGGACGTTGACATGTCGATACCGCATTAAATGTTATAACATAACAATAATGAAAGACGGTTAAGATGTAAATGGAGGGTTTAAAAGGGAGTGTGGCGAAATGTTTCTGCAAAACTTCCCTCTCCCGTGGGAGAGGGTCAGGGTGAGGGCATCAGGCCGCACCGTGCGCGCCGCCATGCCGGGTGGCGGCGTTGCCTTACCCGGCCTACCCGTCGGAGCAGCTTACTGACTAAACGGTGACGCCGCCGGCACGCGGGCCTGGGATACAGCCAGCCCCAGTTGCCACACCGCCATCGCATAGTGAGTGCTGTGGTTATAGCGGGTAATGGCGTAGAAGTTCGGCAGGCCGTACCAGTACTGATAGCCCGTTCCGACATCCAGACGCAGCAGGCTCGCCTGTTGCGCATTACCCAGCGGCTGCGTTGGCGTTAAGCCTGCCGCGGTCAGCTGCGAAATGCTATAGTTGGTTTTGAAGCCATTTTCCAGCCCCGGCGCCTGACCGTTCGCCTGCACCGCCACCTGGCCGCCCGGCACCCAGCCGTGCGCTTTGAAGTAGTTCGCCACGCTGCCGATGGCATCCACCGGATCCCACAGGTTGATGTGACCATCTCCGTTAAAGTCGACGGCATACTGTTTATAGGACGACGGCATAAACTGGCCGTAGCCCATCGCGCCGGCAAACGACCCTTTCAGATCGAGCGGATCGTCCTGCTCGTTGCGCGCCATCAGCAGGAAGGTTTCCAGCTCGGAAGAGAAATACTCCGCGCGGCGCGGGTAGTTAAAGGAGAGCGTCGCCAGCGCATCCAGGATGCGGGTTTTACCCATCACGCGGCCCCAGCGGGTTTCCACGCCAATAATCCCGACAATGATTTCAGGCGGTACGCCGTACACCTGCCACGCGCGGTTGAGCGCATCTTCATACTGATTCCAGAACACCACGCCGTTTTGCACGTTGTCCGGGGTAATAAACTGTTTGCGATAGCGCAGCCACGCGCCGTTTGGCCCGCTCGGCACCTGGGCCGTCGGCGCCTGCCTGTCCATCAGGCGCAGCACGTAGTCCAGACGCTTGGCCTGAGACAAAATTTCGTGCAGCTGCTGTCTGTCAAAGCCGTGTTTGCTCACCATTTTATCGATGAACTGCTCGGCCGCCGGGTTATTCGCGAAGTCGCCGCCCATCTGCATCATATTGTGCTGCGGCTCCAGCAGGAATCCTCCGGAAGGCGCGCCCGCCGTTTGCTGAACGGCTTCGGTCTTAGGTTTGCTACTACAGGCAGACAGCAGAATAAGCGCAGGCAACAGCGCTGCATAACGACGCTTGAACATGAGACATCCATTTAACGGGTTCGATAAGAACCCAGTATGGTAAAGCATCCGCAACACCTCAAGGAAGCGGTACGCACCTCCCCCACGCAAATCCGCGCTTTTTAACACCGAAAATCATTCATCACGTCAATTAACTTTCAAAATAATACATTTTTCTTTCATTGTGAGATCTAACTAACACTTTAAAACCTTTCAAAGTGATTATTATTAGCCGCAGATAGACAAAAACAAACGCCCCACAGGAGAGAAGAATGATAGAAACCATCACCCACGGCGCCGAGTGGTTCATCGGGCTGTTTCAGAAAGGCGGAGAAGTGTTCACCGGCATGGTGACCGGGATCCTGCCCCTGCTGATCAGCCTGCTGGTGATCATGAACGCGCTGATCAACTTTATCGGCCAGCAGCGTATTGAACGCTTCGCCCAGCGCTGTGCCGGGAATCCGCTGTCCCGCTACCTGATACTGCCCTTTATCGGCACCTTCGTGTTCTGCAACCCGATGACCTTAAGCCTCGGTCGCTTCATGCCGGAAAAGTACAAGCCGAGCTATTACGCCGCCGCCTCCTACAGCTGCCATTCGATGAACGGCCTGTTCCCGCACATCAACCCCGGCGAGCTGTTTGTGTATCTCGGGATCGCCAGCGGTCTCACCACGCTTGGCCTGCCGCTCGGCCCGCTGGCGGTGAGCTACCTGCTGGTCGGCCTGGTCACCAACTTTTTCCGCGGCTGGGTGACGGACCTCACCACCGCCATTTTTGAGAAAAAAATGGGCATCCAGCTTGAACAGAAAGTCCATCTTTCAGGAGCCACAGCATGAACCGGATCCGCATTGAGAAAGGCACGGGCGGCTGGGGCGGCCCGCTGGAGTTCGACGCCACCGAAGGCAAAAAGATTGTTTACATCACCGCGGGGACGCGCCCGGCGATCGTCGACAGGCTGCGCGAGCTAACCGGTTGGGAAGCGGTCGACGGCTTCAAGGAAGGGGAACCGCCGGAAGCGGAAATCGGCGTGGCGGTGATCGACTGCGGCGGCACGCTGCGCTGCGGCATCTACCCGAAGCGCCGCATTCCGACGGTGAACATTCACTCCACCGGAAAATCCGGCCCGCTGGCGCAGTACATTCTTGAAGACATTTATGTCTCAGGCGTGAAGGAGGACAACATCACGCTGGTGAATGGCAACCCCGCGCCGCAAAAAGCGGCCCCGCGCGAGTACGACACCAGCAAGAAAATCACCGAGCAGAGCGACGGCCTGCTGGCGAAGGTCGGGATGGGCATGGGTTCCGCCGTGGCGGTGCTGTTCCAGTCCGGGCGCGACACCATCGACACGGTGCTGAAGACCATTCTGCCGTTTATGGCGTTCGTCTCGGCGCTGATCGGCATCATTATGGCCTCCGGCCTGGGCGACTGGATTGCCCACGGCCTCGCCCCGCTCGCCAGCCACCCGCTCGGGCTGGTAACGCTGGCGCTGATCTGCTCCTTCCCGCTGCTGTCGCCGTTCCTCGGCCCGGGCGCGGTGATTGCCCAGGTCATCGGCGTGCTGATTGGCGTGCAGATTGGTCTGGGGAACATCCCTCCACACCTCGCCCTGCCCGCCCTGTTTGCCATTAACGCCCAGGCGGCGTGCGATTTCATCCCCGTGGGGCTGTCGCTGGCGGAAGCGCGCCAGGATACCGTGCGCGTGGGCGTGCCGTCCGTGCTGGTCAGCCGCTTCCTGACGGGCGCGCCGACGGTGCTGATTGCCTGGTTTGTCTCCGGCTTTATTTATCAATAAGAGGTTCCTGCGATGACCGTGATTTACCAGACCACCATTACCCGCATCGGCCAGAGCGCGGCCGACGCGCTGAGCGACCAGATGCTAATCACCTTCCGCGAAGGGGCGCCTGCGGATATCGAAGAGTTTTGCTTTATCCACTGCCACGGCGAGCTGAAGGGCGAGCTGAAGGCAGGAAGCCAGCTGGAGCTGGGCGAGGCGCGCTATGCCGTGACCGCCGTCGGCGACGTCGCTGAACAAAACCTGCGCGAGCTGGGCCACATCACCCTGCGTTTCGACGGCCAGCCGCAGGCGGAGTATCCCGGCACGGTTCACGTCGATGGTCCGGTTCCGCAGGCTGTCACCCCAGGCTGCACGTTAAAATTTGTTGCGTAATTAAGGAGAAACACATGAGTCAGGTTGCCGTTGTCATTGGTGGAGGACAAACCTTAGGCGAGTTCCTCTGCCGTGGGCTTGCCGCTGAGGGCTATCGCGTGGCGGTAGTGGACATTCAGAGTGAAAAAGCCGCCCGCGTGGCGGACACCATTAACACCGAGTTTGGCGAAGGGATGGCGTACGGGTTTGGTGCCGACGCCACCAGCGAGCAGAGCGTGATGGCGCTGGCCCGCGGCGTGGACGAGATTTTTGGACGCACCGACCTGCTGGTCTACAGCGCGGGGATTGCGAAAGCGGCCTTTATCAGCGATTTCGAACTGGGGGATTTTGACCGCTCGCTGCAGGTGAATCTGGTGGGCTATTTCCTCTGCGCCCGCGAGTTTTCCCGTCTGATGATCCGCGACGGTATTCAGGGGCGCATCATTCAGATCAACTCAAAATCAGGGAAAGTGGGCAGCAAGCATAACTCCGGCTACAGCGCGGCGAAGTTTGGCGGCGTGGGGCTGACGCAGTCTCTGGCGCTGGATCTGGCCGAATACGGCATTACCGTGCATTCGCTGATGCTGGGCAACCTGCTGAAATCGCCGATGTTCCAGTCCCTGCTGCCGCAGTACGCCACCAAGCTCGGCATCAAAGCGGAAGAAGTGGAGCAGTACTACATCGATAAAGTGCCGCTGAAGCGCGGGTGCGATTATCAGGACGTGCTGAATATGCTGCTGTTTTACGCCAGCCCGAAAGCCTCGTACTGCACCGGACAGTCGATTAACGTCACTGGTGGGCAGGTGATGTTCTGATCGAGCGGCCTGATGCCCTCACCCTAACCCTCTCCCACAGGGAGAGGGAATACAATAAGGAGCCGATATGGTCACCGCACTCATCACCGTCGCCGCCCTCGCCTGGCTCTGCCAGATGGCGTTCGGCGGCTGGCAAATCCACCAGTTTAACCGCGCGTTTGATGCCCTGTGTCAGAAAGGTCGCGTCGGGGTCGGACGTTCCGGCGGACGCTTCAAACCGCGGGTCGTCGTGGCTATTGCGCTGGATGAAAACAATAACGTCTGCGATTCACTGCTCATGCGCGGCATGACCGTCTTTGCCCGTCCGGTGAAAATCCAGGCAATTAACGGCATTTCGTTGCAGGAATTGCAGCCTGATGTGATCTTTCCCCATGATCCACTCTGTCAGAATGCACTATCATTAGCGCTTAATCTGAAACATGGATAATTTCGTTGTGAAAGCTATAGACTTGCGAAATTATCATTTCGCAACCTAAGGAACGAAGCGCCTATGAAACCTCGTCAGCGGCAGGCGGCCATTCTCGAACATCTGCAAAAACAGGGAAAATGTTCGGTAGAGGATCTGGCCCACTACTTTGACACCACCGGCACGACAATACGCAAGGACCTGGTATTGCTCGAAAACTCTGGCGCCGTCATTCGAACCTACGGCGGCGTGGTGCTCAATAAGGATGAAGCGGACCCGCCTATCGATCACAAAACGCTGATCAACACCCACCAGAAGGCGCTGATTGCCGAAGCGGCGGTGAAATTTATCCACGATGGTGACTCCATTATCCTTGACGCCGGCAGCACCGTCCTGCAGATGATCCCGCTGCTCAGCCGCTTTAACAACATCACGGTGATGACCAACAGCCTGCACATCGTCAACGCCCTGTCAGAGTTCGACAGCGAGCAGACCATCCTGATGCCCGGCGGCACCTTCCGCAAAAAATCCGCCTCATTTCACGGCCAGCTGGCGGAGAACGCCTTCGACCATTTCAGCTTTGATAAACTGTTCATGGGCACCGACGGCATCGATCTGAACGCGGGCGTCACGACGTTCAACGAGGTGTTCAGCGTCAGTAAAGCCATGTGCAACGCCGCGCGGGAAGTAATTTTAATGGCAGACTCGTCGAAGTTTGGCCGCAAAAGCCCCAACATTGTCTGTAGCCTGGAAAGCGTCGACAAGCTGATTACCGACGCGGGTATCGACCCGGCGTTCAGGAAAGCGCTGGAAGAGAAAGGCATCGACGTGATCGTAACCGGAGAGAGAGATGAGTGATTTTCTGTTAGAAACGGGCCGCCAGACGCTGACGCTGGAGCTGCAGGAAGCCAGCCGCCTGCCGGAACGTCTGGGCGAGGATTTTGTCCGCGCCGCCAACACTATTATCCACTGCGAAGGCAAAGTGATCGTGGCAGGCATCGGTAAATCCGGCCATATCGGCAAAAAGATTGCTGCGACGCTCGCCAGCACCGGCACCCCGGCGTTCTTCGTGCATCCTGCAGAGGCGCTACACGGCGATCTGGGGATGATAGAAAGCCGCGACGTGATGTTGTTTATCTCCTACTCCGGTTCGGCCAAAGAGCTGGACCTGATTATTCCGCGCCTGCAGGAAAAATCGGTCGCCCTGCTGGCGATGACCGGGAAATCCCGCTCGCCGCTGGCGCTGGCCGCCAAAGCGACGCTGGATATTTCCGTTGAGCGTGAAGCCTGTCCGATGCACCTCGCCCCGACCTCCAGCACCGTTAACACGCTGATGATGGGCGACGCGCTGGCGATGGCGGTAATGCAGGCGCGCGGCTTTAACGAAGAAGATTTCGCCCGTTCGCATCCGGCGGGGGCGCTCGGCGCACGCCTGCTCAACAAGGTTCACCACCTGATGCGCACCGACGATGCTATTCCGCAGGTCAAACTCGATACCAGCGTCATGGACGCGATGCTAGAGCTGAGCCGCACCGGCCTGGGGCTGGTAGCGGTGTGCGATGACGACGGGTACGTCAAAGGCGTGTTCACCGACGGCGACCTGCGCCGCTGGCTGGTGGGCGGCGGCAAGCTGGAAACCAAAGTGTCGGACGCTATGACACAGGGCGGGCTGACGCTGAACGCCGAGAGCCGCGCCATTGAAGCCAAAGAGGTGCTGATGAAGCGCAAAATCACCGCCGCGCCGGTGGTGGATGACGCCGGCAGACTGTGCGGTGCCATCAACCTGCAGGACTTCTATCAGGCCGGGATTATCTAACCCTTCAGTCCGAGACGCTTCGCCAGCCGGTGCAGGTTGGCGACGTCCATCTCCAGCGTCCGGGCGCACGCCGCCCAGTTACGGTTATTCTGCTCCAGCGCGCGGGTAATCCTCTGACGCTGAAACGCCTCCGTGGCTTCACGCAGATTTTCATTCGCTATCTCTGGCGCCGCCTGCACGACAGCCGGTGTGGTTTCATCCTGCAGCGCAAAATGGCGCGCGTGGATCACCACTTCGTCACCCGAACGCGTCGCCCGCGCCAGCACCACCGCACGGTGGATCGCATGCTCCAGCTCGCGCACGTTGCCCGGCCAGCCGTAGCTCAACAGATGCGCCCTCGCTCCCGGGCTCAGCACCACGCGGGAAAGCCCCATCCGGAGACGGCACTGCTCGCAGAAATAGCCCGCCAGCAGCACCACGTCGTCCCCGCGCTCGCGCAGCGGCGGCACGGTAAGTGGGAACACGCTCAGGCGGTGGAACAGGTCGGCGCGGAACTGCCCGGCCAGCACCGCTTCACGCAGGTCACGGTTGGTCGCCGCCAGCACGCGAACGTCCACTCTGTGACTGCGATCATCCCCCACGCGCTGGATGTCGCCGTACTGCAACACGCGCAGCAGCTTGGCCTGTAACGAAAGGGAAAGCTCACCAATCTCATCCAGAAACAGCGTGCCGTTATCGGCCATTTCAAACTTGCCGCTGCGGTTGCTGATGGCCCCGGTAAACGCTCCCTTAACGTGACCAAACAGCTCGCTTTCCGCCACGCTCTCCGGCAGCGCGGCGCAGTTGAGGTACACCAGCGGGTTAATCGCGCGCGGCGAGGCTTCGTGAATGGATTTCGCCACCAGCTCCTTACCGGTGCCGGTTTCGCCGAAGATCAGCACGTTCAAATCTGAGGCGGCAACAATCTCAATCTCTTTTTTGAGCTGCGCCATGCCCGGCGAGAGGCCAATCATCTCTGTGTGCGTTATCTGCTCAAACGCCGCCGGGCTGCCGGGAAGAATATTCTGGCTCTCCAGCTGTTCAATCAGCAGCGCGTTGTTAAGCGCCCCGGCGGCCAGCGCCGCAATCAGGCGCAGTTCTTCATCGCTAAAGGTGTCGAACTGGACCGGCGACAGGCCGTCGAGGGTCAGCGCGCCAATCAGATTCTGCCCAGCAAACAGCGGCAGGCCGATACAGGCGTGTACCTTCAGACTCTCCTGTCCGGGAATAAGCCCGTCGTACGGATCGGGCAAGTCGCTGTCCGCCGGGAAGCGCACCACGTCACCCGCGCGGGCGATAGTTTCCAGACGCGGATGGCCTTCAAGGGTAAAGCGCCGTCCGAGCACATCCTTCGCCAGGCCGTCGATCGCCAGGGGAATAAACTGTCGTCCTTCGTAGCGCAGCAGCGCCGAGGCGTCGCACGCCAGCACGTGGCGCAGCGTGGAGATCAGCCGCTGAAAGCGATCCTGATGGCCGATACCGGTTTGCAGCTCAATGGCGATCTTCGCCAGCACGTCTACGGAAAAGCTCATGTCTGCCTCGCTGTCATTTTGACAATGCATGTTGTCATAGTGACACTGTTTTGAATAGTCATAATGACTACCCATTACGGATCATAAAAAAATTAATTAAGTAAAATCAATAAAATAAAAGTTGGCACGCAACTTGATATAAGCAAACCATCTTATTTGAAAATGCTGTATCATGTAGAGGTTGCTATGTCTATTCTGGTTAAAAATAACATTCATTGGGTCGGTCAACGTGACTGGGAAGTGCGCGATTTCCACGGGACGGAATACAAAACGCTGCGCGGCAGCAGCTACAACAGCTATCTCATCCGCGAAGGAAAAAACGTGCTGATCGATACCGTCGATCACAAGTTCAGCCGCGAGTTCGTGCAGAACCTGCGCAGCGAAATCGATCTCGACACCATCGATTACATCATCATCAACCACGCGGAAGAAGATCACGCCGGCGCGCTGACCGAGCTGATGTCTTACATCCCGAACACACCTGTCTACTGCACCACCAACGCCATCGACTCGATCAACGGCCACCACCACCATCCGGAGTGGAACTTCCACACCGTGAAAACCGGCGACGCGCTGGATATCGGTAATGGCAAGCAGCTGATCTTCGTGGAAACCCCGATGCTGCACTGGCCGGACAGCATGATGACCTACATGACCGGTGACGCGGTGCTGTTCAGCAACGACGCCTTCGGCCAGCACTACTGCGACGAACGTTTGTTTAATGACGAAGTGGATCAGACAGAGCTGTTCGAGCAGTGCCAGCGGTACTATGCCAACATCCTGACGCCGTTCAGCCGCCTGGTCACGCCGAAAATCACCGAAATCCTCGGCTTCAACCTGCCGGTGGAGATGATTGCCACCTCCCACGGCGTGGTGTGGCGTGAAAACCCCACCCAGATCGTCGAGCTGTACCTGAAGTGGGCGGCGGACTATCAGGAAGACCGCATCACTATTTTCTACGACACCATGTCCAACAACACCCGCATGATGGCGGACGCCATTGCCCAGGGCATCAACGAAGTGGACCCGAACGTGGCGGTGAAAATCTTCAATGTGGCGCGCAGCGATAAGAATGAGGTGTTAACCAACGTGTTCCGCTCTAAGGGCGTGCTGGTGGGCACCTCCACCATGAACAACGTGATGATGCCGAAAATTGCCGGTCTGGTAGAAGAGATGACCGGCCTGCGCTTTCGCAACAAGCGCGCCAGCGCCTTTGGCTCCCACGGCTGGAGCGGCGGCGCGGTAGACCGTCTCTCCACCCGCTTACAGGATGCGGGCTTTGAGATGTCCATGAGCCTGAAGGCCAAGTGGCGCCCGGATATCGACGCCCTGGAGATCTGTCGCCAGCACGGTCGCGACATTGCCCGTCAGTGGGCGCTCGCTCCGCTGCCGGAAGTGGCGGCAAAAGCACCCGAACAGCAGGAAGCCTGCGCCTGTGCCGCCGCGGCAGCCGCCGATCTCGGCCCGCGCATGCAGTGCAGCGTCTGCCAGTGGATTTACGATCCTGACCTGGGCGAACCGCTGCAGGATGTTGCCCCGGGCACGCCGTGGCGCGACGTGCCGGACAATTTCCTCTGCCCGGAATGTTCCCTCGGTAAGGACGTCTTTGACGAACTGGGTACGGAGGCAAAATGAGCAACGGTATCGTCATCATCGGCTCGGGCTTTGCCGCCCGTCAGCTGGTGAAAAACATCCGCAAGCAGGATGCCAGCGTGCCGCTGACGGTGATTGCCGCCGACAGCATGGACGAGTACAACAAACCTGATTTAAGCCACGTTATTAGCCAGAATCAGCGCGCCCAAGAACTCACCCGCCAGACGGCGGGGGAGTTCGCGGAACAGTTCAACCTGCGTCTGTTTCCGTACACCTGGGTCACCGATATCGACGCCGCCGCACACGTGGTGAAAGCAAAAGAGAAGACCTGGCAGTACGACAGGCTGGTGCTGGCCACGGGTGCCTCTGCTTTCGTGCCGCCGATTGAGGGCCGCGAGCTGATGCTCACCCTCAACAGCCAGCAGGCGTATCAGGCCAGCGAAACGGCGCTTCGCGACGCAAAGCGCGTGATGATTGTCGGCGGCGGACTGATCGGCACCGAGCTGGCGATGGATTTCTGCCGGGCGGGCAAATCGGTGACCCTGGTCGACCATGCGGCGAGCATTCTGTCGGCGCTGATGCCCGCAGAAGTAAGCAGTCGCTTACAGCATCGTCTGACCGACATGGGGGTGCATCTGCTGCTGAAATCGCAGCTGCAAAGCCTGCGCAAAACCGAAGGCGGTATTCGTGCCACGCTCGACCGCAGCCGCAGCGTTGAGGTGGATGTGGTTATCGCGGCGACGGGCCTGCGCCCGGAAACTGCGCTGGCGCATCGTGCAGGCGCCGAAACAGGCCGTGGCGTGAAGGTAAATAGCTACCTTCAAACCACGCAGCCCGATATTTACGCGTTAGGCGACTGCGCTGAAATCAACGGTCAGGTGCTGCCTTTCCTGCAGCCGATACAGCTGAGCGCCATGTATCTGGCGAAAAACCTGCTCGGCGGCAGCGCACCGCTGAAACTCCCCGCCATGCTGGTGAAGGTTAAAACGCCAGAGTTACCGTTGCATCTTGCGGGGGAGACACAGCGCATGGATCTGAGCTGGCAGATTGCCATTGAACCTCACGGAATGGTTGCACGCGGCTCTGACGCCGAAGGTCAGGTACGCGCCTTTGTGGTTAGCGAAGATCGGATGAAGGAGGCTTTCGCTCTGCTGAAATCGCTGCCCGCGTAACCCGTAATCTCTTGCCACGCTCACTTAACCATTGGATTATATTATCCGCTGCCCCGATGTCCCGGGGCTTTTTTTTGCGAATTCTATTCAGGACATAAATACAAACAAGATAAATCACCGCCATTAATCCCTTAACCATTACATCCATCAATATTTAAATACGGAACACCTGATAAACACCAGCCTGTTTTATTCCCTGTTTTCGGCTTATCCTAAAAATAGACCCATTAGCCGGAGACATCCCATGACCACCTTTAGCAAAGAACTCAACTACCTTTCCGCCTATTTTAAACAGGCTAAAAAATCAGAACATATTTTGTTTCGCTGGCTCTACCTCAGCCCGGAGGCGCGCATAGAGCGCCTGCGAGAACTGATGATGCCGGTGAGTAAACGTGATAACTGAAGCACGACCAGTTTAAAACCGGAACAAATTAGTTACTTCATCATTGTTTATGCCATGAACAATTCGCTGATAAAATATAATAAAAATTAATTTATTCCGCATCACATTTTTATTACAGGGACTTTCGCATTAAAATAAAAGGTGTTATTTTTCGTCGTGAATTAAGTCCTTTTTGGAATCCACTCTCATGAACGCATTTAGTTATCTGCAACGTCTGGGTAAAGCCCTGATGTTGCCAATCGCCACCCTGCCCGTTGCAGCGATATTATTACGCCTCGGGCAGCCTGATGTTTTTAATATTCCGTTTATAGCCAGCGCCGGTGGCGGTATCTTTGACAGTCTACCTTTGTTGTTTGCCTTAGGGATCGCCATTGGTCTGGCAAAAGACAACGCCGGTGCTGCAGCCCTCGCAGGGGCGGTGGGTTTCCTGGTGCTTACCAAAGCCACGGCCGTCATAAACTCATCCATTAACATGTCCTTCTTCGCCGGGATCATTGCCGGTGTCGTCGCGGGTCACTGCTACAACCGTTTCTCAAACACCAAACTTCCGGACTTTCTCGCCTTCTTTGCGGGCAAACGCCTGGTGCCGATCGTAACCGGGCTTATTTGCCTGTTCATCGCCTGGATTTGCGGGTATGTCTGGCCTTCCGTGCAGCACGGTATTGATACCTTCAGCCTGTTTGTCTCTCGCAGCGGCGAACCGGGATGGTTTATTTATGGTGTCCTGAACCGCGCGCTAATCCCCTTCGGTTTGCATTACATTCTGCACTCCGTCTTCTGGTTTAGTCTCGGCGACTGCCTGAAAGTGACTTACGATGCCGCCAGCGCCGTACACAATATCTGTCTGGCCCCTGACGTGGTAAAAGGGCTGGTGGTTGGCGGTGCTGTACCGGGTATTGACGGTTCCAGCATCACGCAGATTGCAACCGACCTGACCCGTGGCGACCTTAACCGCTTCTTCGCCGGTGACCCGCATGCAGGCGTTTACATGGCCTGGGCTTACCCGATCTTTATGGGAGGCCTGCCGGGTGCCGCGCTGGCGATGTATTTCGCCGCACCGAAAGCACGTCGCGCTACCGTAGGGGGGATGCTGCTTTCTGTGGCTCTGACCGCTTTCCTGACCGGCATTACCGAGCCCATCGAGTTCTCCTTCCTGTTCCTTGCCCCTGCTCTGTATGCGCTGCATGCGGTACTGGCGGGCGTGAGCATGGTGATCACCAACAGCCTCGGCGTACTGCACGGTTTTGGTTTCTCTGCCGGGCTTATCGACTTCGTTCTCAACTGGGGACTGGCTACTAAGCCGTGGATCCTGATCCCACTGATCGTGCTGTTCTTCGCGATCTACTTTGTCGTATTTACCTTCGCGATCCGCTTCTTTAAGCTGAAAACGCCGGGCCGCGAAGACGACGAGGCTGTAGCGGGTAACTCTGACGATCAAAGCGAAGCCATCGCACAATACATCGCGGCACTGGGTGGCAAAGACAACCTCAGGATTGTCGATGCCTGCATTACCCGCCTGCGCCTGACGCTCGTTGATAACAGCGTGCTGGATGAGCCCGTGCTGAAATCGCTGGGCGCGAAAGGTATTCTCAAAATGGGTACGCAGAATGCGCAGGTTATTCTGGGCCCGCAGGCAGAAAGCATTGCGCTAAAGATTCGGGCACAGCTTGAAATCTGACGCTGCATAATCCAGTTCCCTCTCCGCCCTGGAGGGGGAACAAAACCGGAACACTTTATCAATCCAGACCTTAATTATTCCGCAAAAAAACCTACACTCTCACCATCCACCTTTTATCCTGGGTACGTCGACATGCGCCAGCTTCAGAAAATCCGTCAGTATCAACGGCTTTATCAACACTTTGGCGCAGAGCCAAAGCCGACGACTATCGCTGAAGTCGCCGAGGTGGCGCTGTGCAGTGAACGTCATGCACGTACCCTGTTGCGCCAGCTGGCGCAGAGCGGATGGTTAAGCTGGAATGCTCAGCCGGGACGGGGACATCGAGCCATCTTGCACTGCCTGACAACCACCAGCGAACTCAGCGCCCCTCTGATGCACGCCTGCCTGGAGAAGGGGGATTACCAGAGCGCGCTGCAGCTGGCTGATGGCGATCCAGCCAGCCTGCATCACATCATCACACCCTTTTTAGGCGGAAAGTGGCTTAAGCACCAGCCAACCCTGCGCATTCCCTGGTATCGTCCACTGACGTCGCTTCATCCGGCGCTTCAGCGTCGTCGCGCTGAGCAGCACATTATCTGCGCCGTACACGCGGGATTAACGCGCTATATGCCCGGTCAGCCGCATCCAGTACCTGATCTAGCCCATCACTGGGAATTCAACGAAGACAAACGCCGCTGGCGTTTTTACCTGCGCAGCGGTGCGCACTGGCACAATGGGCAAGCTATCAGCGATGAAGATATCCTCATTGCGCTGCAACAGGTATTGGCCGATCCGGCACGCAATGCCGGTCTGACTCACGTCTGCAGGGCGTTGCTTATTGCCCCCTGGTGTCTGGAGATACAGCTGACCATCCCCGATGCGATGCTGGCGCATCGTCTCGCGCACCACGTATGCCGCCTGCCACATCCACAGCAACCGGACATCGGTGCCGGACCCTTTGCCATTGCGCATCACCATTCTCACTACCTGCGCCTGGAGCGCCAGCCCTGGTATTTTGCTGCCCATCCGCTACTGCATGCGATAGAGTTCTGGCGAACCCGTACGGAGGCGCAAAAGCCGGCGTGGATCACCGTCGGGAAAGGACAAAATGCGCAGGCAGCGGTAACGTCCACCAGCGGCGGATTCGCCTGGCTAATGGTAAACGCCAGGTTACCCGAGCCGCTTGCGGCCTGGCTACGTCAGGAAATTCAGAGCATGACTCATCAACAGTTTCTCCATCGGGATGATTTAGAAACCCAAACGGAAATACTGCCAGGCCTGACACCACCGCAATACCCGCAGGCTTCGGAAGCGATGCTTCCCGCCACGCTTTCGCTGGTTTGCTACCACACACCTGAACTGTGCGAACTGGCCGATATTCTGCGCGCGCGCCTGAAAAAGCACAGCTGCAACGTGACGGTGAAATGGAAAGATCGCGAAGAGTGGCATGGTCATAACGCGCTGGATCAGGCCGATCTTTTGTTGGGTGACTATCTGGCGGGTGAACTGCCAGGCTTTGCCCTGGTGGAGTGGTTTTTTGATGAGCCTGCGTGGGCCACGGCATTAGGCGAGGACACCTGGCAAGAAGAGAAGCAGAAACTGATGGGTTATTGTGAAAGTGAGGAGACCCTGAATAATCACCTGCCCTCCTTCTTTCGTTCCTTGCTGGAAAGCGGCGCCTGTACGCCGCTTTTCCACTACCGCTACCGTCTTAACACCCTGGAAAACGTGCAGGACATTGTGCTGACCGCCAGCGGCTGGCTTGATTTTACCCGCGCCTGGCTACCCCCTGCTCAGGATCGCACCACCAGCGCGTCGTAGCCGCGCCAGCGGTAGTTGACCATGGAGATCAGCCAGCAGGCAACGAACAGCCCGACCACCACAAACCCGGCGTTGCCCAGGTTGTCGTTTACCGCGCCAATCAGATCCCAGACGCCGCCGCTGAGGGCAAATTTATCCATCAGCAGACCCAGCGCTTCCAGCCCGCCGATAAACAGCGCCACCACCACGGAGGTGCCGGTGATAGTCATGTTGTAATAGAGCTTGCGCTGCGGCTTGTTAAACGCCCAGCCGTAGGCACCGACCATCAGCAGGTTATCGAGGGTATCCACCAGCGCCATGCCGCTGGCGAAGAGCGCCGAGAAGATCATGATTGACCACACCGACATCCCGCTGGAGGCGCTGGCGGCAGAGATCCCCAGCACGCCAATCTCGGTGGCCGTGTCAAAGCCGAGGCCAAACAGGAAACCGACCAGGTACATCTGCCAGCTTTTATTCACCAGGCGGAAGGTTTTGCCAAACAGCCAGTTCATGACGCCGCCCTGGGCAGGGAGCGTGATGTCGCCCTGCACAGGCCTGCCGCGTTTTAGCGCCTGAAAACTGCGCCAGACGCCGCGCAGGATCACCATATTCACCAGCGCCATCGCCAGCAGGAAGGTCGCGGAAACGGCGGTACCAATCAGGCTGCCAGTTTCGTGGAACCATTCCATGTTTTTCTGAAACGCCGTGGCGGTAGCGGCGATGGCAATGGAGGCCAGCACCACGATGGTGGAGTGCCCCAGCGAGAACCACGCCCCCACGCCGGACGGGCGCGAGCCCTGCTGCATCATCTTACGCGTCACGGTATCAATGGCGGCAATGTGGTCAGCGTCCACCGCGTGACGCAGCCCGTAGCACCACGCCAGCAGACTTGCCGCCATCAGCGCCGTGCTGCCGCTAAAGGTGTGCCATGCCCATCCCCAGGCCAGCAGGTTTGCCATTACCAGAGCCAGCAGCAGGAGCGCGGCGCGAGGTTCATTGCGTAACAGTCGTAACATTTTTAGTCCTTTGTAAACATGACCGGGCAGCGGCGACCACCGCCTGCCCGAAGGAGATCGCTCCGTCACCTGCGGGCAGGCGCGAAGGAAAAAGAAGCGTAAAGTCAGAAAGGTAATGACGCAGGCGCGCGCGCAGCAGACGGTTGTGTAATACCCCGCCGTTGAGACAGATTGTCGACAGCGATAAGCGCCGGGCATGGAACGCAGCGAGCTCCGCCAGCCCTTTTGCCAGCGCGTCGTGAAACGCCCACGCGCGCTCGCAGGGCTCTGCCTGCCAGCTCAGCCACTGCTGCCAGAAAAGCGCAAAGTCTTCCACCGACAGCGTAACCGGGTGTTCGACGCCGTTGCACTGTGCCGCCAGCGCTTCCAGCCTGCAGGCCGCTTCACCTTCCCAGGATTGGGTTTCGATACCCAGCGCGCAGGCGACGGCATCAAACAGGCGACCGCACGACGACGCCCGCGGCGCGTTGACGCCGCGCTGGATAGCCTTCGCCAGCAGCGGCCAGTTCTGACGCTGTACCGCGCGCGTTTCCGGGTACTGCTGCCAGTCAGGGACAAACGCCAGACACTGGGCGAGCAGGTTGCGCCACGGCTGCCGCGCCGCCAGATCGCCCCCCGGCAGCGCAACGGCAGGCAAGCCACCTAAATGCGCGCACTCGAGATAGTTGACACGCAGGCACTCCCCGCCCCACAGCGCGCCGTTTTCCCCCATGCCGATCCCGTCCAGCGTCAGGGCGATAACATCTCCGCCATCGCGCGGCCAGCCGTTTTCGGCCAGGCACGCCGCCGCGTGGGCGTGATGATGCAGCACGGTTTCAACAGGCAGCCCCTGCGCCTGCGCCCACTGGCGCGCACGGTACCCCGGATGGGCGTCGCACACCACGCGCTCAGGACGGAAGGCATAGATGTCCTGCATCGTCGAGAGCGCGCCGTGCCACTGCGCTTCGACACCCTCGTCACCGAGATCGCCAAAATGCTGGCTCAGCACCGCCTGGTTGCCACGCACCAGGCAGAAGGTGTTTTTCATCTCCGCACCGGTGCATAACGTGGCGGGGATATTCTCGAATCCCGCAGGCAACGTGATGGCATCGGGCACAAAACCGCGCGCGCGGCGCAGCATCGCGCCGTCCCGATCCACCACCGAATCGTCCATTCGTTGAAGAATATCGCGATTGTGTAGCAGGAAGCCGTCCACGATGCCGCTGAGCTCATCCAGCGCCTGCCGGTTGGTGATGGCAGGCGGCCTGCCGCTAAGGTTGCCGGAGGTCATCACCAGCGGTCGCTGGCAGTCCATCATCAGCAAATGCTGCAGCGGGTTCGCAGGAAGCATGATGCCCACGGAATCCAGACCGGGCGCGATACCTTCCGGGAACGCGGGCAGCCAGGCTTTTGGCGTGAGCACAATGGGTGCGGCGGGTGAGCGTAGCAGCGTCTGAACCGTCTCCGGCAGGTCATCCGCATGCGGGATCATCACCGCCAGCGGCTTCGCGGGCCGCTGCTTGCGTGACCGAAGCGTCGCGACCGCCTGCGGGTTACGCGCGTCACAGACGAGGTGAAAACCGCCCAGCCCTTTAACCGCGACTATACCGCCGCTTTTCAGCATCGCCACCGCCGCACGCAGTGCCGTTTCGCGGGTGGCAAGAACGTCGCCCGCGCGCCATTCCAGCGCAGGCCCGCAGTCCGGGCAGGCGACCGGCTGGGCGTGAAAACGGCGGTCGGCAGGATTGCGGTACTCGGCTTCACACGGCCCACAGAGCGGGAACGGCGCCATTGCCGTGGCCGGGCGGTCGTAGGGCATGGCGCGGATAATGGTAAACCGCGGCCCGCAGTGGGTGCAGTTGATAAACGGATAGCGATAACGGCGTTCGAGTGGGTCGCCCATCTCAGCCAGACACGCCGGACAGGTGGCGGCATCCGGCACAATCTGGGTGTCCATTGTCCCGGCCGCGCTGTGGCGGATGGTAAAGTCCTCCGGTACGTGCGCCCAGGTAAACGGCTGCGCTTCCACGCGGTCAATGCGTGCCAGCGGCGGGCAGTCCTGATGCAGCCTCGCGGTAAAGGCCCCCCCATTACCCGCGAGGCGCACCAGCACGCCCTCTCCGTCATTGCAGACGTCACCGGTCAACTGAAGCGCCTGCGCCAGCTGCCAGACGAAGGGACGAAACCCGACGCCCTGCACCTTGCCGCGCACGCGCAGCTGAACGCCGTTGCTGCTCATACGGTTCAGAACAGCAGCGATGACGAGGTGTCGAACGCCGCGCGACGGCGCTTTTCGGCGCTCATCTGCTCAAGCTTGTCGCGATCAACGCAGACCAGCGCGTGCGTCGGGCAGGCTTCCATACAGGCCGGGCCGGCGTCGCGGTGGTAGCACAGGTCACATTTGTTGGCTTCGGCTTTGTCCGCGCGCACGCTCAGTCCCATACCGCTGTTGCGCACTACCGGACGGACCACCACCTCCATCGCGCCATACGGGCAGGCGACCACGCAGGTTTTGCAGCCAATGCAGCGCTCCTGCATCACGTGCACAAAGCCTTTCTCGCGTTTAATCGCCCCGTTCGGGCAGACGTTGGCGCACGGTGCGTCTTCGCACTGGCGACAGATGGCGGCGGTGGAAATATTCACGCCTTTGATGACGTGGATGCGCGGCAAAAACGTGTCAGGGGTAAGCGACGCGCAGTCCTGCTCCGCCTGATGGGAAACCACGCACGCCACTTCACAGGTACGGCAACCAATACACTTACTGGCATCGGCCATAATAAAACGGTTCATCTGCTTCTCCAGCATTACAGTTATGCCCGGAGATATTCATAAACCGTGCCAATAATTAAATTATTGATTTTATTTGGTTTTAAAAATAAAAGCGGTGCTGTCATCGTCACTTATGACGATGACAGCTGTCGACATCAGCGGTGCGGGCCGTCAATAACCGAGTCGCGCAGGACAAGCTCGCCGGAGAAAATTTGCTGATATTTAAACTCGCCGCCGTCGAGCATGAAGATCAGGCGGCTGATGGTCTCTTTGATCATCTCCGTTACCGGGATACGTACGCTGGAAAGCGACGGCACAATGTAAGGCGCGATGGCCACGTCGTCAAAACCGATCACCGACACCGCGTCCGGTGCGGCTACGCCGCTGTCGTGCAGCTGCTTCATGGCGCCAATTGCCATGTCGTCATTACTCGCCACCAGCGCCGTAAAGCGTTCACCGCGAGCAAGCAGTTCGGACACCGCCGCCGCGCCGCTGGCGGGGTTCCACTTCCCCTGCGCAATCAGCCCCTCGCGCAGCGGAAGACCGTGCTGCGCCAGCGCGTCCTTATAGCCGGAGAGACGCTCAACCCCGGTGGGAGAATCCAGCGAGCCGGTGATAAAGGCGATCTCCCGATGCCCTTTCGCAATCAGCTGTGACACCGCGTCCTGGCTGGAGGCTTTATGATCCGACCACACGCAGTGGCTGCTGTTTTTACGCAGGCGGCGGTTGAGCACCATAATGGGCTGCTCGCACTTCTCGACGATCTCATCCATCTCTTCCACGCTCAGAAAACGCGGATAGATGATCACCGCGTCACAGCGCATATCGAGCAGATACTGGATCGCCTCGCGCTCTTCATCCGCGCTGTGCTTGCCGTCCGCGAGGATCAGCTGCCGCCCTTTCTCTTCCGTCATGCGCGCGGCGTGAAACAGCAGCTCGCTAAAGTAGACGCCGTGATAAAGGGTGTTCGTCACCACCAGGCCCAGCGTCTGGGTACGTTTGGTCGCCAGGTTGCGCGCCAGCAAATTTGGGCGATAGCCGCTCTCTTCAATGGCCTGAAAAACCCTGTCTTTGGTCTCCTGGCTGACATAGCCATTTCCCGACAGCACCCGGGACACCGTGGCTTTCGAAACGCCTGCCCGCTTCGCCACTTCAAGCATCGTGGTCATGTTGTTATTCCGTCTGCATCTGATGGAGCGCAGTGTACTGCACTGCAGAAAAATTGTCGCAGCGGTGAAATCACGCTTTTGGCTCCTGCTGGTGATCGTCGTCACGAAATAAAAAAATGGTCAAAAAGCGATCTTGTTTCATCAAAAGAAACTCATGATGATTATGTGGAACCGGTTTCCTACATTTCTCACAACGATAACAGGATCACATCCGATGGCCAAAAATTACGCTGCGCTGGCGAACGACGTTGTCAGCGCGCTGGGTGGCAAAGAGAACATCGTCGCCGTCACCCACTGCATGACGCGACTTCGTTTCGTTCTGAAAGACGAAAGCCTTACCGATACCGCGCGCCTGAAAAGCATCAGCGGCGTGCTCGGCGTGGTGCGCACCGACAACCAGTGCCAGGTCATCATCGGCAACACCGTTTCGCAGGCGTACCGCGAAGTGGTGAGCCTGCTGCCAACCAGCCTGCAGCCTGCCGAACCGGAAGGCCCGCAAAAGCTGACGCTGCGTCGCATTGGCGCCGGGATCCTCGACGCGCTGATCGGCACCATGTCCCCGCTGATCCCGGCGATCATCGGCGGCTCAATGGTCAAGCTGCTGGCGATGATCCTTGAGATGACCGGCGTGCTGCCAAAAGGCGCGCCGACGCTCACTATTCTGACCGTCATCGGCGACGGCGCGTTCTTCTTCCTGCCGCTGATGGTGGCGGCCTCGGCGGCGGTGAAGTTCAAAACCAACATGTCGCTGGCCATCGCCATTGCGGGCGTGCTGGTGCACCCGAGCTTTATCGAGCTGATGGCGAAAGCCGCGCAGGGCGAACACGTTGAGTTCGCCTTTATCCCGGTGACGGCGGTGAAATACACCTACACCGTCATCCCGGCGCTGGTGATGACCTGGTGCCTGTCATACATCGAGCGCTGGGTGGATCGCATCACCCCGGCGGTAACCAAAAACTTCCTCAAGCCGATGCTGATCGTTCTGATTGCCGCCCCGCTCGCCATCGTGCTGATTGGACCGCTAGGGATCTGGATCGGTAGCGCCATCTCCGCGCTGGTTTACACCATTCACGGCTATCTGGGCTGGCTCTCCGTGGCCATCATGGGCGCGCTGTGGCCGCTGCTGGTCATGACCGGGATGCACCGCGTGTTTACGCCAACCATCATTCAGACCATTGCCGAAACGGGCAAAGAAGGGATGGTCATGCCGTCGGAAATCGGCGCCAACCTGTCGCTCGGCGGTTCGTCGCTGGCGGTGGCGTGGAAAACCAAAAACCCGGAGCTGCGCCAGACGGCACTGGCGGCGGCGGCCTCCGCCATCATGGCGGGGATCTCTGAACCGGCCCTGTACGGCGTGGCGGTGCGTCTGAAACGTCCGCTGATCGCGAGCCTGATCAGCGGCTTTATCTGCGGCGCGGTTGCCGGTATCGCGGGTCTTGCCAGCCACTCGATGGCGGCACCGGGGCTGTTTACCAGCGTACAGTTCTTCGACCCGGCGAACCCGATGACCATCGTCTGGGTGTTTGGCGTGATGGGTCTGGCAGTGGTGCTGTCGTTTGTCCTGACCCTGATACTAGGCTTTGAGGATATTCCGGTCGAAGACGACGCCGAAAAAGCGCGCGCCCTGCAGACCGCACCGGTACAGAACAACGCAGCAAAAGCATAAATTGAAAGCGAGGTAAGAATGTCTGTTTTTCCACAAGGATTTTTATGGGGCGGCGCGCTTGCCGCCAACCAGAGTGAAGGCGCTTACCGTGAGGGCGGCAAAGGGCTGACGACGGTCGATATGATCCCCCACGGCGCGAACCGCCTGGCGGTGAAGCTCGGTAAGGAAAAGCGTTTTTCGCTGCGTGACGACGAATTCTACCCGAGCCACGAGGCGATTGATTTTTACCATCGCTATAAAGAGGACATCGCCCTGATGGCGGAGATGGGCTTTACGGTGTTCCGCACCTCGATCGCCTGGAGCCGCCTCTATCCGAACGGCGACGAACCGCTGCCGAACAAAGAGGGTATTGCCTTCTACCGCGCGGTGTTCGAGGAGTGCAAAAAATACAACATCGAGCCGCTGGTGACCCTCTGCCACTTCGACGTGCCGATGCACCTGGTGACGGAGTACGGCTCCTGGCGCAACCGCAAAATGGTGGATTTCTTTGCCCGCTACGCCCGCACCTGCTTCGAGGAATTTAACGGGCTGGTGAAATACTGGCTGACCTTCAACGAAATCAACATCATGCTGCACAGCCCGTTCTCCGGCGCGGGGCTGGTGTTTGAGGAAGGCGAAAATGAAGACCAGGTGAAATACCAGGCCGCTCACCACGAGCTGGTGGCGAGCGCGCTGGCGACCAAAATCGCTCACGAGGTGAACCCGGAAAACCAGGTCGGCTGCATGCTGGCGGGCGGAAATTTCTATCCGTACTCCTGCAAGCCGGAAGACGTGTGGATGGCGCTGGAGAAAGACCGCGAGAACCTGTTCTTTATCGACGTGCAGGCGCGCGGCAGCTATCCGGCCTATTCTGCCCGCGTGTTCCGCGAGAAAGGCGTGGTGATTGTTAAAGACCCGGGCGATGATCTACTTCTGAAAAACACCGTCGACTTTGTCTCGTTCAGCTATTACGCCTCGCGCTGCGCCTCGGCGGATATGAACGCGAACAACACCAATGCGGCGAACATCGTCAAATCTCTGCGCAACCCGCACATTCAGGTGAGCGAATGGGGCTGGGGCATCGACCCGCTCGGCCTGCGCATCACCATGAACATGATGTACGACCGCTACCAGAAGCCGCTGTTCCTGGTGGAAAACGGCCTGGGAGCGAAAGATGTCGTTGATGAAAACGGCGAGATTAACGACGACTACCGCATTAGCTATCTGCGCGAGCATATCCGCGCGATGGGCGACGCGATTGAGGACGGCGTGCCGCTGATGGGCTACACCACCTGGGGCTGTATTGACCTTGTCTCTGCCTCAACCGGGGAGATGAGCAAGCGCTACGGGTTTGTCTATGTCGACCGCGACGACGCCGGGAACGGCACGCTGGAGCGCAAACGCAAGAAATCGTTCTGGTGGTATAAGAAGGTGATTGCGAGTAACGGGGCGGATCTCGAATAGCCTGTTGCCCTCACCCCAGCCCTCTCCCACAGGGAGAGGGAGATGGGTTTGGTAGGCCGGGTAAGGCGAAGCCGCCACCCGGCACTGCTCAGAGCCGGGAGAAATCCCCGTCCCCAACCCACTCCGCAAGCCTTGAATACACCACTTCCACCGCCGCTTTCACCGGCGGCGTCATCGGGTAATAAAACCCGACAATATCCGGCTGAATCCCCAAAAAGAGCACCTCGCCCACGTCACTTTTGATCTGATCCACCAGATAATTCAGCGGCATATTGTGGGTGGTCATCATAAACATCTCGGCGATGTCGTCCGGGTCAATCAGGCGGATCTCGCCGGGGTTGAGTCCCATATCGGTGGCATCGACGATTAACAGCCTGTCCGGGCGCAGTTCGCGAATGGCGACCACGTCGTTTTCCGGCGCGCTGCCGCCGTCAATCACCACCCAGCTGCCCTGCGGGTTCGCGGCGCACATCTCCGCCAGCAGCGGACCCGCGCCGTCATCGCCCATCATGCTGTTGCCGACACACAGTAAAACGTCAGTCACGTAATCTCCTCACCATCAGGTAGATGGCACTCTCCTGATGAATATCATGCAGCATGCCGAGCAGCGTTTTGCTCCACGCCTGCTGCTCTGGGGTTTGCCTGCCGAGCGCCGCGTCAAAGGCGTTGGCGAGCATCGCAATGTGGTTGGCATCGATCACGATCTCGCCGTACTTCGGCACGCCTTCCATCTTGCGACGCGCCGTACTGCCCTCCTCCAGCGTGGCGATCCACGCCAGATATTCGGACCACGGACAGCTCAGCGCCGCCTCCAGGCAGTCGATCACCCCGAGGTGATGCCCAATCGCCAGGCTGTAATAGACCACCTGCTGCGCCGCATCCGGCGTGGCATCGTTCTCATCAATAAACTTACGGCTCAGCTGGCTGAACACCACCGTTTCACTCATCGGATACGCGCCTCATCCACGATGCTGTTCAGGTTCGCCACGATCTCATTGAGACGCGGATCGTTTTCCGCCTCCAGCCAGCGTGCGACCTGATGCTCGCCCTGGCTCAGCAGGCGCAGATAGTCGTCGGCAATCTGACGGCCGTAGCGGTAGCCCGCCAGCCTGCGCGCCGTGCGATCCACCTTCACCCGCAGCGGCTGCACCATATCCGGGTGCAGAATGGCCGCTGGCTGGTTGTCCAACTCGCCCGGCTCGCGCGCGTGGATTTTTTGCTCCAGCAGGCCAAGCGCCATGGCAAAGCCGTACAGCGTGGCGGCAGGCGTCGGCGGGCAGCCCGGAATGTAGACGTCCACCGGCACGATTTTGTCGGTGCCGCCCCAGACGCAGTAGAGGTCATGGAAGATGCCGCCGCTGTTGCCGCAGGCGCCGTACGAGATGCAGATTTTCGGATCAGGGGCGGACTGCCAGGCGCGCAGCGCGGGCGAGCGCATGGCGCGGGTGACGGCCCCGGTGAACAGCAGAATGTCCGCATGACGCGGAGACGGCACCACTTTGATGCCGAAGCGCTCCGCGTCAAACAGCGGCGACAGGGTGGCGAAGATCTCAATCTCGCAGCCGTTGCAGCCCCCGCAGTCCACGCGGTAGACGTAGGCCGAGCGTTTGATTTTTTTCAACAGCGACGCCTTCATGCTGGCGATGGATTCGTCCACCGTCATCGGCACCGGAATGCCGTTAGCGTCGCGCGGGCCCAGTAGGTTTTCCATCAGCTGGCCTCTCTCATATGGCGGGTGATATCAATACGGTCGGACGGCAGCAGGCACTTCTGACGCTTGCACGCCGGGCAGGTTTCAAAGCTTTCGCGGTGATGCTCCGCACGGGCGTCGCCGTTGTGCTGCAGCAGCGCGATGGCGTAGTCGATCTCTTTTTGCACGGCGAACGGGCGTTTGCAGACGCGGCAGTTGCACAGGTCAAAGTGCGACTGCTGCAGGAAGTCTTCTTTCTTCCACACCGCCAGCTCGTACTCCTGCGACAGGCGAATGGCGACCGTCGGGCAGACCTCCTCGCAGCGGCCGCAGAAGATGCAGCGCCCGAGGTTAAACTGCCAGGCCAGCTCGCCGGTTTTGAGATCCGTTTCCACCGTTAAAGCGTTCGACGGGCAGGCGTTGACGCAGGCCGCGCAGCCGATGCACTGCTGCGGATTGTGCTCCGGCTTGCCGCGAAAGTTTTTATCCACCGGCATCGGCTCCAGCGGATAGCTGCTGGTCTGCGTGCCCGTTTTGATCACTTTTTTGATAAAGGTAAACATGGCGAGTCCTTATTTCAGCGGCGAGTTCTTACGCTCGATGCTGTAGCGCTCAAGCTCTTTGTACGGCACCACCTGGCTTTTCTTCTTGCGCACATCGACCACGGTCATGCGGTCGGTGCAGGAGTAGCACGGGTCGAGGCTGCCGATGATCAGCGGCGCGTCAGACACGGTGTTACCGCGCAGCATGTAGCGCAGGGTTGGCCAGTTGGCGTAGGTGGCCGCGCGGCAACGCCAGCGGTAGAGCTTCTGGTTGTCGCCGGTCATGCTCCAGTGGATATCGTCCCCGCGCGGCGCTTCGGCAAAGCCGAGGGCAAAGCGGTTCGGGATGTAGGTGAAGCCCTCCACCATCAGCGGGCCGCCCGGCAGGTTGTCCAGACCAAAGTCGATCATATTCAGCGCGGTGAACACCTCGTTGATGCGCACCTTGAGCCGCGAGATGACGTCACAGCCCTGCTCGCTGTGCACGGTCATCGGCAGCAGGCCGTAGCCGACGAACGGGTGATCGGCGCGGGTATCGCGGGCGTGGCCGCTGGCGCGCACCATCGGGCCGACGTTGCTGAAGTCGCGGGCGATCTCCGGGTCAAGGCGGCCAATGCCGACGGTGCGCTGCTCGATGTTTGGCGTGCTGAGAAGCATGTCCACCAGCTCCTGCACGTCGCGGCGCATCTGCTGCGCCAGCTGGCGGGTCTGGATCATGTCGTCCTTCAGCAGGTCGCGGCGGATCCCGCCGATCAGGTTCAGGCCGTAGGTTTTACGCGCCCCGGTGAGGATCTCCGCCATCTTCATCGACGCTTCGCGCACGCGGAAGAACTGCATAAACCCGGAATCAAAGCCGACAAAGTGGCAGGCCAGGCCGAGGTTCAGCAGGTGCGAGTGCAGGCGCTCCACCTCCAGCAGAATGGCGCGGATCATCTGCGCGCGCTCCGGCACCACGATCCCCATGCCGTTCTCCACCGAGGTGGTGTAGGCGGTGCTGTGGGCAAAGCCGCAGATGCCGCACACGCGGTCAGAGAGGAAGGTCACTTCGTTGTAGCCCATGCGGGTTTCCGCCAGCTTTTCCATGCCGCGATGGACGTAGAACAGGCGGTAGTCGGCGTCGATAATGTTTTCACCGTCGACGAACAGGCGGAAGTGGCCCGGCTCGTCAGAGGTGACGTGCAGCGGGCCGATCGGCACCACGTTATTCTTCTTGCTGCCCAGCTCGTTGATAAACTCGTAGGTTTCGCTGTCGGTGGTCGGCGCCGGACGCTGGCGGTAGTCCATGCTGTCTTTGCGCAGCGGATAGAGCTCGTCCGGCCAGTCGTCCGGTAGCACCAGGCGGCGCTCGTCCGGCAGGCCGACCGGCACCAGGCCGTACATGTCGCGCACTTCGCGCTCGCCCCAGACGGCGGCAGGCACGCGCGGCGTGACGGACGGATATTCCGGCTTATTCGGGTCGACTTCGACGCGCACGGTGAGCCAGCACTTCTCGCCCTGCTCCATCGACATCACATAGTACACCGCATAGCTGCCGCACAGCTGGCGCTCGTCGTTGCCGAACAGTACCGACAGCCAGCCGCCCTGCCGGTAGTAGAGAAACTCCACCACTTCCGGCAGGTAGTTCACCTTAATAGTGACGGTTACCTGGTCTTTGGTTTGCCAGGATTCCTCCAGCACCACGCCGGGGAAAGCCTGATGCAACGCGGCGAGATACTGCTGACCTTTCTTTTCTTCAGACATAAAAATTCTCTTTAATCACGCCACCAGCAAGGAGACGAACGCTAAAAATGCAAAACCAAAACCGGCCCAGGTGATGCGTGACGTTTCGACAAAACGCAGGCGCGCCATGCTGTTTTCGAACAGGGCAATCACCAGCACGCCAACCAGCAGCTTGAGGACGGCAACCACGACGGCCAGCAGCAGACCGCCCGCGGAGAAGTGCGTCATCTGCCCCCACGGGAAGAAGACGCCGACAAACATCTGCAGCACCACCAGCTGTTTGAGGCTGATGCCCCACTTCAGCACCGCGAAGCCGTAGCCGCTGTACTCGGTAAGCGGCCCTTCCTGCAGCTCCTGCTCGGCTTCGGCCAGGTCGAACGGCAGTTTGCCCATCTCAATGAAGGTGGCGAACGCGCAGGCGCACAGCGCCAGCACCAGCGGGATTGAGCGCGCCACCGGCCAGTGGTAAACGGTGTGGGTGATAAAGCTGATGTGGGTGGAACCCGCCACCTGCGCGGCGACCCACAGCCCCAGCAGCAGGATCGGCTCAACCAGCACGCCGAGCATCGCCTCGCGGCTGGCACCGATGCCGGTAAACGGGCTCCCGGTGTCGAGGCCCGCAATCGCAAAGAAGAAACGGGCGATGGCAAAGAGGTAGATAAGCGTAATCAGATCCCCGAGCGCCGGCAGCGGCGATCCTACCGTCACCACCGGCAGCGCGGTGGCGATGGTCAGCATGACGCCCACCATCACGAACGGCGTCAGGCGGAAGACCCAGCCTGCGGCATCCGGCGCCACGCTCTGACGAGAAAGCAGTTTGAAGATATCGCGGTACTCCTGAAGCACCCCAGGCCCGCGACGGTTGTGCATCCGGGCGCGCGCCACGCGCGTGATGCCCGACAGCAGCGGCGCTACGGCGAACAGCACCAGCGCCTGAAGAATTGCCAGTAACAGACTCATGTCAGGCTCCTCGTGAAATCACAATGACCACCAGCACCGCCAGCTCGATGACCGCCAGACGGCGGAACAGCGCGGGCGCGGCGGCGCTCTGCCAGCCGGGTACCCAGGCCACCGGATTCAACCAGTGGCGCAGCTTCAGCACGGCGGCGAAGTTCTCCTTCACCGGCATGGCGAAACCGTGGGCGGTGATAACCATCGACTGTTCATGTTCGTAGCCGCAGGCCCACGCCGCACCGCGCGCGCGGGAGGTGAGCCTGTCGCGTTTGAAGAACAGCATCAGGACGAGCGGCAGCAGCGGTGCGCCAATCAGCAGCAGCGCGATCATAGGCTGAGAGACGGTGGTATTCGCCACGGTCAGCGGCAGCGGAATGGCGTTGCCCAGCAGCGGCAACAGCCACGGTGCGGCGACGCCGCCCGCGATGCAGCACAGCGCCAGCGCGACCACGCTCACGCCCATCAACAACGGTGCGCAGCAGGCGTTTTCAGCTTCGCGGGTGCGCGGCGCGCCGAGGAAGGTCACGCCGTAGACTTTCGCCATGCACATCACCGCCAGCGCCCCGGTAATTGCCAGCCCGACCGCCAGCAGCGGGCCGAGCAAACGCGCGATAAAGAGATCGCTCTGACCGAGCGCGAAGAAGGACTGATAGATCACCCACTCCCCGGCAAAGCCGTTCAGCGGCGGCAGCGCGGCCATCGCCATCAGCCCGACCAGCATCGCCAGTGAAATTACCGGCATCTTTTTGCCAATCCCGCCCAGCTTTTCGATGTCCCGATGGCCGGTGCGGAACCAGAGGCTTCCCGCGCCGAGGAACAGGGTGCTTTTAAACAGGCTGTGGTTAACGAGGTGATAAAGACCGCCGATAAAACCGGCCGCGATTAGCGCCGGATGATTGAGCGCCAGCCCGGTTACGCCCGCGCCAATACCGAGCAGGATGATGCCGATATTTTCAAGCGTGTGGTACGCCAGAAGACGCTGGATATTGTGCTCCATCAGCGCGTACAGGCCGCCGACGAACGCGGTAATCATTCCGGCGATCAGCAGCACAACGCCCCACCATAGCGGCGGTTGTCCGCCGGTCAGCGTAATCGCCAAAATTCCGAACAGACCCACTTTCATCACCACCACCGAAAACAGCGCGGCGGCGGGCGCGGAGGCATTCGCATGCGCCTGCGGCACCCAGCCGTGCAGCGGGATGATGCCAGCGAGCAGGCCAAAGCCGATAACGCCCAGCAGCCAGACGTCATTCCCCAGCGGATGCCCGTTGAGCGCAGAGAAATCCAGCGTGCCAAAGCGTTGCCACACCAGCCAGCAGGCCAGCACCAGCAGCAGCGTCCCCAGGCGTCCCAGCGCAAACCACAGCTTGCCGGAGGCGCTGCAGCCCGTCAGGAACACGCCGAACAGCGCCATGATCTCCGCCATCACCACCAGCGCGCCGAGGTTGCTGGCGATAACGGTACAGACCGCCGTCGCCATCAGCAGATTAACCAGCAGGCCGTTGGCTTTAGCATGCGGGTGGCGGTGCCAGTCGATATTGAACAGGCTGATAAACAGCCCGCACAGGCCAAACGTCACCAGCCAGATGGCGTTCAGGGGCGTGATCTCAACGGTGTGCCGAATCAGCGGCATCACGGTTTCTGCGGACTGGCCGCCGAGCAGGACAACGCCGCCTGCCGCCAGCGTCATCAGGCTAGCTACCGCCCCGCCAATCCCGGCGATCGCGCCGCTCAGGGTTTTATGGAATGAGAAGATCAGCGCCAGAACAGCGGCGGCAGTAAAACAGGCTACCGCGCTGGTAATCATCATTGCCGCGTTCATTTCGCCCCCTCGTTAAGCGCCTGTAGCAGAGAAAGGTCGCCAAAATCACTGTTGATGGTCAGCTCGCGTTTGCGCTTGCTGGTACGGGCGATGTCGCGAATGTTAACCAGAATCAATGCTTTAGTCGGGCAGGTGCGCACGCAGGCCGGACCCTGCTCATCGAAGCTGCACAGGTCGCACTTCACCGCCACGGCACGGATGCCGGGCACCCAGTCCAGCAACGTGCTTACGCGTGCCGGAGCCGGTGGCGCAGGCGGGGCTTTTGGCGAGTTAGCGTTCGCCGGAATGTGCAGCGGACGGCTGCCGGAAAATTCAATCGCGCCGAACGGGCAGGCGATGCCGCACAGCTTGCAGCTTACGCACAGGCTTTCGTTCAGCTGGACAGCGCCATCAACGCGGGTGATGGCATTCACAGGGCAGACACCCGCGCAGGGGGCGTCTTCACAGTGATGGCAGAGCTGCGGGGCAGACTCTTTTTCATTACGCATGACGTGCAGGCGCGGCATGGACTGCAGCCCATACAGGCGATGCGTTTCCGAACACGCCGCCTCACAGGTTCGACAGCCAATACAGACCGTCGAGTCGGCAATTACAAAACGGTTCACCGGGTCATCCTCTGGTGATAGTCATTTTTGACGAAAAACTGTCTTGTCGACACTTCTCGACACGCAAGGGTCAGGCCACGTTCGCTGAGGCATTTCCGTCCATCAGCAGCTTCAGGTTGACCGGGAGATCGCGTTCAACGGCGGCGTACAGGCCGTTATAGACCGGCGCGATTTTTTCCAGATAGTGCTCCAGCACCTGCTGGCGATCGCGGTTGCTGACGTGGCCGTCCACCATGCCGTCGGCCATCAGCTGCGCCTTCGCAATACACTGTTTTTCGCCGTCTTTTGTCTCGAGGTGGTACTCGATGGTGTGGCTGTTGAAGTTATCTGCCAGGGTCACGTTGATCGTGAAATGGCCGAACAGGACAAAGCTCATATCCCCCTGTGCCGCGCAGCTCATCGCGTGGTGAAGACGCGCTTTCGAGAGGGTAATGCCCTGAACCAGCGAGTTGCAGTAAAGGTGCCACTGGTCCTGCAGCTGCTGATGACGCTGCGCGATGTAATCCGCTTTTTCGCTGATTTCCCAAATAGTCATAGAAGGTATCCGTTTAATGGAGATAGCGGCTGTTAAGCAGATTCCATGCCAGTTTTTATCTATATGATTTTTAATTGATTTAATTGCAAAACCGCTGTCAACGCCGCGGTGTCGACGTGTCATTTCGACAGCGTTGACATCGTCACGCCTTAACAAAAATCAAGCTGGCACCGTTATTGCATTCAATGGCGCAATTCACTGAGGAGGCGTCATGCACGAAATCACCCTCTGCCAGCGGGCTCTGGAACTTATCGAGCAGCAGGCAGTGCAAAACCACGCGAAACGCGTTACCGGCGTCTGGCTGAAGGTCGGGGCGTTTTCCTGCGTCGAGACCAGCGCCCTGAATTTCTGTTTTGAACTGGTGTGCCGCGGCACGCTGGCGGAAGGCTGCGAACTGCATATTGAAGAGCAGCAGGCGGAGTGCTGGTGCGAACAGTGCCAGCAGTACGTCACCCTGCTGTCATCAAAGGTTCAGCGCTGTCCGCAGTGTCAGAGCACCGGTCTTCGCATCGTGGCGGATGACGGCATGCAGATCCAACGTCTCGAAATCGAGAAGGAGTAAAGTATGTGTAGTACCTGCGGTTGCGCCGAAGGCAACCTGTATATAGAAGGGGATGAACATCGCCCCCATTCCGCGTTTCGCTCCGCGCCCTTTTCTCCTGCCCCACGACCTTCTGCGGCACTGACCGGTATCACCTTCGCTCCGCAGCGCTCCGAAGTGGGCGATCTGCATTACGGCCACGGGGAAGCGGGCACCCACGCGCCGGGTATCAGCCAGCGCCAGATGCTGGAAGTGGAAATCAACGTGCTGGACAAAAATAACCAGATCGCCGCCCGCAACCGCGCCCGCTTTGCCACCCGTAAACAGCTGGTGTTGAATCTGGTCTCCAGCCCCGGCTCCGGCAAAACCACGCTGTTAACGGAAACGCTCAAGCGCCTGAACGGGCGCGTCTCCTGCGCGGTGATTGAAGGCGACCAGCAAACCGTTAACGACGCGGCGCGTATTCGCGCAACCGGCACCCCGGCGATTCAGGTTAATACCGGCAAAGGCTGCCACCTGGATGCGCAGATGATTGCCGACGCCGCCCCGCGCCTGCCGCTGGCGGATGACGGCATTCTGTTTATTGAAAACGTCGGCAACCTGGTCTGCCCGGCGAGCTTCGACCTGGGCGAACGGCACAAGGTGGCGGTGCTTTCGGTGACCGAAGGCGAAGACAAACCGCTGAAGTACCCGCATATGTTTGCCGCCGCGTCCATCATGCTGCTGAACAAAGTCGACCTGCTGCCGTACCTGAATTTCGACGTGGATAAGTGCCTGGCGTATGCCCGTGAAGTGAATCCGGAGATTGAGATCCTGCTGGTCTCCGCCACGCGCGGTGACGGCATGGACAGTTGGCTACAGTGGCTGGAGAACGAGCGATGTGCATAGGCGTACCTGGGCAAATTTACGCCATCGACGGTAATCAGGCCAAAGTCGAGGTCTGCGGCATCCTGCGCGACGTGGACCTGACGCTGGTGGGCAACACAGATGAAACGGGCGCATCGCGTCTCGGCCAGTGGGTGCTGGTGCACGTGGGGTTCGCAATGAGCGTGATTAACGAAGCGGAAGCCCGCGACACGCTGGATGCGTTGCAGAACATGTTTGACGTGGAGCCTGACGTGGGCGCGCTGCTGTACGGCGAGGAGCGGTAATCATGCGTTACGTTGATGAATACCGCGCGCCGGAGCAGGTGCTGCAGCTTATCGGCCACCTGAAAACGCGCGCAGCGCTGCTGGACTTCACGACAGAAAGACCGCTGCGGATCATGGAGGTGTGCGGCGGGCACACGCACGCCATCTTCAAATTTGGCCTCGACCAGCTGCTGCCGGAGAACATCGAGTTTATCCACGGCCCCGGCTGCCCGGTCTGCGTGCTGCCGATGGGGCGCATCGACAGCTGTATTGAAATTGCCAGCCAGCCCGACGTCATTTTCTGCACCTTTGGCGACGCGATGCGCGTGCCGGGGAAAAACGGCTCGCTGCTGCAGGCAAAAGCGCGCGGTGCGGACGTGCGGATCGTCTATTCGCCGATGGATGCCCTGACGCTGGCAGAGAATAATCCCGCGCGTAAGGTGGTGTTCTTTGGCCTGGGGTTTGAAACCACCATGCCCGCCACCGCCATCACGCTGCAGCAGGCAAAAGCGCGCGGCGTCGATAACTTTTTCTTCTTCTGCCAGCACATTACGCTTATCCCCACCCTGCGCAGCCTGCTGGAAGAGCCGGGAAACGGCATTGACGCCTTTCTGGCACCGGGGCATGTCAGCATGGTGATTGGCACAGACGCCTACGGTTTTATCGCTGAACAGTACAATCGTCCGTTAGTGGTCGCTGGTTTCGAACCACTTGATCTACTGCAAGGTGTCACCATGCTGGTTGAGCAGAAAATAGCGGCCCTGAGTGCAGTGGAAAACCAGTACCGGCGCGTGGTGCCGGATGCGGGAAATGAACGGGCACAGCAGGCGATAGCCGACGTGTTTAGCGTTGAGGGCGACAGCGAATGGCGTGGTCTGGGGCTGATTGCCGAATCCGGCGTGCGCCTGACGTCAGCCTATCGCACATTCGACGCCGAAGCGCATTTCCGCCCGCAGCCGCAGCAGGTTTGCGACGATCCCCGGGCCCGCTGCGGCGAGGTGCTCACCGGCAAATGCAAACCGCATCAGTGCCCGTTATTTGGCAATACCTGCAACCCGCAAACGGCGTTTGGCGCGCTGATGGTCTCCTCCGAAGGGGCGTGTGCCGCGTGGTATCAGTATCGCAACCAGGAGAGTGAAGCATGAATACGGTTGAAATGGCGCACGGTAGCGGCGGACAGGCGATGCAGCAGCTGATTAACCGGCTATTTATGTCGGCCTTTAACAACCCCTGGCTCGCCGAACAGGAAGACCAGGCGCGCATTGACCTCGCCACCCTCACCGCCCAGGGCGACAGGCTGGCCTTCTCCACCGACAGCTACGTCATTGATCCGCTGTTCTTCCCGGGTGGCGATATCGGCAAGCTCGCCGTCTGCGGCACGGCCAACGACGTCGCCGTCAGCGGCGCCGTTCCGCGCTACCTCTCCTGCGGGTTTATCCTCGAAGAGGGCTTGCCGATGGAGACGCTCACAACAGTGGTCAACAGCATGGCGCAGACCGCGCGCGAGGCGGGGATAGCTATCGTTACAGGCGATACCAAAGTGGTGCAGCGCGGCGCGGCCGACAAGCTGTTTATCAACACCGCCGGCGTGGGGGCGATCCCCGCCGATATTCACTGGGGCGCGCAGCAGCTTAGCGTGGGCGACGTGCTGATCGTGACCGGAACGCTGGGCTGCCACGGGGCGACCATCCTTAACCTGCGTGAAGGGCTGGGGCTGGACGGGGAACTGCGCAGCGACTGCGCGGTGCTCACCCCGCTGATTCAGACGCTGCGGGCCGTGCCCGGCGTGAAAGCCCTGCGGGATGCCACGCGAGGCGGCGTGAATGCCGTGGCCCACGAATTTGCAGCAAGCTGCGGGTATGGGATTGAACTCACCGAGCGCAGCCTGCCCGTTAAGCCCGCCGTTCGTGGGCTCTGCGAACTGCTGGGGCTGGACCCGCTTAACTTCGCAAACGAAGGCAAACTGGTGATTGGCGTTGAACGCGCGGCAGCGGAAGCCGTTCTTGAACAGCTGCGGGCTCATCCGTCAGGAAAAGAGGCGGCAATGATTGGTGAAGTGGTTGAGCGCAAAGGGGTGCGCCTGACCGGGCTTTATGGCGTGAAGCGCACGCTGGATCTGCCGCACGCGGAACCTTTACCCCGTATTTGCTAGAACCGCGCCAAAAGCGGTCAGCATGGATTTTTTTGCTCGTTTCTACTGGAAAGCACTATGCCGTATACACCGATGAGCGATCTTGGACAGCAGGGCCTGTTTGACATCACGCGCACACTTTTACAGCAGCCCGATCTCGGCGCGCTGAGCGATGCCCTGACCCGGCTGGTCAGGCAGTCGGCGCTGGCCGACAGCGCCGCGATTGTACTGTGGCATAGCGGAACGCACCGCGCGAGCTACTACTCAACGCGTGACAATGGCAAAACGTTCGAATATGAAGACGAAACGTATCTCGCGCATGGCCCGGTGCGCCGCATTCTCTCCCGGCCTGAAGTGCTGCACTGCAACTTTGAGGAGTTCCGCCAGGCGTGGCCGCGGCTCGCGGAGAGTAACCTCTATCAGCCTTTCGGGCATTACTGCATGTTGCCGCTGGCGGCAGAGGGTCAGATTTTTGGCGGCTGCGAGTTTATCCGCACCACCGACCAGCCCTGGAGCGAGGCGGAATACGAACGCCTGCACACCTTTACCCAGATTGTGGCCGTCGTCGCTGAGCAGATCCAAAGCCGCGTCACCAATAATGTGGATTACGACCTGCTGAGCCGCGAACGCGACAACTTCCGCATTCTGGTCGCCATCACTAACGCCGTGCTGTCGCGGCTCGACATGGATGAACTGGTGAGCGAAGTCTCGAAAGAGATCCATCACTATTTCAAAATCGACGCTATCAGCATTGCGCTTCGCGGCCATCGCAAGGGCAAGCTGAACATCTACTCCACGCATTATCTTGATGAAGCCAACCCGGCACACGAGCAGAGCGAAGTGGATGAAGCGGGGACCCTTTCTGAACGGGTCTTCAAAAGCAAAGAGATCCTCCTGCTCAACCTGAACGAGCAGGACCCGGTAGCGCCGTACGAGCGGATGCTGTTTAACACCTGGGGCAACAAAATTCAGACCCTGTGCCTGCTGCCGCTGATGTCCGGCAACACCATGCTGGGCGTGCTTAAGCTGGCGCAGTGTGAGGAAGGCGTGTTCACCACCGCCAACCTGAAGCTGCTGCGTCAGATCGCCGAGCGTATTTCCATCGCCCTGGATAACGCCCTCGCCTATCAGGAAATTCATCGTCTGAAAGAGCGTCTGGTGGATGAGAACCTGGCCCTGACCGAGCAGCTCAACAACGTGGACAGCGAGTTTGGTGAAATCATCGGGCGCAGCGACGCCATGTACAGTGTGCTCAAGCAGGTCGAGATGGTGGCGCAAAGCGACAGCACGGTGCTGATCCTGGGCGAAACCGGTACGGGTAAAGAGCTGATTGCCCGCGCCATCCACAACCTGAGCAACCGCAACAGCCGTCGGATGGTGAAGATGAACTGCGCCGCGATGCCCGCAGGGCTGCTGGAAAGCGATCTGTTCGGCCACGAGCGCGGTGCATTCACCGGGGCAAGCAGCCAGCGGCTGGGCCGTTTTGAGCTGGCGGACAAGAGCTCGCTGTTTCTCGACGAAGTGGGCGATATGCCGCTGGAGCTACAGCCGAAACTGCTGCGCGTGTTGCAGGAGCAGGAGTTTGAGCGCCTGGGAAGCAACAAGCTTATCCAGACCGACGTGCGGCTGATTGCCGCCACCAACCGCGATCTGAAAAAAATGGTCGCCGACCGCGAGTTTCGCAGCGACCTTTACTATCGCCTGAACGTGTTCCCGATCTTCCTGCCGCCGCTGCGCGAGCGCCCGGAAGATATCCCCCTGCTGGTCAAAGCGTTTACCGCCAAGATCGCGCGTCGGATGGGTCGAAATATCGACAGCATTCCTGCCGAGACGTTGCGTACCCTTTCATCGATGGAGTGGCCCGGCAACGTGCGCGAGCTGGAAAACGTCATCGAACGTGCGGTGCTGCTGACGCGGGGGAATGTGCTGCAACTCTCCCTGCCTGAAGTGACGCTGCCTGACGTGATCCTGCCCGCCGCCGAGACAGCGAAAGAGGGAGAGGATGAATATCAGCTCATTATGCGCGTACTCAAAGAGACCAACGGCGTGGTCGCCGGGCCAAAAGGTGCCGCCCAGCGCCTGGGGTTAAAACGCACCACCCTGCTGTCGCGCATGAAGCGACTCGGGATTGAGAAAGAGAGCCTGGTTTAAGCCCCTACTCTGGCGGTGTTTTCTGGCACCGCCTTTCGTTACCCCGCGCAATTGTCCCTCATTGACACAAAATCGTTTCCTCTGTATAAAATTCCGCCTTAATAATGAGTTTCATTTGCATCAATAATAATATTAATCAAGGGTAGCGTTTCATGAAGAAGGTCATCTGCGCGTTAGGCCTGGCGGTTGCGTCGGTCAGTTCTGCTCTGGCAACCACATATCCTCTGACCATTGAAAACTGTGGCTATAAAGAGACGTTCACCAAAGCGCCGGAACGCGTCGTGGCCCTGGGACAGAACACCGTCGAAATTTTGCTCCTGCTGGGGCTGGAAGATAAGGTGAAGGCCAGCGCCTTCTGGCCGACCAAAGTGCTGCCGCAGCTGGCGGAACAGAACGCAAAAATCAAAACCCTGACGGTAGAAATCCCGACGCTGGAATCCATCCTTTCGCAAAACCCTGATTTTGTTCCTGCCCAGCTTCCTCTGCTGCTTGGGCCGGAGAGTAAGGTCGCAAAGCGTGAAGATCTGGCCACTGTCGGCGTGAACAGCTATTTATCACCGGGCATGTGCGCGACCAAAAAGGCCGCCGGCGATATGTACGGCAGCCGCCAGAAGCTGTGGGATATGACCTATCTCTATAAAGAGATTGAGGATTTCGCTAAAATTTTCAACGTTGAAGATCGCGGCCAGGCCGTCATTGCGGATTTCAAAAAACGCGAGGCCGACCTGCGTAAGGAATTCAGCAAGAATAAAAAAGACCTCTCGTTTGTCTTCTGGTTCTCCAGCTCATCCCCTTCTGCGGACGCCTACGTCGGCGGTAAAAACAGCGCCTCAGGGTTCATCGCTGACGTGCTGGGCGGGCATAACGCCATCACCTCCGAGACCGAATGGCCGACCGTGGGTTGGGAAAGCATTATTGCCGCCAATCCGGATGTCATCGTGGTCTCCAGCCTGGATCGCAACCGCTGGGCGCTGGATAACGCACAAGAGAAAATCAAATTTCTGAAGAGCGATCCGGCGGTCAGCCAGCTGGACGCCGTGAAAAAAGGCCATATCGTGGTGATGGACGGTCAGGCCATGAACCCGACGATCCGCACGATTTACGGGGCTGAGCAGGTCGGCGAACAGCTCAGAAAACTGGGGCTGAACTGATGACAACTGCCGTTCTTCAGGTCCGGCAGAGCCTGGTTCTGACGACCTCGGCTTTGCTCGCCCTGGTACTGTTATTTCTGGTGATCGCCCTGAGCGTCAGCGTCGGCGAGCTGTCCATCCCGCTGGATAACGTGTTTTACGCCATCAGCAATAAAATGGGGCTTACCGAGGTTCCGCTCACTCGCATCTATGAGAGCGTCATCTGGGACTTTCGCCTGAGCCGCGCGCTGGTGGCGGCCTGCTGCGGCGCGGGGCTGGCCATCTGCGGTGCCGTATTGCAGAGCCTGCTGAAGAACGCGCTGGCGGAACCCTACGTGCTCGGCGTGTCCGCGGGCGCGTCGACCGGGGCGGTTTCTGTCGTCGTATTGGGGATCGGCACCGGTGCGGTGTCTCTCTCCGCCGGTGCCTTTGCCGGGGCGTTCGCCGCGTTTGCGTTTGTCGCGTTTCTGACGAACGGCGCGCGCGGCGGGAATGAACGGACCATTCTGGCAGGGGTCGCCGCCTCGCAGCTTTTCAACGCCATTACCGCCTACACCATCAGCACCTCCGCCAGCGCCCAGCAGGCGCGCGACGTGATGTTCTGGCTGCTGGGCAGCTTCAGCGGCGTACGCTGGCCTGAATTCCAGCTGGCGCTGGTCGTGGTGCTGATTGGGTTAGCCATTTGCCTCTACTATTCCCGGGCGCTGGATGCCTTTACGTTCGGTGACGACGCCGCCGCGTCGCTGGGCATTGCCGTTCCTTGGGTGCGCCTGGCGCTCTTTACCACCACCGCGCTGATTACCGCGACCATCGTCAGCATGGCGGGGTCAATCGGCTTTGTCGGGCTGGTGGTGCCGCACGTGATGCGTTTCCTGTTCGGGCCGCTGCACCGCACACTGCTGATTGCCAGCGCGCTGGCAGGCGCGATCCTGATGGTGCTGGCAGACATTGCCTCACGCATGCTGATTGCACCGCAAAGCCTGCCCGTCGGCGTGGTCACCGCGCTGGTTGGCGTCCCCTTCTTTGCCGTGATTATCTACCGTTCAAGGAATAAGTGATGAGCATCTGCGCGGAAAATATTACCTGGAAGGTCGGCAAAAAAGTCATCGTTAATGACGTCTCGCTGAAGGTGTCACGGGGCGAAACGGTAGGACTGCTTGGCCCTAACGGCTGCGGTAAATCCTCTCTTTTACGTATCCTCGCAGGGCTGCGTCGCCCGGATGCTGGCTGCGTCACCCTGGACGGACAGGACATTACCCGCATCGCCAAAAAACAGCTTGCCCGCCGGGTCGCCTTCGTGGAGCAGCACGGCATGACTGACGCCAACATGCGCGTGCGCGACGTGGTGAAACTTGGGCGTATTCCACACCACTCCGCCTTTTCCAACTGGAGCAACCACGATGACGAGACCGTCACCGCCGCTCTGCAGCGCGTGGATATGCTGGATAAAAGTGGCCAGGGCTGGCTGAGCCTCTCCGGCGGCGAGCGCCAGCGCGTCCACATTGCCCGCGCGCTGGCCCAGACCCCGACGGAAATCCTGCTGGATGAACCGACCAACCACCTGGACATTCATCATCAGATCCAGCTGATGCAGTTGATCAGCGAATTACCGGTCACCAGCATCGTCGCTATCCACGATCTCAACCACGCCTCGATGTTCTGCGACTCGCTGATTGTGATGCAGAAAGGGCAAATTGTGGCGACGGGGACACCGCAGGATATCTTATCCGAGTCGTTGCTCTGGGACGTCTTCCGGGTCAAAACCAAAATCGAGATCTCGCCGTTCCATGGCAAAAAGCACATCCACTTTATCGTTTAGGGGCGAGTGAAAAACGATGCCCCTTCGCCCTGCCACCACGCTCTGGCCGCCCGTCTTACTGGGTAGCCAGTTTGTTTTTAACATTGGCTTTTACGCCGTTGTCCCCTTCCTGGCGATATTCCTGCGCGACGATATGCTGCTCTCCGGCGGGCTGATCGGGCTGATCCTCGGCCTGCGCACGTTCTCTCAGCAGGGGATGTTTATCGTCGGTGGTGCGCTCTCGGACAGGTTTGGCGCGAAAGTCGTTATCCTGAGCGGGTGCATGATTCGCGTTGCGGGCTATCTGCTGCTGGCGTTTGGAGGCTCGCTGTGGCCGATTATTCTGGGCGCGTGTCTGACAGGCGTGGGCGGCGCGCTGTTTTCTCCGTCTATTGAGGCATTGCTGGCGAAAGCGGGCACGCACAGCGAGGCGAAAGGAAAACGAAGTCGGGCGGAGTGGTTCGCGCTATTTGCGGTCTGCGGGGAACTCGGTGCGGTACTGGGCCCGGTTGCCGGCGCCCTGCTCACCGGCCTGGGCTTTCGCCAGGTGGCGCTGGCGGGCGCAGGGGTCTTTATCGTTGCGCTGGTGGTTCTCTACTTTTGCCTGCCCGCGTCACGCCACGCCCCCCGGACGCTGAAGCTCGTTCCCTGGTGGACGACGTTCCGCCAGCCGCGCTTTGTCGCCTTTATCATTGCCTACAGCTCGTGGCTGTTAAGCTATAACCAGCTCTATCTGGCGCTGCCGGTGGAGATCCAACGCTCTGGCGGTAACGAGAAAGATCTCGGCCCGCTTTTTATGCTGGCCTCGTTGCTGATCGTTGCATTACAGCTGCCGCTGGCGCGTTTCGCCCGGCGCGTGGGCGCGGTGAGGCTCCTGCCGGTAGGTTTTTTGCTGCTCTCCTCCGCCTTTGCGAGCGTGGCGATATTTGCCCCGATGACGCCGCCGGAAGGCTGGCTGCGCTTACTGCCCTCAGTCTGCTTTGTGACGCTGTTGACGCTGGGACAGATGCTGCTGGTGCCATCGGCTAAAGATCTGATCCCTCGGTTTGCGGAGGAGTCCACGCTTGGCGCGCACTACGGCGCTCTCGCCACCGCAGGAGGCATTGCGGTACTGGCAGGAAATCTGTTGTTTGGCAGCCTGCTGGATCGCGCGCTGGTGCCCTCAACGCAGGCAATGTATCCCTGGCTGCTGCTGGCCCTTTTCCCACTCTGCAGCGCGCTGGCCCTGAACGTGATTTGCCGCCCGCTGAGACGCTGAACCGATCACTTTTTCGGACGGCACTTCTCCGGCAGTTCCGGTACGGGACGACGATCATCAATCAGATGACGAACGGTCAGGATAGGATGACGCCATAACATACGCGGACCTGCCCAGCGCATAACCTGCTTCATCTCTTCACGTCTGGCAGGCTGGTAGCAGTGTACCGGACACTGCTTGCAGGCAGGCTTGTCCTCACCGAAAACGCACTTATCCAGGCGCTTATCGGCATACGCGTTGAGCGCCTGATAATGCCCTTCCTCCTGAGATGCCTGCGGACACTGCTTTTCATACAACGCGATCATTTTCGCGATGGTCTCTTTTTCTCGTGAGATGCGTTTACCGGACATAACGGCCTACCGAATAATAAAGTGCATTAATAATACACTTTTAAGTACTGTATTTCAGCGGTTGCATTTCGTTTCCTGAAGCCTGATTCCAGTTTTCACCCTGCACCGACCGATAATTACTGGTATTTTATACAGGCATCAGAAATGACCTTTGTCCGTGTTGTCTGGAGACCCTATGCAAGAGCTCGCGATCGGCAAACCCTATCGCCATTTAAAAGTGGGATATTTTAGAAAGCGCCATGAAGACCGCAATACCAAGATACCAAAGCGTTACAGCGTACATGCGGCGCTGAGCTTAAAAGGTGACTGGCTTGAAAAGGCGGGGTTTACGACCCATTCCAGAGTCAGAGTGGGCGTGGAGCATGGAAAAATTATCATTGAATTAATGTCGGAAGACGGCTCGTAAAGCCACGACATTTTTCTGCGCCGGACCTTTTTTTCATGCGACAATAGAAGGAACAAACGGCCACTGAGCCGATCAAAACGGTTTATATTCAAAGAAATGGACATCATAACTCCATGAGCACAATCGACAATTTCGACGCACATACGCCGATGATGCAGCAGTATCTGAAGCTGAAGGCACAGCATCCGGAAATCCTGCTGTTTTACCGTATGGGTGATTTTTACGAGCTGTTTTATGACGATGCTAAGCGTGCATCGCAGCTGCTCGACATCTCGTTGACCAAACGTGGCGCATCGGCAGGTGAACCCATCCCGATGGCAGGTATCCCGCACCACGCGGTAGAAAACTACCTGGCGAAACTGGTGAATCAGGGTGAGTCCGTCGCTATCTGCGAACAGATCGGCGATCCGGCGACCTCAAAAGGCCCGGTGGAACGCAAAGTCGTGCGCATCGTCACGCCTGGCACCATCAGTGATGAAGCCCTGTTACAGGAGCGCCAGGATAACCTGCTGGCAGCGCTGTGGCAGGACGGTAAAGGGTATGGCTACGCGACGCTGGATATCAGCTCCGGACGTTTTCGTCTGAGTGAACCGGCTGACCGTGAAACGATGGCAGCCGAACTGCAGCGTACCAACCCGGCAGAATTGCTCTATGCCGAAGATTTCGCCGAAATGGCGCTGATTGAAGGCCGTCGTGGGTTGCGTCGTCGTCCGCTGTGGGAATTCGAAATTGATACCGCCCGCCAGCAGCTGAATCTGCAGTTTGGCACCCGCGACCTGATTGGCTTTGGCGTTGAAAATGCCCCGCGCGGGCTGTGTGCGGCAGGGTGTCTCCTGCAGTACGTGAAAGATACCCAGCGCACCTCCCTGCCGCATATCCGCTCTATCACCATGGAGCGCCAGCAGGACAGCATCATCATGGATGCCGCCACGCGCCGTAATCTGGAGATCACGCAGAACCTGGCGGGCGGCGTAGAAAACACGCTCGCGTCGGTCCTCGACAGTACGGTAACGCCAATGGGCAGCCGCATGCTGAAACGCTGGCTGCATATGCCGATTCGCGATACCGCTACGCTGGTTTGCCGTCAGCAGACGATTGCCGCCCTGCAGGATCGCTATACCGAGCTGCAGCCTGTCCTGCGCCAGGTGGGCGATCTGGAGCGTATCCTGGCTCGTCTGGCGCTGCGCACGGCACGACCGCGCGACCTCGCGCGGATGCGTCATGCTTTCCAGCAGTTACCGGAACTCCGTGCACAGCTGAGCGACGTTGACAGCGCGCCGGTACAGAAACTCCGCGAAACCATGGGCGAATTTACCGAGCTACGCGAACTGCTGGAGCGCGCCATTATCGATGCGCCTCCGGTTCTGGTGCGTGATGGCGGCGTGATTGCCCCTGGCTACAACGAGGAACTGGACGAATGGCGCGCGCTGGCCGACGGTGCGACGGACTACCTCGACAAGCTGGAAATCCGCGAACGCGAACGTCTCGGGCTCGACACCCTGAAAGTGGGTTATAACGCGGTACACGGCTACTATATTCAGATCAGCCGCGGGCAGAGCCATTTGGCGCCGATTCACTACGTGCGTCGCCAGACGTTGAAAAACGCCGAACGCTACATCATTCCTGAACTGAAAGAGTACGAAGATAAAGTCCTTACCTCGAAGGGTAAAGCGCTGGCGCTGGAAAAACAGCTTTATGACGAGCTGTTCGACATGCTGATGCCGCACCTGGCCGACCTGCAGCTGAGCGCCAGCGCGCTGGCGGAACTGGACGTGCTGGTGAACCTGGCAGAACGCGCGGAAACGCTGAACTACACCTGCCCGACCTTTACCGACAAGCCTGGCATTCGTATCACTGAAGGTCGTCACCCTGTGGTAGAGCAGGTGCTGAATGAACCGTTCATCGCCAACCCGCTGAGCCTGTCACCGCAGAGAAGAATGCTGATCATTACCGGTCCGAACATGGGCGGTAAGAGTACCTATATGCGTCAGACGGCGCTGATTGCCCTGCTTGCCTATATCGGCAGCTACGTCCCGGCGCAAAACGTGGAGATTGGCCCCATCGACCGCATTTTTACCCGCGTCGGGGCAGCGGACGATCTGGCGAGCGGTCGCTCTACCTTCATGGTCGAGATGACCGAAACGGCAAACATTCTGCATAACGCGACGGAGCACAGCCTGGTGCTGATGGACGAAGTCGGACGCGGAACGTCAACCTATGACGGTTTGTCACTGGCATGGGCCTGTGCGGAAAGCCTCGCGAATAAAATCAAGGCCATGACGCTGTTCGCTACCCACTACTTCGAGCTGACGCAGCTGCCGGAGAAAATGGAAGGGGTTGCGAACGTTCATCTGGATGCGCTGGAGCACGGCGATACCATTGCCTTCATGCACACGGTGCAGGATGGCGCGGCGAGCAAGAGCTATGGCCTGGCCGTCGCGGCGCTGGCAGGTGTACCGAAAGAGGTGATCAAGCGCGCGCGTCAGAAACTGCGTGAACTGGAAAGCCTCTCACCGAATGCGGCGGCGACGCAGATTGATGGTACGCAGATGTCGCTGCTGGTACCGGCGGAAGAGACATCGCCTGCCGTGGAAGCGCTGGAAAACCTCGATCCGGATTCACTGACGCCACGTCAGGCGCTGGAGTGGATTTATCGTTTGAAGAGTCTGGTTTAGTTCTCTGCGGTCTTTTGCCCGGTGGCGCTGCGCTTACCGGGCCTACGGGTTTTGTAGGCCGGGTAAGGCGAAGCCGCCACCCGGCAAAACAGACCGCACGATGTTATCGCCCGGTAAGCGCAGCGCCACCGGGCTTTTTTTACAACAGCGGCGGGATCGTCGGCACCTGAGGCGCCTCATCAATATCCTTCTGCGTCATGCGGAACGCTTCCGGATAATGCTCACGGCTGGTACGACGCAACGGTTCAGTGTCGCGCCAGGTATACAAACAATGCTGGCACTGGTAAACGGTCCAGACCCCTTTTACCGGCGACGTCGCCATCACTTCAATATGCTCATCGGCACAACGTGGACAAATCATCTTTTCCTCCTTATTGGCGTGCTGCCAGCATCGCGGTCAGTTTTTCGGCCCAGGCTTTGGTTTCTGGGAGATCCTGTACCGGCTGGCTATAGTGGCCACGGGTGTCCGGTGCGACAGGCGTAGTGGCATCGATAATCAGTTTGTCGGTAATGCCCGCCGGGCTGGATCCAGGATCCAGTTCCAGCACCGACATGTTCGGCAGTTGCACCAAATCCCCTGCAGGATTCACTTTCGATGACAGCGCCCACATCACCTGCGGGAGGTTGAACGGATCGACATCCTCATCCACCACGATCACCATCTTCACGTAGCCCAGACCGTGCGGCGTGGTCATGGCGCGCAAGCCGACCGCGCGGGCAAAACCGCCGTAACGTTTTTTGGTGGAGATAATCGCCAGCAGACCGTGGGTGTACATCGCGTTAACCGCCTGCACTTCCGGGAATTCTGCTTTCAGCTGCTGGTAGAGCGGCACGCAGGTAGCCGGTCCCATCAGATAGTCGATCTCGGTCCACGGCATGCCAAGGTAAAGGGATTCGAAAATCGGTTTGGTGCGGTAAGAGACTTTGTCGATACGGACAACCGTCATGTTACGGCCACCGGAGTAGTGCCCGGTAAACTCGCCGAAAGGCCCTTCGATTTCACGCTTGCGGCCCTCAATCACCCCTTCCAGGATCACTTCAGAACCCCACGGCACGTCGAAGCCGGTCAGCGGCGCGGTGGCAATAGGGTACGGGCTTTCACGCAGCGCGCCGGCCATTTCATACTCGGACTGATCGTATTTCAGCGGCGTGGCGCCCATCAGGGTGATGATCGGGTCGTTGCCGAGGGTAATCGCAATCGGCAGGTCTTCGCCGCGCTCTTCCGCTTTGTGCAGATGCAGAGCGATATCGTGCATCGGTACCGGCTGCAGGCCGAGCTTGCGCTTGCCCTTCACTTCCATGCGGTAGATCCCGACGTTTTGCTTGCCGAAGTGATCCGGGTCAAGCGGATCGCGCGAGACGACACACGCTTTATCGAGATAAAAGCCCCCGTCACCGTCGTTCAGACGGAACAGCGGTAGAATATCGAACAGGTTGATGTCTTCACCGTCCACCGTATTCTGCGCCCAGGCCGGGTTAGCGCGGCGCTCCGGTGTGACGGGGAATTTATCCCAGCGGCGGATAAACTCGTCGATCTGTTTTTTTACCGGAGTGTTCGCCGGCAGCCCCATCGAAATGGCGTGGTTCTGCCAGGAGCCGATGGTGTTCATCACCACGCGGGCATCGGTAAAGCCACGAATGTTGTCGAACCACAGCGCGGGCGCGCCGTCGCCAATGCGGCCGGTCGCGTTGGCTGCCGCTGCCAGATCGGGCTCAGCGTTTACCTCTTCCTCAATTTTCAGCAGTTGCCCTTGCTCATCGAGCGCCTGGAGGAAGCTTCTCAAATCATCAAATGCCATCTTTATTCTCCTGTGAAAAATGTTTCGCCTCCCGCAGCCCGTTCCAGCGTCGCGCCTTTTTATGCTCCAGACCGAACTGGTCGAGCACGCGGGTCACAATATGCTGGGTAATGTCATCTGCGGTCTGAGGGTGGTTGTAATACGCAGGCATAGGCGGCACCATCGCCACGCCCATGCGGGAGAGCGCAAGCATGTTCTCAAGATGAATGGTGCTGAGCGGCGTTTCACGGGGAACCAGCACCAGCTTGCGCCCCTCTTTCAACACCACATCCGCCGCACGTCCCACCAGCCCTTCGGCGTAACCCGCGCGGATACCCGCCAGCGTTTTCATGCTGCAGGGAATGACGATCATGCCGTCGGTGCGAAACGAGCCGGAAGAGATAGTGGCGGCCTGGTCAGCCGGGCTGTGGACAACGTCAGCCAGCGCAGCGACGTCCTGCGCGGTGTAAGGCGTTTCCAGCTCAATGGTGGTTTTTGCCCACTTAGACATCACCAGATGGGTTTCCACCTCCGGCATGTCACGCAGTGCCTGCAATAAAGCCACACCCAGCGGCGCGCCCGTTGCTCCCGTCATTCCTACTATCAATCTCATTCATCACCTCAATAATTTGTTCGTACACGAACATTATAAATAAGCTACTCCAGGATTGTTTTGCTGACAAGATCGTTCGCATACGATCACACGAATGGCTAAAAAATGCCGCGTTAAAATTGAGAGCAATAGCGGCTATCATAGGGGGAGATTTTTTCCGTCGGAGTGTTCATGGAACTAAGACAAGAGGCGTTCCACCTGTTACGTCAGCTTTTTCAACAGCATACCGCGCAGTGGCAACATGCCTTGCCGGAACTGACCAAGCCACAGTATGCGGTGATGCGCTCCATTGCCGAGCATCCAGGCATTGAACAGGTGGCATTGACTGAAGTCGCGGTCAGCACGAAAGCGACCCTGGCGGAGATGCTCAGCCGCATGGAGGCGCGTGGTCTGGTCAAACGCGAGCACGACCCTGCGGATAAGCGCCGTCGCTTTGTCTTCCTGACGCCAGAAGGGGAAGCCCTGCTTGCAGACTGCAAGCCGGTAGGCAATGAAGTTGATGAGGCCTTTTTAGGCCGTCTAAGCAAGGCCGAACGGGAGCAGTTCTCGGCGCTCATCAAAAAGATGATGCACGATTAATTCACGCTGGTGCGCATAAAATCGATAAAGGTGCGCACTTTCGCTGACACATGCCGGGCATCAGGATACACCGCATAGATACCCTGCCGCGCAAAGGTATATTCCGGTAATACCGGGGCCAGTTTTCCCGCATCAAGCGCACCGCGTACCAGCCATTCCGGCAGTAACGCCACCCCACCGCCTGCGAGCGCAAAAGCCATAAGGGCCTGAGCGCTGTCGGCAAACAGGCGCGGCGCTTGTTTTATCTCCAGTATTTCAGGCGCACCGCTGGCATCTCTCACCTGCCAGCGCAGCGGCGAGGCCAGGCGCTCGTGGATGATCCAGTCGGCTTGCGCCAGCTGCGCAAGCGTTTCTATCGGATGGTTAACGAGCCACCCGGGCGTCGCCACAGGGAGAATAGAAAAGTGCGAAATCAGCGCGGCGTGGTTGCGCGAATCGGCAAGCGTTCCCAGCCGGATGGCCACGTCAAAGCGCTCCGAGATAAGGTCGGCGTGCAGGGACGACGAAGCATGTCGTACGCGAAGATCCGGGTGCTGCTGGCTAAACCTGGCCAGCAGCGGCACCACCACCCGGGAGCCATACTCGGGCGTAGTGGTGATCCGCAGTTCGCCAGTAAGCCCCGCATGGTTCGCGCGGACATCTTCCTGCAGCCGTTCGGCGTCCTTCAGAAGCGCCACGCTGCGCTGATGAAAAAGCGCGCCCGCCTCGGTTAACGTCAGTCGACGGGTGGAGCGCAGCAGCAGCGTAACGCCCAGCTCATCTTCAAGCTGGCGAATATTGAAGCTAACGACCGCTTTTGTCAGCCCCATCGCCTCGGCGGCCGCCGTAAAACTGCCGGTGTCGGCCACCGCGACAAACATCTGCGTCCGCTGCAGGTTAATCATCATCACGCCCTTTACTGTCAAAATATTTTTGACAGTATATCGCGCTTTGTCAGGTTTATCCGTGATTACCGAGCCGATACGATACGCCACCTCACCGGAGGATCCACCATGACGTATCGCAGCAAAGTCGCCGTTGTTTATCTGCTGGGCTTTTTTCTTGATTTGATCAACATGTTCATTGCCAGCGTCGCGTTCCCGGCAATGGCTCACGCCTTTAACGCCACGCCTTCGGCCCTTACCTGGGTTAGTAACGGGTACATTGCCGGCCTGACGCTGGTGATCCCGTTTAGCAGCGTGCTCACGCGCCGCATCGGGCCCAAGCGCGTCATCCTGCTCTCGCTTTTTCTGTTCAGCGCAGCCTCCGCAGCGGCGGGCCTGTCTGCAACGCTTGAAAGTCTGATCGCCTGGCGAATGATCCAGGGCGTGGGAGGAGGCTTACTGATCCCCGTTGGACAGGCGCTGACCTGGCAACAGTATAAGCCTCACGAGCGTGCCAGACTCTCCTCGGCGGTGATGCTGGTCGCGCTGCTTGCCCCGGCCTGCTCCCCGGCTGTCGGCGGCGTGCTGGTGCAGACGCTGGGCTGGCGATGGATATTTTTCGCCACGCTACCGGTCGCTATCGTGACCTTTGTTCTGGCCTGTCTGTGGCTTAAACACGAAAAACCCACGATGAAAGCGGCCAGACTGCTAAACCTGCCCTTGCTCACGGACCCGCTTTTACGTTTTTCCATGCTTGTCTATTTATGCGTTCCTGGCGTATTTATTGGGGTGAACGTCACGGGCATGTTTTATCTTCAGCACGTGGCGAACATGAGCCCAGCCGCAACGGGGATGCTCATGCTGCCGTGGTCCGTGGCATCGTTTATCGCCATCACGGCAACGGGACGTTATTTTAACCGTATCGGTCCCCGGCCGCTGATCGTCATCGGCTGCCTGTTGCAGGCCACGGGTATCCTGCTATTGATTAACATCAGTTCGGCTACGCTGCTGCCTGCCGTTGCGTTTACCCTGATGGGCGCGGGAGGAAGCCTGTGCAGCAGTACGGCTCAGAGCAGCGCGTTTCTGACAACGCGCCGGGAAGAGATGCCCGATGCCAGCGCGCTGTGGAATCTCAATCGTCAGCTGAGCTTTTTTGCCGGTGCCCTGCTGCTTGCCCAAGTGCTGAACCTGGCTCAGGCGTGGCTGCCACCGCTCGCCGCCTGGCACGGGATGTTTATTTTTGCAGCAGGCATGACCTTGCTGCCTGTACTGTATGTTTTTCGTCTTAACAATTCGCAGGTGCTCACCCAGCTGCGACAGGAGAATTCATGACGCCTTTCGAACACGACATTATCGACCTCCACATTGCGCTTGAAGACTGGTTAGGCAAAGGTGAAGGTGATTCCGACGCCCTGCACGCCCGTTTTCGTCCCGATTTTCTGATGATCCCGCCGGGCGGCGTTCATATCGACTATGACGGCCTTGTCAGCTTTCTGGAAAAACAGCGCGGAAGCCGTCCCGGACTGAAGATCGTCATTGATGAATTAACTACGCGCCAGGCGTGGCCTCACGGCGCGGTACTCCATTACCGGGAGACGCAAACCCGGCCGGACCAGCCCGTTAACGTGCGCTGGTCAACCGCAGTGCTCAACCAGGAAGGCGATCGGATAGTGTGGCGTCTGCTGCACGAGACGGCGACGCAACCGTAACACAAAAGAAAAAGGCCCGTCTCACGACGGGCCTTTTTGACGAAAGGTAGCTTATTCGCGGAACAGCGCTTCGATATTCAGACCTTGCCCCTGCAGGATTTCACGCAGGCGGCGCAGACCTTCAACCTGAATCTGACGAACACGTTCACGGGTCAGGCCAATTTCGCGGCCGACGTCTTCCAGTGTCGCAGCTTCATACCCCAGTAAACCGAAACGACGTGCCAGCACTTCACGCTGTTTGGCGTTCAGTTCGAACAGCCATTTGACGATGCTCTGTTTCATGTCATCGTCCTGCGTGGTGTCTTCCGGGCCGTTGTCTTTTTCATCGGCCAGGATGTCCAGCAGCGCTTTTTCGGAGTCGCCACCCAGCGGGGTGTCAACGGAGGTAATGCGCTCGTTGAGACGCAGCATACGGCTTACGTCATCAACCGGTTTATCGAGTTGTTCGGCAATTTCTTCTGCGCTTGGCTCGTGGTCCAGTTTATGGGACAACTCGCGCGCGGTGCGCAGATAAACGTTCAACTCTTTGACGATGTGGATCGGCAGGCGGATCGTACGGGTCTGGTTCATAATAGCCCGTTCGATGGTCTGACGAATCCACCAGGTCGCGTAGGTTGAGAAACGGAACCCGCGTTCCGGGTCAAACTTCTCAACTGCGCGGATGAGACCCAGGTTGCCCTCTTCAATCAGATCCAGCAGAGCCAGACCACGATTGCCGTAACGGCGGGCAATTTTCACGACCAGTCGCAGGTTACTTTCAATCATGCGACGACGCGAGGCGACATCACCACGCAAAGCACGACGTGCGAAATAGACTTCTTCTTCGGCCGTTAGCAGTGGGGAGTAACCAATCTCCCCAAGGTAAAGCTGAGTCGCGTCCAGTACACGCTGTGTGGCACCCTGCGATAACAGCTCTTCTTCAGCCAAATCGTTATCACTGGGTTCCTCTTCTACTAAGGCTTTTTCGTCAAAAGCCTCTACTCCGTTCTCATCAAATTCCGCGTCTTCATTTAAATCATGAACTTTCAGCGTATTCTGACTCATAAGGTGGCTCCTACCCGTGATCCCTGAACGAGACACCCTGGCTGGCATGCCCCGTCAAATTATCGCTGCGGCAAGTACTGCAGCGGGTTTACGGATTTCCCCTTGTAACGAATTTCAAAATGCAAGCGTGTAGAACTGGTTCCGGTGCTACCCATGGTAGCGATTTTTTGCCCCGCCTTAACTTCTTGTTGTTCCCGGACCAGCATTGTGTCGTTATGGGCGTAGGCACTCAGGTAATCATCGTTATGTTTGATGATAATAAGATTACCGTAACCGCGCAGAGCGTTACCGGCATACACAACGCGTCCGTCTGCGGTCGCGATGATAGCCTGTCCTTTACTCCCTGCGATATCGATCCCTTTATTTCCCCCTTCGGAGGAAGAGAAGTTTTCGATAACCTTGCCGTCAGTTGGCCAGCGCCACGCAGAAATCGGCGAACTGGAGGTCATACTGCTGGCAGTCGGTTCAGTAGAGCTAACCACAGGTGCCGTAACCGGTGCTGTGACAGCAGTCGCAGTCCCTTTATTATTCGGCAACATTTTGTTAGCAGTCTGATCACCTGAATCCTCAGAATACGTAATTACAGGTTGTGAAGCAACCACCGTGGTGGATTTTTGTGCAGGCTTAACGCTGTTATTCTGCGCCGTCACATCGGCCGCTGAAACGGTGTTGCCAGGGGTCAGCGGCGTGCCCGTCGCGTTACCCACCTGGAGCGTTTGCCCGACTTCCAGACCGTATGGGGCCTGGACGTTATTGCGCTGCGCGAGGTCACGGAAATCGTTCCCGGTGATCCACGCAATGTAGAACAGCGTATCGCCGCGTTTCACGGTATAGGTGCTGCCACCGGTGTAGCTGCCTTTCGGAATGTTCCCATACTGGCGGTTATAGACTATGCGGCCATTTTGGGTCTGAACAGGTTGTTCAACTGGCTGAACCTGCATTGGCTGTGTAACAGGATGTTGCACAGGCTGAATTTGTGGCGTTTTCTGCGGCGCAGCCGTTCCCATTTTAGGTGGCGGCGTGATTAACATTCCGCTGGACGTGTTACCGGAGCCGCTGTTTCCGCCGACGGAACTGACGGGCGCAGGCGCGTTGTTAGAACTTGTACAACCTGCCAGCCAGAGCGAAACCAGTGATAATGCCGCAACACGGCTGATGGTGAATTTAGGGCTTCCCGCGCTCATTTATCCCCCAGGAATGTGTTAACTACCAGTGACTTAAAATTTACCGTGATGGCACGAATCTTTCGCGCCACACCATACGCTGAATTTGCCTTAATAACCCTGGATAATTCCGAGTCTCAGGCCAACTCCCCCTTCACCAGAGGCACAAAGCGCACGGCTTCCACGGTGTCGATAATATACTCGCCGCCGCGCCGACGAACGCGCTTCAACAGCTGCTGCTCGTCCCCGACAGGCAGAACCAGAATGCCCCCCTCATCCAGCTGCGATAACAGGGCAGCTGGAATTTCAGGCGGGGCCGCCGTCACGATGATGGCGTCAAACGGGGCGCGAGCTTTCCAACCCTGCCATCCATCACCGTGTCGTGTCGAAACATTATGTAAATCAAGTTGTTTCAGGCGACGACGCGCCTGCCACTGTAAACCTTTAATCCGCTCAACGGAGCATACATGGTGCACCAGATGCGCCAGGATCGCAGTCTGATACCCCGACCCGGTGCCAATCTCCAGCACGCGGGAGTCGGGCGTCAGCTCCAGCAGCTCCGTCATCCGCGCTACCATATAAGGCTGCGAAATCGTCTGGCCCTGCCCGATGGGCAGCGCCACGTTTTCCCACGCTTTGTGTTCAAACGCCTCGTCTACAAATTTCTCACGCGGAACCTGAGCAAGCGCTTCAAGCACGTGCTCGTCGCGGATCCCCTGCGCGCGGAGTTGTTCCAGAAGAGTTTGTACACGTTTGTTTACCATTGCGCGTTCACTCCTGCGCGATCCAGCCAGCCCGACACCACATCATGCGCGCTATACGCGGTTAAATCTACGTGCAGCGGGGTAACCGAAACATAGCCTTCTTCTACGGCGGCAAAGTCGGTATCTGGCCCCGCATCGCACTTATCGCCAGGAGGGCCAATCCAGTAAAGCGTGTTGCCGCGCGGATCCTGCTGCGGGATCACCTGATCGGCAGGATGTCGGCTTCCGCAACGGGTGACGCGAATGCCTTTAATTTCATCGAGAGGAAGATCCGGCACGTTGATGTTGAGGATGCGCCCGGTACGCAACGGCTCGCGGCCGAGCGCCCGCAGGATCGAACAGGTCACCGCAGCGGCGGTGTCGTAGTGCGTGTAGCCGTTCAACGAGACCGCCAGCGCCGGGAAGCCCAGATGGCGCCCTTCCATTGCGGCCGCCACGGTACCGGAGTAAATCACGTCATCGCCGAGGTTAGGACCGGCGTTAATGCCGGAGACAACGATATCCGGACGCGGACGCATCAGCGCGTTCACGCCCAGAAAAACACAGTCGGTTGGCGTGCCCATCTGCACGGCAATATCGCCATTTTCAAAGGTAAAGGTGCGAAGCGACGACTCCAGCGTCAGCGAGTTAGACGCTCCACTGCGGTTACGATCGGGTGCCACGACCTGCACATCCGCAAATTCACGGAGGTGTTTCGCCAGGGTCTGAATACCCGGCGCGTGGATCCCGTCATCGTTACTCAGCAATATTCGCATAATCACCCGAGGTGTTGATAAGTTCCCTGACAACACTGGTGGCAAAGCTACCTGCCGGCAGCCAGAAGCGTAACTCGACGGTTACGTCATCCCACCAGTTCCAGCTTAACTGCTGCGGATAGAGCAGCATTGCGCGGCGTGCCGCGTCGACTTTTTCCCGCACCAGCAAGGATTGCAGTTCTGGCGCATCCGCTACGGCTGCTTGCTCGGCGGCCAGCGCGTCGCCCTGTGTTCCCCAGTCGCCCGTACCGGGCAGCGCGGCGGTAATCATCAGCGCTTTTGCGTCCACGCGCGACTGCACATCGGCCATTTCTTCGGCCGTTGCCACAAACCAGCTTCCGCGTCCCGCTAATTGTAGCGCATCGCCAACAACAACTTGATTCGCGTCCGGTTTTTTCAGCCTTTCGCTCACAATCTGATTAAACAACGCACTGCGGGCCGCCGACAACCAAAAACTGCGTTTATTCCTGTCCCGCACCGGTGCATCGCTTTGCGCCCAGCGCAGCGCACCCTGCAGGTTGCTGCCGCCAATACCAAAGCGCTGCGCGCCAAAGTAGTTCGGCACGCCGCGTTCACTGATAGCGTTCAGACGTTTTTCAACGTCTTCGCGGTGGGTCACTTCCCGCAGCACCAGCGTAAAGTCGTTACCCTTCAACGCCCCCAGACGCAGTTTGCGCTTGTGGCGAGCGAATTCCAGTACCTTACAACCCTCAAGCTCAAATTTGCTTAAATCAGGCATCGTATTACCGGGAACGCGCGCGCAGAGCCACTGTTCAGTGACGGCGTGTTTATCTTTCTGCCCGGCAAAGCTCACTTCGCGGGCATGAATTTTAAGGAATTTTGCCAGCGCGTCGGCCACAAAGCGGGTATTGCAGCCATTTTTCAGAATACGCACCAGGATATGTTCGCCTTCGCCATCCGGCTCAAAGCCCAGATCCTCTACCACGAGGAAGTCTTCAGGGCTGGCTTTCAGCACCCCGTTCCCCTGCGGTTTACCGTGCAGGTATGTCAGGTTGTCGAAGTCTGTCATTTGCTCGCCTTCACCAGCAGCGCCACGGCTTCACAGGCAATCCCTTCGCCACGCCCGGTAAAGCCCAGCTTCTCGGTCGTCGTCGCTTTCACGTTCACGTCGTCCATATGGCAGCCCAGATCTTCTGCAATAAACACGCGCATCTGCGGAATGTGCGGCAGCATTTTCGGGGCCTGGGCAATAATCGTCACGTCGACGTTGCCGAGGGTGTAACCTTTCGCCTGAATGCGACGCCACGCTTCGCGCAGCAGTTCGCGGCTGTCCGCGCCTTTAAATGCCGGGTCGGTGTCCGGGAACAGCTTGCCGATATCACCCAGCGCGGCAGCGCCCAGCAGCGCGTCGGTCAGCGCATGCAGCGCCACGTCGCCATCAGAATGTGCCAGCAGTCCTTTTTCATAAGGAATGCGCACGCCGCCAATGATAATTGGGCCTTCTCCGCCAAAGGCGTGTACATCAAAACCGTGTCCAATTCGCATTATGCCTTCTCCTGATGGGTCGAACGGGTAAGATAGAATTCCGCGAGCTGTAAATCTTCCGGACGCGTCACTTTAATATTATCAGCGCGTCCTTCAACAAGCTCAGGGTGGAAACCGCAATATTCCAGCGCAGAGGCTTCGTCCGTGATGGTTGCACCTTCTCTAAGCGCACGCGTTAAGCAGTCGTGGAGTAATTCGCGGGGGAAAAATTGTGGCGTCAGCGCGTGCCATAAATCGACGCGATCGACGGTGTGGGCGATAGCCTGTTTGCCCGGCTCGGCGCGCTTCATGGTGTCGCGCACCGGTGCGGCCAGAATCCCGCCAACCTTGCTTGTTTCGCTCAGGGCCAGCAGACGCGCAAGGTCGTCCTGATGGAGGCACGGACGCGCCGCGTCATGCACCAGCACCCACGGCGCGTTACCGGCGGCCTGAATGCCCGCCAGCACGGAATCGGCGCGCTCGGCGCCACCGTCAACGACGGTAATCTGTGGATGATTTGCCAGCGGCAGCTGCGCAAAGCGCGCATCGCCAGGGCTGATAGCGATAATCACCCGCGTCACCCGTGGGTGCGCCAGCAGCGCCGCCACGGCGTGCTCGAGGATCGTTTTATCGCCAATAGAGAGGTACTGCTTGGGACATTCTGTCTGCATGCGCCGGCCAAAACCTGCGGCCGGCACCACGGCGCATACGTCCGAAAAAGTTACTGCCATGTCGTAATCCTGGGCCTGATTATCGATTGTTTTGTGCTGAGCCCTGATTGCGTTTAGACGCATCCGGAACCAGACGATAAAAGGTTTCGCCCGGCTTAGTCATACTGAGTTCATTACGTGCGCGTTCCTCAATCGCCTCTTGCCCGCCATTGAGGTCATCAATTTCAGCAAAGAGTTGATCGTTTCGCGCCTTAAGTTTGGCGTTTGTTGCCTGCTGAGCCGCGACGTCATCGCTTACCCGGCTATAGTCGTGCAGTCCGTTCTTACCGAACCACAGCGAATATTGCAGCCAGATTAGCAAAGCCAGCAACAGCAGCGTTAGTTTACCCATCCTGCCCCCTGAAAAACGGCATCATCATCCCAAGACTTCCCCAGAGCACTACGCCGGGGTAACAGAGATGCCGCAACATCGCGGGCAAATGTACCACATTTTTTCCGCAGAATCGTCCTGCACAATATCGTTACACAGTTGGTTACGGTTTGAATTATGGCTGAAGTTAGCCCATGAGCCACAAAAATAACAGACCAAACATCAGAACCACCGTCACAATCGTGACCACGGTGCTGTACAGGAGCTTACCGTTGAGCAACGAGTGCAGCGCAATGCCGACGACAACCGCCACGGGCATCAGCGCCAGAAAGAAAGGCCAGGTGTAGAGAAAGAAGAACAGCGTGTTACCGCCGTAGATGAGAAACGGGATACCCAGCGCCAGCAACCATGAGACGAAGCCGATGATGGCCCCAGGAAATGACCAGGTCGTTTCGTCGTCGGTCGCGAGCGGCTCCGACCCGGTGGTGGTGATGTAATGTTCACTGTTGCGCATAGCTAATCCTGTGACCGTGACTCATCGTTCGGGAAGACAGCTCCCGAACGATACCGTCTCAGGATCTGATAATATCGTCCCGTCTGAGCAGGTCTAATAATTGGCTTACTAAATTTGTTACCAATTGTTGACCCTCCAGGTGAATTTCAGGCGATTCAGGCGCTTCGTATACCGCGTCAATTCCGGTGAAGTTTCGCAGTTCTCCGGCACGCGCTTTTTTGTACAGCCCTTTCGGGTCGCGCGCTTCGCAAATCTCCAGCGGCGTATCAACAAACACCTCGATAAAGCGATCCTGGCCCACGCGTTCACGCACCATCTGGCGCTCGGCGCGGTGCGGAGAGATAAACGCGGTCAGCACCACCAGCCCGGCGTCCGCCATCAGGCTGGCCACTTCGCCCACCCGGCGGATGTTCTCTTTACGGTCGTCGTCGCTAAACCCTAAATCGCTGCACAGGCCGTGACGCACGTTGTCACCATCCAGCAGGTACGTGCTTACGCCCTGCTGATGCAATGCCTCTTCCAGCGCGCCCGCCACCGTTGATTTACCCGAGCCGGACAGCCCGGTAAACCACAGCACAACCCCACGGTGACCGTGGAGCTGTTCGCGCTGGGCGACGGTCACCGGATGAGGATGCCAGACGACGTTCTCATCATGGGCGGCCATTACTTGCCTCCCAGCAGATCGCGTGCGCCCCAGTGCGGGAAGTGTTTACGCACCAGCGCGTTCAGTTCCAGCTCGAAGGCACTGAATTCAGACGCCACGACAGACTGTTTAATCGGTTCGCGGACCATTCCGGCCCCGACGGTAACGTTGGTCAGCCTGTCGATAAAGATAAGCCCCCCCGTCACCGGGTTCTGCTGATACGGATCCAGCACCAGCGGTTCGTCGAAGGTCAGATCGACCAGACCAATGCCGTTCAGCGGCAGTTCGGTAACCTCGCGCTGGGTGAGATTGTTGATGTCCACCTGGAACTGAATACCGTCCACGCGGGCGCGGGTTTTCTTGCCGGCAATTTTGATGTCGTAGCTCTGGCCCGGCGTCAGCGGTTGCTCCGCCATCCACACCACATCCACGGAAGCCCCCTGTACGGCCGCCAGGGTTTCCTGGGCATCCACCAGCAGATCGCCCCGGCTGATATCAATCTCGTCTTTCAGCACCAGCGTTACGGCTTCACCGGCGCCCGCTTCCTGCAGGTCACCGTCGAAGGTGACGATGCGGGCGATGGTGGATTCCACGCCGGATGGCAGCACCTTAACGCGCTGGCCGACCTTCACGGAGCCTGACGCGAGGGTACCTGAGAAACCGCGGAAATCGAGGTTAGGACGGTTAACGTACTGCACCGGGAAGCGCATCGGCTGGGTGTCGACCACGCGCTGAATTTCAACGGTTTCCAGCACCTCCAGCAGCGTCGGGCCGCTGTACCACGGCATGTTCGCGCTCTGGGAGGCGACGTTATCCCCTTCCAGCGCCGAGAGCGGTACAAAGCGAATATCCAGATTGCCCGGCAGCTGTTCGGCAAAGGTCAAGTAGCTCTGGCGGATCTCCTCGAACTTCTCTTCGCTGAAGTTCACCAGATCCATCTTGTTGACCGCCACCACCAGATGTTTGATCCCCAGCAGCGTGGAGATAAAGCTGTGACGACGGGTCTGATCCAGCACGCCTTTACGCGCGTCCATCAGCAGGATCGCCAGGTCGCAGGTCGACGCGCCGGTCGCCATATTGCGGGTGTACTGTTCGTGCCCCGGGGTGTCGGCGATAATAAATTTGCGTTTCTCGGTAGAGAAATAGCGGTAGGCCACGTCGATGGTGATGCCCTGCTCACGCTCCGCCTGCAGGCCGTCCACCAGCAGGGCCAGATCGAGTTTTTCCCCCTGGGTACCGTGACGTTTACTGTCGTTATGCAGGGAAGAGAGCTGATCTTCGTAAATCTGGCGCGTATCGTGCAGCAGGCGGCCAATCAGGGTACTTTTACCGTCATCCACGCTGCCGCAGGTCAGAAAACGCAGCAGGCTTTTATGTTGCTGCGCGTGCAGATAGGCTTCCACGCCGCCTTCGTTGGCAATTTGTTGAGCAATAGTGGTGTTCATGGCGGCTCCTTAGAAATAACCCTGACGTTTCTTCAGCTCCATGGAGCCTGCCTGGTCGCGGTCAATCACGCGCCCCTGTCGCTCACTGGTGGTGGACACCAGCATCTCTTCGATGATCTCCGGCAGCGTCTGCGCGCTGGATTCCACCGCGCCGGTCAGCGGCCAGCAGCCGAGGGTGCGGAAACGGACCATCTGTTTCTTGATCACTTCACCCGGCTGCAGGTCGATGCGATCGTCGTCGATCATCATCAGCATGCCGTCGCGCTCCAGCACCGGGCGCTCGGCGGCCAGATACAGCGGAACGATCTCGATGTTTTCCAGATAGATGTACTGCCAGATATCCAGCTCGGTCCAGTTAGAGAGCGGGAAGACGCGAATGCTTTCGCCTTTGTTGATCTGACCATTGTAGTTGTGCCACAGCTCCGGGCGCTGGTTTTTGGGGTCCCAGCGGTGGAAGCGGTCGCGGAAGGAGTAGATACGCTCTTTGGCGCGGGATTTCTCTTCGTCACGGCGCGCGCCGCCAAAAGCAGCGTCAAAACCGTATTTATTCAGCGCCTGCTTCAGCCCTTCGGTTTTCATGATATCGGTATGCTTGGCGCTGCCGTGCACGAATGGGTTAATGCCCATCGCCACCCCTTCCGGGTTTTTATGCACCAGCAGCTCGCAGCCGTAGGCTTTCGCGGTACGGTCGCGAAACTCATACATCTCGCGGAATTTCCAGCCGGTATCCACGTGCAACAGCGGGAACGGCAGCGTGCCCGGATAAAACGCTTTACGCGCCAGATGCAGCATGACGCTGGAATCTTTACCGATGGAGTACATCATCACCGGGTTAGAAAACTCGGCGGCCACTTCGCGGATGATATGGATACTCTCCGCTTCGAGCTGCCGCAGGTGTGTAAGACGTTTTTGGTCCATAACCGTTCCTTAAGCCAAATTTACGACAGAAGAACCAAAGCCTTCTGTATCGGTTGTGTGTTGGAACCAGGCGAGCGTGCTGTGCAGCTGCACCACTTCTCCCACCACGATCAGGGCGGGCATCGGGGCGTCTTTCGCCAGGGTTGCAAGATGTTCCAGGGTGCCCGTCGCAACGTGCTGATCGACGCGCGTGCCGCGAGAAATGACGGCAACGGGCGTCGTCGCCTCGCGACCGTGCTGAATAAGCTGTTCGCTGATATCTGCCGCCTTCATCGTGCCCATGTAGATCGCCAGCGTCTGGCGGCTCTGGGCGAGATGCGACCAGTCGAACGGTGTGCTGTCGGCCTTGTAGTGGCCGGTCACAAAGGTCACGCTCTGGGCGTAATCGCGGTGGGTCAGCGGGATACCGGCGTAGGCCGTTACCGCAGAGGCCGCCGTAATGCCCGGCACCACCTGGAACGGTACGCCCGCTTCGGCTGCCGCCTGCAGCTCTTCGCCGCCGCGACCAAAGATAAACGGATCGCCCCCTTTCAGGCGCACCACGGTTTTACCCGCTTTGGCGGCGTCAATCAGCATCTGGTTGGTGTCGTGCTGCGGCACCGAGTGCTCGCCAGCCCGTTTGCCGACGCAGATTTGCTCCGCGTCGCGACGGATCAGCTCGCGCACGCCGTCGGTAACCAGATGGTCGTAAAACACCACGTCCGCGTCCTGCAGCACCTGCAGTCCGCGCAGCGTCAGGAGCCCGGCATCGCCCGGTCCTGCGCCTACCAGAATGATCTCCCCGCCGGTGCTGCCGGGGTTATCCAGTTCGTCTTCAAGAATTTTCTGCGCCGCCGTCTCATTGCCGGCATGCATCAGGCTGGCAAAGCGGCCGCGAAACACGCGTTCCCAGAAGCGACGGCGTTCCGTCACGCTGGTCAGGCGGGTTTTCAGATGGTTGCGCCAGTAGCTGGCTTTTTCCGCCATGCGCCCGAGGCTGGTCGGCAGCAGCGCTTCGATTTTTTCCCGCAGCACGCGCGCCAGCACCGGTGCGGTACCGCCGGAGGAGATCGCCACCAGCAGCGGCGAACGGTCAACGATCGACGGGAAGATAAATGAGCATAAAGGCTGGTCGTCCACCACGTTCACCAGGCGGTAGCGGGCCTGAGCGGCCTCGGAAATCCGCCGGTTCAGGTCGCGATCTTCGGTCGCCGCAATCACCAGCACGACGCTGTCGATTTGTGATTCGTCGAAATCCGCTTCTGCTACTACCCGCACCTGCGCCCCTGCGCGCTGCAGAAACGCAATTTTGCGATCGGCAATTTCACCCGTGCCAACAACCAGCACCGGCTTCTCTTTTATCGCGGCAAATAAGGGCAGATAGTCCACAAGCAACAACTCACTAACAACGAGGAATAGAGGGACTATAGGGGGCGGCTTAGACCGAATGAAATTACGAATTGGAATGAGTAGTTACTCAATGGAATAACGCCGTGGAAAAGCTAATACCAAAAAGTGCTTAACACGCGAAATTTCGGGCATTTAAGAGCAATTCAAATTGTGTATGGACGATCACAGTTTCATACTAAGCGGGTTATTATTTTGCTCAGTTTTTAAGGACTCACTATGTTCTCCGCAACGCGCCACCGTATTGCTGCCCTGGCGCTCGGCGTTTGCTTTATTCTTCCTGCCCAGGCAAAAAACCAACCTTATGGTGAAATCGCCACTATGCAGGCGCGGCATATCGCCACCGTCTTTCCTGGCCGTATGACCGGTTCGCCTGCGGAAATGCTCTCCGCGGACTATCTTCGCCAGCAGTTTGCCGGGATGGGCTACCAGAGCGATATCCGGTCGTTTCACAGCCGCTACGTCTATACCTCACGAAATAAAACGAAAAACTGGCATAACGTGACCGGCAGTACGGTTATTGCGGCACATGAAGGTAGCGCAAAAGAGCAAATTATTATTATGGCGCACCTTGATACCTACGCCCCGATGAGTGACGCCGATACGGATAACAACCTCGGCGGGCTGACGCTGCAGGGCATGGACGACAACGCAGCAGGCCTGGGCGTGATGCTCGAACTGGCCGAGCGGATGAAGGATATTCCAACCCAGTATGGTATCCGTTTCGTGGCCACCAGCGGTGAAGAAGAGGGCAAACTCGGCGCTGAGAATCTCCTTAAACGCATGAGCGCTGAGGAGAAGAAAAATACGCTGCTGGTGATCAACCTCGATAACCTGATCGTCGGCGACAAGCTCTATTTCAACAGCGGGCAAAGTACGCCGGGTACCGTGCGGAAACTGACGCGAGATCGTGCGCTGGCGATTGCCCGCAGCCACGGGGTTTATGCCGCCAGCAACCCCGGCGGTAACCCGGATTACCCGCGAGGAACGGGCTGCTGCAACGACGGGGAAGTGTTCGATAAGGCGGGCATTCCGGTGCTGTATGTCGAAGCGACAAACTGGGCATTGGGCAAGAAAGATGGCTATCAGCAGCGGGCTAAATCGAAAGCCTTCCCGGACGGGACAAGCTGGCACAACGTGATGCTGGATAATCAGCAGCACATCGATCGCGCGCTGCCGCAGCGGATTGAGCACCGCAGCCGTGATGTGGTGAAGGTGATGCTGCCGCTGGTGAAGGAGCTGGCGAAAGCGGGGAAAGCCTGATGTTTTAAAGCCTGGTGCGGCCTGATGCCCTCACCCCAACCCTCTCCCACAGGGAGAGGGAGGATAAAGGATCACCCTTCGTGCAGCCCGCACTCGCGCTTCAGCCCAAAGAATCGCGTCTCTTCTTCCGCCATTCCCGGTTCCCATTTGCGCGTGGTGTGGGTGTCACCCACCGACAGATAGCCCTGGTCCCACAGCGGATGGTACTTCAGCCCGTGCTTTTGCAGATACTGATACACCGTCCGGTTATCCCAGTCGATAATCGGCAGCACTTTAAACACCCCGCGCTGGACCGCCAGCACCGGCAAGGTTGCCCGGCTGCCGGACTGCTCGCGGCGCAGGCCAGCAAACCATGTCTGCGCATTGAGCTCTTTCAGCGCCCGGTTCATCGGCTCAACTTTGTTGATCTCATTGTATTTCTCAATGCCCTCAACGCCCTGTTCCCACAGCTTACCGTAGCGCGCCTCCTGCCAGGCCGCGCTTTCCGTCGCGCGGTAAACTTTGAGGTTCAGCTTGAGCTTGTCCGTCAGCTCGTCAATAAACTGGTAGGTTTCCGGGAACAGGTAGCCGGTATCGGTGAGGATCACCGGAATGTCCGGACGGATCTGATTCACCAGATGCAGGCTGACCGCCGCCTGAATACCAAAGCTCGACGACAGCACATAGTCTCCCGGCAGGTTTTCCAGCGCCCACGCCACGCGCCCTTCGGCGTCCAGCTTTTCAAGGTGGGCATTGGTTTCTGCGAGTGCCAGAATGCGTTCGACTTTTGGCAATGCGTTAAGCGCGTTTAGATCGAGTACGGACATAATTACCTCTCGTGGTTACTCCCAGAAATCCCTTGCGGGATCGAGCACCGGGCGAATGATGCCCGCACGCACCGTAAAGTCGCCGAAGCCTTCACCCGCTTCGCGCTCTTTCGCCCAGCGCCCGACAAGCTCGTCGATGGAATCAAGAATTTCCGGCTCGGTGATGTTCTCGCGGAACATACGCGGGATGCGCGTACCGATTCGGTTACCGCCCAGGTGCAGGTTATAACGCCCCGGCGCTTTCCCCACCAGACCCAGCTCGGCCAGCATCGCGCGGCCGCAGCCGTTCGGGCAGCCGGTGACGCGCATAACAATATGCTCGTCCGGAATACCGTGTTTTTCCAGAATCGCTTCTACCTTGTCAGTAAATGACGGCAGGAAACGCTCCGCTTCGGCCATCGCCAGCGGACAGGTCGGGAACGACACGCAGGCCATTGAGTTTTCACGCTGCGGCTTCACCGCATCCATTAACCCGTGATCGCGCGCCAGCTTCTCGATCTTCGCCTTCTGGCTCTCCGGCACGCCGGCAATAATGAGATTCTGGTTAGCGGTAATGCGGAACTCGCCTTTATGGATCTTAGCAATTTCCAGCAGACCGGTTTTCAGCGGACGGCCCGGATAATCCAGAATACGGCCGTTTTCGATAAACAGCGTCAGGTGCCATTTATTATCGATGCCCTTCACCCAGCCGATGCGATCGCCGCGACCGGTGAATTCGTAAGGGCGGATCGGCTCGAATTTGATACCCGCACGACGCTCCACTTCCGCTTTGAACGTCTCAACGCCCACGCGCTCCAGGGTGTATTTGGTTTTCGCGTTTTTACGGTCGGTACGGTTGCCCCAGTCGCGCTGGGTGGTCACTACCGCTTCCGCCACGGCCAGCGTGTGCTCCAGCGGCAGGAAGCCGAACTCGCTTGCGGTGCGGGCGTAGGTTTTCTTGTTACCGTGCTCAATGGAGAGGCCGCCGCCCACCAGCAGGTTAAAGCCAATCAGCTTGCCGTTTTCGGCAATCGCCACGAAGTTCATGTCGTTGGCGTGCAGGTCGATATCGTTCTGCGGTGGAATAACGACCGTGGTTTTAAACTTACGCGGCAGGTAGGTCTGGCCAAGGATCGGCTCTTCGTCGGTGGTGGCGACTTTTTCCTGATCGAGCCAGATCTCCGCATAGGCGCGCGTGCGCGGCAGCAGGTGCTCGGAGATCTTCTTCGCCCACTCGTACGCTTCGGCATGCAGCTCGGATTCATACGGATTCGAGGTGCAAAGCACGTTACGGTTCATGTCGTTGGCGGTCGCCAGCGCGTCCAGCCCAACGGAGTGCAGCATCTGGTGCACCGGCTTGACGTTCTTCTTCAGAATACCGTGGAACTGGAAGGTCTGACGGTTAGTCAGACGGATGCTGCCATAGATCGTGTTTTCACCGGCAAACTTGTCGATCGCCTGCCACTGTTTGGTGGTAATCACCCCGCCCGGCAGACGGCAGCGCAGCAGCATCGCGTGACGCGGCTCCAGCTTCTGTTCTGCACGCTCGGCGCGGATGTCGCGGTCGTCCTGCTGGTACATGCCGTGAAAACGGATCAGCAGGAAGTTGTCGCCTTTGAAACCGCCGGTGAGACCGTCATTCAGATCTTCAGCAATGGTGCCGCGCAGATAGTTGCTTTCCAGCTTCATGCGCTCGGCGTCTGTCAGTTTACCTTCGACCACCAGTGGCCCTGGATGTTTTTCGCTCATTAGTAGACATCTCGCTGATAACGGCGCTCAACGCGCAGCTCACTTAAAAATTCGTCTGCCGCTTCGGCATCCATACCGCCGAATTCGGCAATCACTTCCAGCAAAGTCTGCTCAACGTCTTTCGCCATACGATTGGCGTCGCCGCAGACATAAATGTGGGCACCGTCATTGATCCAGCGCCACAGCTCTGCGCCCTGTGCGCGCAGCTTGTCTTGTACGTATACTTTTTCTTTCTGGTCGCGGGACCAGGCCAGGTCGATGCGGGTCAGAACGCCTTCTTTCACATAGCGCTGCCACTCAACCTGGTAGAGGAAATCTTCGGTAAAGTGCGGGTTGCCGAAGAAGAGCCAGTTTTTACCCGGCGCTTCATCTGCCGCGCGCTGCTGCATGAAGGCGCGGAACGGCGCAATGCCGGTGCCAGGGCCAATCATGATGACCGGGGTTTCCGGGTTTGCCGGCAGGCGGAAGTTGTCGTTGTGCTCGATAAAGACGCGCACTTCGCCCTCTTCTTCCACGCGATCCGCCAGGAAGCCTGATGCCCCACCCGTGCGGGCGCGGCCTTCGATATCGTAGCGCACCACGCCGACGGTAACATGCACTTCACTCTCCACTTCAGCCTGGGAAGAGGCGATAGAGTACAGGCGCGGGGTGAGCGGGCGCAGCAGACCGATCAGCGCATCGGCATCCAGCTGAGCCGGAGAGAAGCGCACCATATCGACAATCGGCGTCGTCGCGGCGTAATGCTGAAGCTTCGCTTTATCGCCCACCAGCGGCAGCAGGGATTCGCTGCGCGTCAAGGTGGCATAGTTTTCGACGATATTCGGGGTGTTCACCGTCAGTTCGAAATGCCACTGCAGCGCCTCTGAAAGCGGCTGGGTTTTGCCGTCAACGGTGACAGGCTCGTCGCCTTTCAGCCACAGCAGCTCAACCAGTTCTTTCACCAGCGCCGGATCGTTCTGATACCAGATACCCAGCGCATCGCCCGGCTGATAGCGCAGGCCCGAGTCTCCCAGATCGATTTCGATATGGCGCACGTCTTTTTCCGAGTCGCGGCCGGTAATTTTCTGGTTCACCGACAGGCTCGCCGTCAGCGGCGCCTCTTTGGTGTACGGGCTGGTGTGGATGTCGTTAACAGCACCCGTCGCGGTGAACGCGGCCTGCGTCGACGTCTCTTTCGGCACGCGCGCTTTTAACACCTCAACGATGCGTGCACGCCATTCGGCGGCGGCGGTCTGGTATTCGACATCCGCGTCAACGCGGTCCAGCAGACGCTCCGCGCCCAGTTCCGCCAGCCTGCTGTCGAAGTCTTTACCGGACTGGCAGAAGAATTCATAGGAGGTATCGCCCAGGCCAAACACGGCAAACGCCGTGCCATCCAGCTTCGGCGCTTTTTTCGAGAACAGGAACTTGTGCAGGGCCACCGCTTCTTCTGCGGGTTCACCTTCACCCTGCGTTGAGGCCACAACCACCAGCAGTTTTTCTGACGCGATTTGTTTGAATTTATAATCCCCGGCATTGACCAGGTTCACGTTCAGTTTGGCGGCCAGCAGGTCGTCACGCAGCGCCTCGGCCACGCGGCGGGCATTGCCCGTCTGCGAGGCGGAAATCAGGGTAATGGCCGGAATTTCAACGGCCGTTACCGGTGCACCTGCCACGGCGCCAGGCTGCTGATTGAGCATTCCCCAGAAATAACCGGAGACCCAGGCAAGCTGAGTGGGAGAAAAATCAGAGGTGGCAGCCTGAAGGCGCGCCAGTTGCTCCGGGTTCAGAGGAAGCAAATTTGAAGGTGGGGCCTGTGTTGTCATGCGTCGTTATGTTCCAGTAGCCAAGCGGACTTTAAGCGAATAAATCCAAACTGAAGATAAGGTTAACGGCGAGGATAATAACAATTAAAGAAGGGATGGAAATAATAAATAACCAAATGGACTAACCTGTTTTGGTTGTCATGCTTAGCGATAAAACCGATTAATTAACCCTCTGAAAATTATCGATAAAAACAACAAAAAACGCCTCTTAATGAGACGCCTGGCTTCAGAGCCGTTTTAGTTAATGCTAAAAATTGTGCTTTCCGGTACTATGCGGCGGTTTTTTCCGCATTACTGAGAGCGATCATGTCCACCACACTGTTTAAAGATTTCACCTTCGAAGCCGCCCACCACCTTCCGCATGTTCCAGAAGGACATAAATGCGGCCGTCTGCACGGGCATTCGTTCATGGTGCGTCTTGAGATCACCGGTGAAGTTGATCCGCATACCGGTTGGATCATGGATTTTGCCGAGCTGAAGGCGGCGTTTAAGCCGACCTACGATCGTCTGGATCACTACTACCTGAATGAGATCCCGGGCCTTGAAAACCCGACCAGTGAAGTGCTGGCAAAATGGATTTGGGATCAGATGAAGCCGCTGGTACCGCTGCTGAGCGCGGTGATGATCAAAGAGACCTGCACGGCAGGCTGCGTGTATCGCGGAGAGTGATGCTTGCCGGGTGGCGCTGACGCCTGCCCGGTCGACAAGAGCATCGAACCATAGGCCCGGTAAGCGCTCGCGCCACCGGGCTTTTTTTATGCAATATTCAGATACTTGTGCGTCTGCATCGACAGGCGCCAGTTGCGCGCAATACAGGTTTCAATGCACAGGCGCGTCGCGTCATCTTTCTGGCTGATCGGCTGAAGCGCAATGACGCGCTGCTTTTCATCCGTCAGCGTGGCCAGCAGTTCATCCAGCGCTTCGATATCACGCACGCGCCCTACCGGGTGCTTAATCTCATCCGCGCGTTCCAGCGCCTGAGACAGCACGTCATACCCGCCGCGCATATTCACTTTTGGCGATACCGTCACCCAGGTCGTGTGTGAACAGCGCACTTCATGGGTGCCGCTGGTTTCAATCTGGCAGCTGTAGCCGTTCTTTTCGAGCAGCTCGGTCAGCGGCGTCAGATCGTGGATGCAGGGTTCACCGCCGGTGATCACAACGTGGCGCGCCGTCCAGCCCTGACGACCAATAATGGCCAGCAGATCTTCGGAACTGCCCGCGCCCCACTTATCGCTCTCTTTGGTTTTCGCCAGAATGCTAAACAGCGACACTTCCCGATCTGCGAGCTTATCCCACGTATGTTTGGTATCACACCAGGCACAGCCAACCGGGCATCCCTGTAAACGAATGAAAATAGCGGGAACGCCGGTAAAGTAACCCTCGCCTTGCAGGGTCTGGAACATCTCGTTAATCGGGTACTGCATAGTCATCTCAGTAAAGGGGATAAACGATAAGTATCGCAGATCCCCGCCGGATGGTCATGCTCCATCGGTGCTTTGCGCGCCAATCGCCGCCATAAACCGTTCCGTGATTTGCTGTGGGCGGGTGATCGCACCGCCGACGACGACCGTATGCGCGCCCAGCGCCAGGCATCTGGCCGCGCGTTCAGGCGTATCCACGTTGCCTTCGGCAACCACGGGAACCGTCACGGCCGCCAGCACCGCTTTCAGGAACGCGCAGTCATTGTCAGGCAATGTATGACCCTCGGTTTCAGCCGTGTAGCCGTAAAGCGTGGTGCCGACGCAGTCAAAGCCCAGCGCCTGCGCCGTCACGGCTTCGTCCACGGAGGCGATATCCGCCATCAGCCGCACCGCGGGATAGCGTGAGCGGATGCGCGAGACCAGCGTTTCCAGGGATTCTCCGCCGGGACGCGCCCGCGCCGTCGCATCAAGCGCAATGATTTCCGGAGAGACGGTCATGAGCTCATCCACCTCTTTCATCGTGGCGGTGATAAACACCTCGCTTTCCGGGTAATCCCGTTTGATGATGCCGATGACCGGCAAAGAGACCTGCTGCTTAATGGCCTCGATATCTACCACGCTGTTGGCACGAATTGCAGCGGCCCCGCCCTGCGCCGCCGCCAGCGCCATCCGCGACATAATAAACGGGCTATGCAGCGGTTCATTCTCCAGCGCCTGACAGGAGACGACCAGTTTTCCCTTCAGGTTATCCAGTACAGTTTTCATTACGATAAGATCTCTTCCACTTCGTTTTTGATAATCGTGACATGCGGGCCATAAATGACCTGAACACCGTTACCGCGCACGATAACGCCGCGCGCCCCGGTGGCTTTCAGCGCCGCGTCATTCACCTTGCTGCCGTCCTTCACCGTGACGCGAAGACGCGTGGCGCAGCAGTCCACCTCGTCCAGATTGTCTTTTCCGCCCAATCCGGCGATTACCGCAACGGCGCGCTCGCTCTGCGAGAAGGTCACTTCATTGGTCATCGCCTCCTTTTCCCGACCCGGCGTAGCAAAATCAAAGCGGTTAATCAGATAGCGGAAGGTGAAGTAGTAAAGGAAGAACCACGGCACGCCGACCAGCGGAACGAACATCCAGTTGGTTTTGGCCTCCCCCTGCAAAATGCCGAACAGCACGAAGTCGATAAAACCGCCGGAGAAGGTTTGCCCGATGGTGATATGCAGCATGTGTGCAAGCATGAACGCCAGCCCGTCAAACAGCGCATGAATGACGTAAAGCACCGGTGCAATAAACAGGAACGAGAATTCGATAGGCTCGGTAATCCCGGTCAGGAACGAGGTTAACGCGGCAGAAAGCAGCAGTCCGGCAACGCGCTTTTTGTTCTCGGGTTTTGCCGTGTGGTACATCGCCAGGCACGCGCCGAGCAGGCCAAACATCATCGTAATAAAGCGCCCGGACATGAAGCGTGACGTGCCTTCGTAAAACTGACGCGTGGTAGGATCGGCCAGTTGGGCGAAGAAGATCCGCTGCGTGCCTTCCACCAGATGACCGTTGACGATTTCACTGCCGCCAAGCGCGGTGGTCCAGAACGGCAGATAGAAGATGTGGTGCAAACCAAACGGGCCCAGCATGCGGAGAATAAAGCCGTACAGCAGGGTGCCCAGATAACCGGTGGCATCCACCAGCCCGCCCAGACCAAAAATCAGCTTCTGGAAATGCGGCCAGACCACGGTCATGAGCGCACCGACGAGGATCGCCGCCAGGGAGCTGATAATAGGAACAAAGCGCGAGCCGCCAAAGAATCCGAGGAACTGCGGAAGCGCTATTTTATTAAACCGATGATGGAGCGTGCAGGTCACCAGACCAATCACCACGCCGCCAAACACACCGGTTTCCAGCGTCTGAATGCCCAGCGTCATGCCCTGCCCCACGGCGCCCGGGTTGTCGTGCGCCAGTTTGCCAGTGAGGATCAGCAGCGCGTTAATGGTGGCATTCATCACCAGAAACGCGAGTAATGCCGCCAGCCCGGCCGTACCCTTATCGCTTTTTGCCAGCCCTACGGCCACCCCAACGGCAAACAGCACCGAGAGGTTCGCAAACACGATGGATCCTGCGCTGCTCATGATGGTGAAAATGGCCTGAAGCCAGCCCACATCTAAAAACGGATAAGCCGCCAGCGTATTGGGATTCGATAACGCGCCGCCTATCCCCAGCAGCAGACCCGCCGCAGGCAACACGGCAATCGGCAACATAAAGGATTTGCCAAAGCGCTGCGCTTTTTCAAACCATCCCCCTGAAGAAGCCCCACTGAATATTTGCATCATTTTTTCATCCCCCCATTAAACGATGAAAATTTTTACCATACAAATATTCAATAGTGAAAATTACCATCAAAAACCAGGACGACGATCATACTTTTTCAAAATGACTGGCATCTTTCCCCCGCTTTCCGCCACACTAGTCGCAGAGAAACGCATTAAGGATCGAGCATGTCAGACCATGAAAACCTGCTGCTGAAGCTACGCCAGGAGGCTTCCGGGTACAGCCCAACACAACAAAAACTCGGTGAATTTGTCCTCAGCGATCCTGCCCGGGTGCTCTACCTGACGATCACCGAGCTGGCGCGCGAGAGCCACACCAGCGAGGCCAGCGTCACGCGTCTTTGCCGTACGCTGGGCTGCAAAGGCTATAACGAATTTAAAATGGCGCTTGCGCTGGATATTCAGCAGGGCCAGCCCGCGCGTCAGGCGGGAGATGAGATTGATAACGTCGTGGATGAGTCGGTGCAGGCTTTGCAGGATACCGCCAGACTCCTCGACCGCACGCTGCTTGAAAAGGCGGCGCTGGCGCTGCACCAGGCACAATCCGTGCAAATTTATGGCGTCGCGGCCAGCGCGATCCTTGGGGAGTATCTGCACTACAAGCTGTTGCGTCTGGGCAAACCCGCACAGCTGTTTAGCGATATGCACCGCGCGGCCATGAATGCGACAACGCTTTCGAAAGAGACGCTGGTTGTGGCCATCTCCAGTTCGGGTTCAACGCGGGATTTACTCCACGTGGTGAAGCTTGCCCGCAAGCGCGGCGTTAAGGTTCTGGCACTCAGCAATACGCCCCGCAGCCCGCTGGCGTCCCTGAGCGACATGTTGCTGGTGGCTGCCAAACCAGAGGGACCCCTTAGCGCAGGCGCACTCAATGCTAAGGTTGGGGTGATGCTGCTGGTCGAGCTGCTGACCACGTCCATGATTGCGCTGGATGGTCATTACGGCGACGTTAGCCAACAAACAGCCAGCGCTACGCTTCCTCTGTTACTCTAAAAATCCTTCGCAGGCTAAATAAAATAGCCTGCGATTTATGCCGTCTGATTTTAGTTAAGTGGCGTTTAAATCATTTATTTGATAAATGTTTGGTGTAACAAATTATTATATTTATTACATTTTGAATTAAGTTTACCGTTCGGGCGCGTCTCTATAAAAAACATTAAATTCAATAAGTTAAAATTTAAATTTTAATAGAGTGAATTTTTACCCTTCCGCTAATGTCCAAAATATCCGCCCGATTTCCTTTCCTTAAAATAAGCTTAAGATGCTGTCGGTTTCGGCGATTTATTATTTAAATGCCGTTTACTTTTGCACGCCTACAATCCGCCTCATCAATCATAATGAGACGGTATTAATGAAGATGTTATTGATTACAGGCGTGACCGGATTTCTGGGCGGTGCAGTTCTTGAAAAAATCCTGACCAACGATCAATCCGTAGAACTCCTTTTGCTCGCGCGTGCCGGCGATCCGCAGAGCGGGCTGGAGCGCGTGCTGGAGAATATGCGCAAGTTCAACGTTCCTGAGGACAAACTGGCCTCCCTGACGGTGGATAATATCCTGATTGGCGACCTCAGCCAGCCTGAAGCCTTCCTGAACGATCCCCGTCTGGATAGGGTCACGCATGTGGTGAACTGTGCGGCCGTCGCCTCATTTGGTAACAACCCGCTGATCTGGAAGGTCAACGTTGAAGGTACGCTCGCGCTGGCACGCCGTATGGAGCAGGTCACAGGACTGCAGCGTTTCCTCCATGTCGGCACCGCGATGTCATGCACGCCGGAGCAGGATTCCCTGGTAGCCGAAAGCGCTGAATTCAGAGAGAATGCTGAACACCTGGTGGAATACACGTTTTCGAAGTCAACCATCGAACAGCTGATGCGCCAGGAGTGTCCGAACCTGCCGCTGCTCATCGCCCGTCCGTCCATCGTCGTCGGCCATACCCGTCACGGCTGCACACCGTCGAGCAGCATTTTCTGGGTCTTTAGCATGGGCCTGATGCTGCAGAAGTTTATGTGCTCAATGGAAGACCGGATCGACGTTGTTCCGGTGGATTATTGCGCCGACGCGATGTTAATGCTGCTCAACAGCAACGCGCGTCCGGGAGAAGTGGTACACATTTCTGCGGGAGAAGAGAACAGCGTTCGCTTTGCGGATATCGATCAGGCAATGGCGCAGGCGCTGGAGAAAGCCCCCGTAGGTGATAAGTATGCGCAGGTCAGCTACGAAACGCTGGTCAGAATGCGTCGCGAGCTGAAACATATTTTTGGGCCGTGCAACGAACGTCTGATGCTGAAAGCCATGCGGTTATACGGTGCGTTTGCCACGCTTAACGTGCGCTTCAGCAACGATAAGCTGCTGAGCATGGGGATGCCGAAGCCACCCCGGTTTACGGATTATATCGCCCGCTGCGTGCAAACCACTCAGGGGCTGACCATTCCGGAGCAAATGGCGGTTGATTTTAAATAGCAAAAAAAAATGCCAGTCATTCGACTGGCATTTTCGTTTTAAGGCTTAGGCGATTATGCCTGGCCTTTGATCTCTTTACGACCGTTGTATGGTGCTTTTTCGCCCAGCGCTTCTTCGATACGAATCAGCTGGTTGTATTTAGCAACACGGTCAGAACGGCTCATAGAACCAGTTTTGATCTGGCCTGCAGCGGTACCCACAGCCAGGTCGGCAATGGTAGCGTCTTCAGTTTCGCCAGAACGGTGAGAGATAACAGCGGTGTAGCCAGCGTCTTTCGCCATTTTGATCGCAGCCAGAGTTTCGGTCAGAGAACCGATCTGGTTGAATTTGATCAGGATGGAGTTAACGATGCCTTTCTCGATGCCTTCTTTCAGGATCTTGGTGTTGGTTACGAACAGGTCGTCACCAACCAGCTGGATTTTGTCGCCCAGTACTTTAGTCTGGTATGCGAAGCCAGCCCAGTCAGACTCGTCCAGACCGTCTTCGATAGACACGATTGGGTACTGTTTGGTCAGGTCTTCCAGGAAGTGAGTGAACTCTTCGGAGGTGAACGCTTTGTTGCCTTCGCCAGCCAGAACGTATTTACCGTCTTTGTAGAATTCAGATGCTGCACAGTCCATCGCCAGGGTGATGTCTTTGCCCAGCTCGTAGCCTGCAGCTTTTACTGCTTCTGCGATAACAGCCAGTGCTTCTGCGTTAGAACCCAGGTTTGGCGCATAGCCACCTTCGTCACCAACAGCCGTGTTCATACCTTTGGCTTTCAGAACTTTAGCCAGGTTGTGGAACACTTCAGAACCCATACGTACCGCTTCTTTCAGGGATTTCGCGCCAACTGGCTGAATCATGAATTCCTGAATATCAACGTTGTTGTCTGCGTGCTCACCACCGTTGATGATGTTCATCATTGGTACAGGCATGGAGTATTTGCCTGGGGTGCCGTTCAGTTCAGCGATGTGCTCAAACAGTGGCATACCTTTAGCAGCCGCAGCCGCTTTGGCGTTCGCCAGGGAAACTGCCAGGATTGCGTTCGCACCAAAGTTAGATTTGTTTTCAGTACCGTCCAGATCGATCATGATCTTGTCGATGCCAGCCTGGTCTTTGGCGTCTTTGCCAATGATTGCCTGAGCAATAGGACCGTTTACAGCGCCAACCGCTTTCAGTACGCCTTTACCCAGGAAGCGAGATTTGTCGCCATCGCGCAGTTCCAGCGCTTCGCGGGAACCGGTAGAAGCACCTGATGGAGCAGCAGCCATACCAACGAAACCACCTTCCAGGTGAACTTCGGCTTCAACGGTCGGGTTACCACGGGAGTCGATGATTTCACGACCGATGACTTTAACGATTTTGGACATTAGATTTTCCTCAGTACAAGTTAAACTAAAACTCCAGACAAACAACGCGTACCAAAGGTACGCGTTGCCGTTCTAACTTTTTTTACTTCGCCTGACGCTTCTGGTAGTCGCTGGCGGCCTTCACGAAGCCTGCAAACAGCGGATGCCCGTCACGTGGCGTTGAAGTAAATTCCGGGTGGAACTGGCAGGCGACAAACCACGGATGGTTTGGCACTTCAATGATCTCGACTAACTGATCATCCCCGGAGCGTCCCGCAACACGCAGGCCCGCGGCTTCAATAGGTTTCAACAACATGTTGTTGACTTCATAGCGGTGACGATGGCGCTCGGTGATGACCGGCTCGCCATACAGCTTGCGAACCACGCTATCGTCAGTCAGCTGGCAGGCCTGTGCGCCAAGACGCATGGTGCCACCCAGATCGCTCTTCTCGGTACGGACTTCGACGTTACCTTCTTCGTCACGCCATTCAGTGATAAGCGCCACCACAGGGTACTTACAGTCTGGCACAAATTCCGTAGAGTTCGCGTTTTCCATTCCCGCTACGTTGCGCGCAAATTCGATCAGCGCAACCTGCATACCCAGGCAGATGCCGAGGTATGGAATATTGTTTTCACGCGCATAGCGCGCGGTGGCGATCTTGCCTTCTACACCACGGTAGCCGAAGCCGCCAGGGATAAGGATAGCATCCAGATCTTTCAGGATTTCAACGCCACGCGTTTCAACATCCTGAGAATCAATCAGCTTGATGTTCACGGAGACACGGTTCTTCAGACCACCGTGTTTCAGCGCTTCGATCACTGACTTATAGGCATCCGGCAGTTCAATGTACTTACCGACCATACCGATAGTCACTTCGCCTGCCGGATTGGCTTCTTCATAAATAACCTGTTCCCATTCAGACAGGTTAGCTTCCGGACAGTTCAAGCTGAATCGTTTACAAATATAATCGTCCAGGCCCTGCGATTTCAACAGGCCCGGGATTTTATAAATGGAATCGACATCTTTCATTGAAATAACGGCTTTTTCAGGCACGTTACAGAACAATGCAATTTTCGCACGTTCGTTCGCCGGCACCGCGCGATCGGAGCGGCAAACCAGGATGTCTGGCTGAATACCAATGGAGAGCAGCTCTTTAACAGAGTGCTGAGTCGGTTTGGTTTTCACTTCACCTGCAGCGGCCATGTACGGCACCAGGGTCAGGTGCATGAACAGCGCGTGTTCACGGCCAATATCTACCGCCAGCTGACGAATCGCTTCCAGGAATGGCAGAGATTCGATATCACCCACGGTACCGCCGATTTCAACCAGCACCACGTCGTGGCCTTCGCCACCCGCAACAATGCGTTCTTTGATGGCGTTAGTGATGTGCGGGATAACCTGAACGGTGGCACCCAGATAATCACCACGGCGCTCTTTACGCAGAACGTCGGAGTAGATGCGGCCAGTCGTGAAGTTGTTACGACGGGTCATTTTGGTGCGGATGAAACGCTCGTAGTGGCCAAGATCCAGATCGGTTTCAGCGCCGTCTTCAGTAACGAACACTTCCCCGTGTTGGATTGGGCTCATGGTGCCCGGATCGACGTTGATGTACGGATCCAGTTTCATCATGGTCACATTGAGGCCACGGGCTTCAAGAATGGCTGCGAGGGAGGCTGCGGCAATGCCTTTACCCAGAGAGGATACGACCCCGCCGGTCACAAAAATATAGTTCGTTGTCATGCTGAACCTGAGAAGTTAGGGTGAAACGATGGAATAACCAGGACGGGAAAGTAGTATACCCGAACACGGCGAGCGCCACAAACTTTCATTCTCCGTCCCCATTCCAGGCCATGACAAACATAAGGAGTGAGAAAATAGCCCCTTTTGGGTAAATGTTTTTGACGCAAATCAAGCGCTTGTCATTTAAAAAATCACACAAATTGCGCTTGATCGCAAAATTCCGTTAGAGATCAGATTCCTGGCGCTTTACTTCCTGCCAGACTTCTTCCATTGCTTCGAGGTCAATACCGCTCATTTCCAGGCCTCGCGAAGCGACAATCCGCTCAACTTCGCGAAAGCGTCGTTCGAATTTTAAGTTGGCTTTTTGCAGGGCGGTTTCCGCTTTTACACCCAGGTGGCGAGAAAGATTGACGGTCGCAAACAGCAGGTCGCCCATCTCTTCCTCAAGCTTTGCTTCATCCACCACCGCCTGCTGCGCTTCGTGCATGACTTCATCAATCTCTTCGTGCACTTTATCCAGCACCGGGCCGAGGGAGGTCCAGTCAAAACCGACGGCGGAGCAGCGTTTCTGGATTTTATGTGCGCGCATCAGCGCGGGCAGGCTCAGCGGAATATCATCCAGCGCGGAGTGCTGGGATTTTTCCGCCCGCTCGGCGCTTTTGATCTGCTCCCAGCGGGCCAGCACCTCGGTGCTGTTCCCTGCGGTGGCATCGCCAAAAATATGGGGATGACGGCGCTCAAGCTTGTCGCTGATGGCAGCGCAGATATCGTCAAAGTTAAAGCGCCCTTCTTCCTGCGCCATCTGCGCGTAGAACACCACCTGGAACAGCAGATCGCCCAGTTCACCGCGCAGGTCGTCAAAATCTTCACGGGAAATGGCGTCCAGCACCTCGTAGGTCTCTTCAAGGGTGTACGGGGCTATGGTGGCGAAAGTCTGCTCTTTGTCCCACGGGCAGCCGTTTTCCGGGTCGCGCAGGCGTTTCATGATGCCGAGCAGGCGGTCGATTTGAGTCATAGTACTGTCCTGATGAAAAAATGCCGGGTGGCGGCGTTGCCTTACCCGGCCTACGTAAGAGGATGTTTAGCCGCCGTGCAGACGACGCGCGTCAATCACATCCGGCACCTGGTTCAGCTTGCCGAGCACGCGGCCCAGCACCTGCAGGTTGTAGATTTCGATGGTCATATCGATGGTGGCAAGCTGCTCGCGGGTATCGCTGCGGCTGGCGACGCCCAGCACGTTGACCTTTTCGTTGGCGAGAATGGTCGTGATGTCGCGCAGCAGGCCGCTGCGGTCGTTGGCGGTAACGCGCACCACCAGCGAATAGCCGGCGGAATAGCTCTCACCCCAGACCGCTTCCACGATGCGCTCCGGCGCATGCGACTGAAGCTCGGCAAGCTGGTCGCAGTCGGAACGGTGAATCGAAATCCCGCGCCCCTGGGTGATAAAGCCGACGATATCGTCGCCCGGAATAGGCTGGCAGCAGCGGGCAATGTGGTGCATCAGATTGCCCACGCCCTCGACCACCACGCGGCCATTGTCTTTGCTGCGCTGCTGAGGCGCGTAGGTTTTCTGCTGCAGCTGCTTCAGCGCCGCCGCGTCCTGCTCTGCCGCGCTTGGCTTATTGAACTGCGCCTGCAGGAAGTTCACCATCTGATTCAGACGGATATCACCGCCGCCGATCGCCGCTAACAGCTCGTCAAGCTCGTTGAAGTTGTAGCGCGGCAGCAGGAATTTCTCCGCCTCTTTCAGGCTTATCCCGATATGCTCCAGCTCGTCGTCGAGGATCTGGCGACCGGCAAGGATGTTCTTGTCACGATCCTGTTTACGGAACCAGGCGTGAATTTTCGAGCGTCCGCGGCTGGTGGTGACATATCCCAGGTTCGGGTTAAGCCAGTCCCGGCTCGGGTTGGGCTGCTTCTGGGTAATGATTTCAATCTGGTCACCCATCTGCAATTGATAGGTGAACGGTACGATTCGTCCGCCGATTTTCGCCCCGATGCAGCGGTGCCCCACATCGCTGTGGATGTGGTAGGCAAAATCGAGCGGCGTAGAGCCCGCAGGCAGGTCGACAACGTCCCCTTTCGGGGTAAAGACATAGACCCGGTCATCAAAGACCTGGCTGCGCACTTCGTCGAGCATCTCGCCAGAGTCGGCCATCTCTTCCTGCCACGCAATCAGCTTGCGCAGCCAGGCAATACGGTCTTCATGTCCTGAACGCGCCCCGCCGGACGTACCTTCTTTGTATTTCCAGTGCGCGGCGACGCCCAGCTCGGCGTCCTCGTGCATCTGTTTGGTGCGGATCTGAATCTCGACCGTTTTGCCGCCAGGGCCAAGCACCACGGTATGGATAGACTGATAGCCGTTCGGTTTAGGGTTGGCGACATAGTCATCGAACTCATCGGGCAGATGACGAAAGTGAGTGTGCACTATCCCCAGCGCGGCGTAGCAGTCCTGCAGACGCTCCGCCACGATACGCACGGCGCGCACGTCAAACAGCTCGTCAAAGGCGAGGTGTTTCTTCTGCATTTTGCGCCAGATGCTGTAGATATGCTTAGGCCGACCGTAGACTTCGGCGCGCACGTTCTCTTCTTTCATCGACTGGCGCAAGCCACCGACAAATTCCTCGATATAGTGCTCGCGGTCGATGCGGCGCTCGTGCAGGAGTTTGGCAATACGTTTATATTCCGCCGGGTGCAGATAGCGGAAGCAGTAATCTTCCAGCTCCCATTTCAGCTGACCAATCCCTAAGCGGTTCGCCAGCGGCGCATAGATGTTTGTACACTCTTTGGCGGCGAGCACGCGCTCGTCTTCCGGCGCATCCTTCACCTCACGCAGGTGGGCAATACGCTCGGCCAGCTTGATGACCACGCAGCGGAAATCATCCACCATGGCCAGCAGCATCCGGCGAACGTTATCAACCTGTTCTGAGGAGACGGAATCGGTGTGCGCGGCTTTGAGCTGGCGGATAGCCGCCATATCGCGCACGCCGTGGATCAGCGCGACGACGGATTTCCCGACGCTGTCGCGCAGTACGTCTTCGCTGACCACGTCCGCATCCGCGAGAGGGAACAGCAGCGCGGCCTGCAGCGTTTCGATGTCCATGTTCAGCATGGACAGGATTTCAACCATCTCCACGCCGCGCCACAGGAGAAGATCGGCGTCGGGATGCCCCTGCGTGGTGCGCAGACAATAGGCCCAGGTTTCGGTTAAGCGTTCACACGACTGCTGGCTGGAAATTCCCAGACTTGCGATCCATTTTTGTGGGTCAAACTCCCCAGCTTTATTGAGATGTGCACTTCTTACCGCAACCATTGTCCTCTCCTTTAGGGACCAGGGCCTGTCGAAGTCGACAAGCCAAACAAATTAGATGTGCTCGAACAACACCATCGATTCCAGATGACCAGTGTGCGGGAACATGTCCAGCATTGCCAGACGCTGAATCTGGTAACCCGCGCTAATTAATGCCTCACTGTCCCGGGCAAGCGTTGCCGGGTTACAGGAAACATAGACCACACGCTTTGGCGCGAGTTTAATAATATGCGCCATCACACCTGGGGCACCGGCACGCGCCGGGTCAAGCAGGATTTTATCAAAGCCCTGTTTTGCCCACGGCTGTTGGGTGACATCTTCCTCAAGATTTTGATGAAAGAATGTCACATTTTGCAAGCCGTTCTGCTGTGCGTTCTCCTGCCCTTTCGCCACCAGCGCCTCAACGCCTTCCACGCCGACGACGCTGGCCGCTTTTCGCGCCAGCGGCAGCGTGAAGTTGCCCATTCCGCAGAACAGATCGAGCACCCGATCGCTTTTCTGAACATCCAGCCACGCCAGCGCTTTCTCAACCATCTGCTGGTTAACACCGTCATTCACCTGAATGAAATCCCGCGGGCTGAACGTTAAGCGTAGTCCGTTTGACGCATACCATGGCACCTCACCGGTAACCTGCTCAAGTATCTCGCTTTGTGGTGCAAGGAAAAGCGCCAGGTCGTGTGAATGCGAAAAGCGTTCCAGTTTTTCGCGATCTTTTTTCGACAGCGGCGCGGTATGGCGCAGGACCATCAGCGGTCCATTGTTGGCCATGACCAGTTCGACATGCCCGAGATGGCGAATGCCGTCCAGCCCGGAGAGGCAGGTGCGCACATCCGGAAGCAATGCCTCAAGATGGGGCACCAAAATGGGGCACTGCTTCACATCAACGATGTCGCTGGAGCCGGCCTTGCGAAACCCCATCTCCAGCCGATCCGTTTTTGGCTGATAGCTGAGGCTCAGGCGTGCGCGCCGACGATAGCCCCAGGGCTCATCGGCGAGAATTTCATTAACGTCATGTTTAAGCAGACGCGCCAGCGCGCGGCTTTTGCTTTTTTGCTGTAATTCTGTGCTCGCGTGCTGTTGCTGGCAGCCCCCACAAACGCCAAAATGTGGACAGCGGGGATTCACGCGCTCCGGACTATCGTTGAGGCGACGCTTAACCTGCCCGCGCGCGAACTGGCGTTTATCTTCCGTCAGCGTAATTTCTGCTCGTTCTGTTGGCAGTAAACCTGTTATAAACAGAGCCTTACCATTGTGACGTGCCACTCCCTGACCAAACGGATCAAGGTCCGTGGCTTCAACAGTGATGATTTGACGCGTCGTCACGCGTCGCTTTGCAGAGTAGAATTGCGCCATCGCCGAGATTTTTCTCACATAAACATAATTATCTTAATTGTCCCATAACGGAACGCCATGACCAACTACAGCCTGCGCGCGCGCATGATGATTTTGATCCTCGCCCCCACCGTTCTCATCGGTTTGCTGCTGAGTATCTTCTTTGTGGTGCACCGCTATAACGATTTGCAGCGACAGCTGGAGGATGCAGGCGCCAGCATTATCGAACCGCTTGCCGTTTCCAGCGAGTACGGCATGAACCTGCAAAACCGCGAATCCATTGGGCAGTTAATCAGCGTACTCCACCGGCGCCACTCGGACATCGTACGCGCCATTTCCGTTTACGACGAACATAACCGCCTGTTTGTCACCTCGAATTTTCATCTCGATCCGGCGGCCCTGAAGATCCCGGACGGTACGCCGTTCCCGCGCCACCTCACCGTATTGCGGCGCGGCGATATCATGATCCTGCGCACGCCGATCGTGTCGGAAAGCTATTCACCCGATGAATCTGCACAATCCGACGCCAAATCAAGCAACAATATGCTGGGATATGTGGCGCTGGAGCTGGATCTCAAGTCGGTCCGGCTACAGCAGTATAAAGAGATCTTTATCTCTGGCGTGATGATGCTGTTCTGCATCGGCATTGCGCTGATCTTCGGCTGGCGCTTGATGCGCGACGTGACGGGCCCCATCCGCAACATGGTTAACACGGTTGACCGCATCCGCCGGGGACAACTCGACAGCCGTGTGGAAGGGTTTATGCTGGGCGAGCTGGATATGCTGAAGAACGGCATCAACTCGATGGCCATGTCGCTGGCGGCGTACCACGAAGAGATGCAGCACAACGTTGACCAGGCGACGTCCGACCTGCGCGAAACGCTGGAGCAGATGGAGATCCAGAACGTTGAGCTGGATCTGGCGAAAAAGCGCGCTCAGGAAGCGGCGCGTATTAAGTCGGAATTCCTGGCCAATATGTCGCACGAGCTGCGTACGCCGCTCAACGGCGTGATCGGCTTCACCCGCCTGACCCTGAAAAGCGAGCTCAACCCGACCCAGCGCGATCACCTGCACACCATTGAGCGCTCGGCCAACAACCTGCTGGCGATCATCAACGACGTGCTGGACTTCTCCAAGCTGGAAGCGGGCAAACTTATCCTGGAAAGTATTCCGTTCCCGCTGCGCAGTACGCTCGATGAGGTGGTGACGCTGCTCGCGCACTCGTCGCACGACAAAGGCCTTGAGCTGACGCTCAACATTAAAAACGACGTGCCGGATAACGTCATTGGCGATCCGCTGCGCCTGCAGCAGGTCATTACCAACCTTGTCGGGAATGCCATTAAATTCACCGAAAGCGGTAACATCGACATTCTGGTAGAAAAACGCTCGATCAGCAGCAATAAAGTGCAGATTGAAGTCCAGATCCGCGATACCGGCATCGGGATTCCGGAGCGGGATCAGTCGCGTCTGTTCCAGGCGTTCCGTCAGGCGGATGCCAGTATCTCCCGCCGTCATGGCGGCACCGGCCTGGGGCTGGTGATCACGCAACGCCTGGTGAACGAGATGGGCGGCGATATCTCTTTCCACAGCCAGCCGAACCGCGGTTCAACCTTCTGGTTCCACATTAATCTGGACCTCAATCCAAACGTATTGACCGATGGCCCGGTGACGGACTGCCTGAAAGGCAAGCGTCTGGCCTACGTCGAACCTAACGCTGCGGCGGCGCAGTGCGCGCTCGACATCTTAAGCACCACGCCGCTGGAGGTGGTCTACAGCCCAACCTTCTCCGCCCTGGCCGTTGAGCATTACGACATCCTGCTGATGGGGATCCCGGTCACCTTCACCGGCGAGCTGACCATGCAGCAGGAGCGGCTGGCAAAAGCCGCGTCGATGACCGACTACCTGCTGCTGGCGCTGCCTTGCCACGCGCAGCTCAATGCAGAAGAGTTGAAAAATGACGGGGCAGCTGCCTGCTTGCTTAAACCGCTCACCGCGACCCGCCTGCTGCCCGCGCTCACGGAGTATTGCCGTCTCAGCCAGCATGCCCTCCCGATGATTGACGATGAGCAAAAATTGCCGATGAGCGTCATGGCGGTGGATGATAATCCGGCCAACCTGAAGCTCATTGGTGCATTGCTTGAAGACCAGGTTCAGCACGTTGAGCTGTGCACCAGCGGCGCGCAGGCGGTTGAACAGGCTAAGCAGATGCAGTTCGATTTAATCCTTATGGATATTCAGATGCCGGGCATGGATGGCATTCGGGCCTGCGAGCTGATCCACCAGCTGCCGCATCAGCAACAAACGCCGGTGATTGCAGTCACCGCGCACGCGATGGCCGGTCAAAAAGAGAAGCTGCTGAGCGCCGGAATGAATGACTATCTGGCGAAGCCAATCGATGAAGAGAAACTTCATAACCTGCTGTTACGCTATAAGCCGGGTCATATTGGCGGGACGTACACGGTATCCAGCGAGCCGGTTGAAATAACCGTCAACCAGAACGCGACCCTTGACTGGCAGCTTGCTCTGCGCCAGGCGGCAGGTAAACCCGATCTGGCCCGCGAGATGCTGCAAATGCTGGTCGCGTTTCTGCCGGAAATTCGCAATAAGGTGGAAGAGCAGCTGGTGGGTGAAAACCCGGAAGATCTGCTGGAAGCAATCCACAAGCTGCACGGTAGCTGCGGGTACAGCGGCGTACCGCGGCTGAAAAACCTCTGCCAGCTGCTGGAACAGCAGCTGCGTGCCGGTACGCCGGAATCGGAGCTTGAACCGGAGTTCCTGGAGCTGCTGGATGAAATGGATAACGTGACGCGGGAAGCGATGAAGGTGTTGGGGAGCTGAGGTAAAAGCCCGGTGGCGGCTTCGCCTTACCGGGCCTACGATTGCGGGTGCGGCCTGATGCCCTCACCCCGCCCCTCTCCCAGGGGGAGAGGGAGAACTACATCCCCTGCCCGACTTTCAGCACCGCCGCGATATTCCTTGCGGCCATCCAGACGTTCTCGCCGGCATTTTCCAGCGCGTCTTCCAGCGAGCAGATGGTGTAGATCACGCTAAACACGGCATCAATGCCGTGATCGTGAACCACGCCAACGTCCGCCGTCAGGCTGCCTGCAATGCCGATGACGGGTTTGTTAAAGCGTTTTGCCACTTTCGCCACGCCCACCGGGACTTTGCCGTGGATCGTCTGGCTGTCGATGCGACCTTCTCCCGTGATCACCAGATCCGCATCGGCTACCTGATCGGCCAGGTGTAGCGCATCGGTCACGATCTCGATGCCCTGGCGCAGCTGCGCGCCGCAAAAGGCGTACAGCGCGGCCCCCATGCCACCCGCCGCGCCTCCTCCAGCAAGGTTTAGCACATCGATATCCAGATCCCGGGCAATCACGCTCGCATAGTGCGCCAGCGCGTTGTCCAGGGTAACGATCATCTCGGGAGTGGCCCCCTTTTGCGGGCCAAATACGGCTGACGCGCCATCCTTTCCGGTAAGCGGATTCGTCACATCACAGGCGACTTCTATCCGGCATTCTGCCAGACGTCTGTCCAGCCCGCTCAGGTCGATACGCGCGAGTTTTCCCAGCTCGCCCCCGCCTTGCCCAAGAGGCTGTTCGCTGGCGTCGAGCAATCTAGCGCCCAGCGCCTGCACCATCCCTGCGCCGCCGTCATTGGTGGCGCTGCCGCCAATGCCAATGATGATATGCTTAACGCCCGCATCCAGCGCGTGACGAATCAGTTCGCCCGTGCCCCAGGAGGTGGTTTTCAGCGGATTACGCTGCGAAGGCGCAACCAGCTCCAGGCCGCTTGCCGCCGCCATTTCAATAAAGGCACTCTGCTCGTCACCGGATAAGCCATAAAACCCTTCCACGCGCTCACCCAGCGGGCCGGTCACCGGAACATGTACAATGCGTCCCTGGGTTGCCGCGATCATCGCCTCAACCGTCCCTTCGCCACCGTCCGCGACCGGCAGTTTGACGTAAACCGCCTCGGGAAAGATCTCGCGAAAACCACGTTCTATCGCTGTCGCAACCTCAAGCGCACTCAAACTTTCCTTATACGAGTCCGGTGCGATAACAATTTTCATAAGCCATCCTTACGCATAGTCGTTACGTTAAGCATACACCACGTAAAAGACCGCTAATGGGAGCGGTCCCAATGCGTTTATCGTACCATGCACGGGCGTTTATTGTCGAATGTCCAGTCCGGGATCAGATACTGCATCGCCATCGCGTCGTCGCGCGCGCCCAGACCGTGTTTTTGATACAGCTCGTGGGCCTTCATGACCTGATCCATATCCAGCTCAACCCCCAGCCCCGGGGTGGAAGGCACCTGCACCATGCCACCTTTGATCTCAAACGGCTGCTTAGTCAGACGCTGGTTACCTTCCTGCCAGATCCAGTGGGTGTCGATAGCGGTGATCGTGCCCGGCGCGGCGGCAGCGACGTGAGTGAACATCGCCAGAGAGATATCGAAGTGATTGTTAGAGTGCGAGCCCCAGGTCAGGCCAAACTCATGGCACATCTGCGCCACGCGCACCGACCCCTGCATCGTCCAGAAGTGCGGGTCAGCCAGCGGAATATCAACAGACTGCAATGACAGGGTGTGTCCCATCTGACGCCAGTCGGTCGCAATCATATTGGTCGCAGTCGGCAGCCCCGTAGCGCGACGGAATTCCGCCATCACTTCACGTCCTGAGAAGCCTTGCTCTGCCCCACACGGATCTTCCGCATACGCCAGCACGCCTTTCAGCTGTTTACCGATCGCAATGGCCTCATTAAGCGACCATGCGCCGTTTGGATCCAGCGTCACGCGGGCCTGCGGGAAACGTTTTGCCAGCGCGGTCACGGCTTCCGCCTCTTCCTCACCGGCCAGCACGCCGCCCTTCAGTTTGAAATCATTGAAGCCATATTTTTCATAAGCGGCTTCCGCCAGGCGCACCACCGCATCCGGAGTCATCGCCTCGTCGTGGCGAAGTCGGTACCAGTCGCATTGTTCGTCCGGCTGGCCCTGGTACGGCAAAGGCGTCAGCTTGCGGTCGCCAACAAAGAACAGATAGCCCAGCATTTCCACTTCGCTGCGCTGCTGACCCTCGCCCAGCAGCGACGCAACGTTGACGCCCAGATGCTGACCCAGCAGATCCAGCATTGCGGATTCAATCCCGGTCACCACGTGAATGGTGGTGCGCAGATCGAAGGTCTGCAGGCCACGCCCACCGGCATCGCGATCGGCAAAGGTGTTGCGCACGGTGTTGAGGACATTTTTGTACTCACCCAGCGTTTTGCCCACCACCAGCGGAATGGCATCTTCCAGCGTCTGGCGGATCTTCTCCCCGCCCGGAATTTCGCCCACGCCCGTATGGCCGGAATTGTCTTTGATAATGACAATGTTGCGGGTAAAGAATGGCGCATGCGCGCCGCTCAGGTTCATCAACATGCTGTCATGGCCCGCAACCGGAACGATCTGCATGGCGGTAACTACAGGGGTAGAAAAAGTACTCATCGTTCAGTCCTTTTATCAGTGACGTCCGAAAACAGGGCGCTTACGGTCAAATGTCCAGCCGGGAATAAGGTACTGCATCGGGCCCGCGTCGTTACGCGCGCCGCCCGGCAATTTTTTATACTCCTCATGGGCTTTATGGATCCGATCCCAGTCAATCTCCACGCCCAGGCCCGGCGCATCCGGTACGGTAATCTTGCCATTGATGATTTCCAGCGGATTTTTCGTCAGGCGGGCTTCCCCTTCCTGCCAAATCCAGTGGGTGTCGATGGCGGTCGGGTTACCCGGCGCCGCCGCGCCAACGTGGGTAAACATCGCCAGCGAAATATCAAAGTGATTGTTCGAGTGACAGCCCCAGGTCAGCCCCCAGTCGTCGCACAGCTGCGCCACGCGCACTGCGCCTGAAAGCGTCCAGAAGTGCGGGTCCGCCAGCGGTATGTCGACGGCGTTTAGCATCACCGCGTGACCCATTTCGCGCCAGTTGGTAGCAATCATATTGGTCGCGACAGGCAGCCCGGTGGCGCGACGGAACTCAGCCATGACTTCACGGCCCGAAAAACCCTGCTCCGCGCCGCAGGGATCTTCCGCATAGGTCAGAACATCCCCTAGCCCTTTGCACAGGCTAATCGCTTCATCCAGCAGCCATGCGCCGTTGGGATCGACGGTGATCCGTGCATCCGGAAAGCGCTTTTTCAGCGCCCGGGCCGTGTCAATCTCCTGCTCGCCGGGCAGCACGCCGCCCTTCAGCTTGAAATCCTTAAAGCCGTAGCGATCCTGCGCCGCCTCGGCCAGCTGCACCACCGCGTCGCTGGAGAGCGCTTCCTGATGGCGCAACTGATACCAGTCGTGGTCGCCCGCGGTTCGGGCCAGATAGGGGAGATCGGTTTTATTGCGATCGCCAACGTAGAACAGATAGCCCAGCACGGTGACCGCATCGCGCTGTTTACCGGGCCCCAGTAGCTCGCAGACCGGGACATTGAGCGCCTTACCCAGTAAATCGAGCAGGGCGGCCTCCAGGGCGGCGACCGCGTTGACGCGCAGTTCAAACGTCCAGGCACCTTTACCGAACGTCTCAAAGTCTGCCGACTGATTGCCCTTATGCACCCGCTGAACCACCTTGTTCAGACGGGCCACTTCCTGGCCCACGACCTGCGGAATGGCATCGACCAGCGTCTGGTAAATCACCTCTCCGCCAGGGGCCTCGCCCACGCCGGTATTTCCTGCGCTGTCTTTCAGTACGACGATATTACGGGTAAACCAGGCGTTATGCGCACCGCCAATATTGAGCAGCATGCTGTCCTGCCCGGCCACCGGGATGACCTTCATCTCCGTGACCATTGGACTCGATTGCGTTGTCATCAGCCACGCTCCGCAACAGGTTTAAGTTCAACGCGTTTGATATCCCCCACCAGCACCAGGTAACTCAATACCGCCACCAGCGCATGCACACCCACGTAGATCAGCGCACCGTTGAACGATCCGGTGGTGCCGACGATGTAACCGATCGCGATGGGCGTAACAATCCCGGAGATGTTGCCGAACATGTTGAACAGACCGCCGCTCAGGCCGCTGATCTCTTTCGGGGCCGTATCCGCCATCACCGCCCAGCCCAGCGCGCCAATGCCTTTGCCGAAGAAGGCCATCGCCATAAAGCCGATGATCATCCACTCGGCATTGACGTAGTTACAGAACACCATGGTCATGGAGAGCAGCATGCCGAGCACGATAGGCGTTTTACGCGCGATGTTCAGTGACCCCGTGCGGCGCATCAGCCAGTCGGAAATCACCCCGCCGAGCACGCCGCCGACGAAACCGCAGATTGCCGGGACCGAGGCGACGAATCCCGCTTTCAGAATCGACATACCACGGGCCTGAACCAGGTATACCGGGAACCAGGTGATGAAAAAGTAGGTTAAGGCGTTAATACAATACTGGCCCAGATAGATGCCGATCATCATGCGCGAACCGACGAGCTGCTTGATCTGCGCCCATTTCTGGCTGAACGGGACTTTTGCCGTCGCGGATTTCTGATCCATGTTGATCAGCGCACCGCCTTCTGCGATGTACTCCAGCTCTTTTTTGTTCACGCCAGGGTGCTGGTTGGGTTCGTGGATCACTTTCAGCCAGATAAAGCTGATGACGATCCCAAGCCCACCCATGAAGAAGAAGACGTGTGACCAGCCCACCTCATGCGTCAGCCAGCCCATGATTGGCGCGAAGATCACCGTTGCGAAGTACTGTGCGGAGTTGAAAATCGCCACCGCCGTCCCCCTCTCCTGCGCCGGGAACCAGGCAGCGACAATGCGGCTGTTGCCCGGGAAGGAAGGCGCTTCCGCTAAGCCAACCAGGAAGCGCAGCGTGAAGAGCGCCACGATAATGCCGAAGCCGCTGAAGATATCGACGAAGCCCTGCAGCAGGGTAAAGGCAGACCAGATGAAGATGGACCAGAAATAGACCCGTTTAGAGCCAAAGCGGTCCAGCAGCCAGCCGCCAGGAATTTGCCCGATGACGTAGGCCCATGAGAATGCGGAGAAAACGTAACCCATGCCCACGGGATCAAGACCGATATCTTTTGCCATTTCCGAACCGGCAATCGACAGCGTGGCGCGGTCACCATAGTTAAAGGACGTGACGATAAACAGCATCACCACTATCCAGTAGCGGGCGTTGGTGCGCTTTTCAGCGCTGCTCGCCGTGTGGCTTAATGTACTCATTGTTGCACTCCTGAAACATAGCTTTCGCCAGGTTCATTCTGTACAGCACCGGTAGGGTAATCAGAATGAGATTTGTTTTGTCGTTTTGGTACGGCCTGAAGCCGTTTTATCGTGACCAGGAAAGTATATGAAGGAGTGCCTCTTCACCTCACCGTGCAGAAACACAGTATTTAAGGGTGTATGAGAGCTTGTTTATGGCATAAGCCCAGGATAGTGGAAGGTGGTTCACGGAAATGACGTTTGGTGCGGGGTGTACTGCCGGGTGGCGGCTACGCCTGACCCGGCCTACCATTGGTATAGCGCAGGGTTATTTAAGCAGCGTTGCCCAGTGCTCGACCCATGGGTTTGATTCGCTTTCTGGCTCCGGGTGCTCACCCGCATCAATCAGCAGCATCTCGCCGACGCGCTGGGCGCTCTGCTCCTGCAGGAGCGCATCGAACTGCTTGCCGCCGCCGCAGAAGTTGGCGTAAGAGCTGTCGCCCAGGGCAATGATGCCGTAGTGCACGTCCGGCTGATAGCCAAGCTGGTCTTTAATGCCCTGGAACAGCGGCACGATACTGTCCGGCAGATCGCCCTGCCCGGTAGTGGAGGTCACCACCAGAATGTATTTGTCTTTATACTTTTCCCAGTCTGCCAGCTCCGGGTCTTCATAGACCGTGGCTTTATGGCCCTGGCTTACCAGAATCGCCTCAGCCTCTTCCGCGACCAGCAGCGAATTGCCGTACATTGTGCCGACAAAAATGCCTACTTCAGCCATGATATTTTCCCATAATGAATGCGTTTACTGTTCATCCTGAACGTTGCCCGATACAAACTCAACCCTTTCATTTTCGGGGAGTTGTCCCAGCCAGCCAAACTGTGACAGCGCCTGCATCCAGACGTTGTCCAGCCCCGCGCGGATAGTCAGCGGCTCGCCGGTAAACGGGTGCGTCATGCTGAGTTCGCTCGCATGCAGCATCAGACGATGGCAGCCAAAGTGTTCGGCCGCGCTGCGGTTCTGGCGCAAATCACCGTGCTTGCTGTCGCCAATAATCGGGTGGCGCAGATGTGCAAGATGGCGTCGCAGCTGGTGCTTACGCCCGGTTTTGGGCAGAAGCTCAACCAGGCTGTAGCGCGTGGTCGGAAATTTGCTGGTAGCCACCGGCATTTCCGTCGTCGCCATGCCGCGATAATCCGTCACCGCAGGCTGCGGACCTTTGTCATCGCGGGCAAATTTATCGGCAATTTTGTCCAGTTCTTCCACCAGCGGGTAGTCCAGGGTGGCGGATTCGGTCAGCCAGCCACGCACGATCGCGTGGTAGCGCTTCTGGATCTGGTGCTGTTCAAACTGCTGCGCCAGCAGACGGCCAGCTTCGCTGGACAGCCCCATCAGCAGCACGCCGGAGGTCGGTCTGTCGAGACGATGGGCAGTAAAAACATGCTGACCAATCTGGTCGCGAACGGTCTGCATCACCACCACTTTCTCGTCGCGATCCAGCCAGCTGCGGTGCACCAGCCAGCCTGACGGTTTATTCACCGCCACCAGCCACTCGTCCTGATAGAGGATCTCAAGCGTCATGCATCTTCACCGGCAAACAGGGCATCCAGTTTTTCCAGTTCGACCAGCATCACGTCACGCGCAGGGTGCGTCGCCTCGAGCGCCATTTCATAGTAGGGAGAGACAGCAAACGCCTGCGGTAGCGGGTGCCCCCCCTCAAGGAGGGCGTGCATGCGCGGAATTAACACCCACTGCAGCCACTCAAACGGGGCCAGCGTATCCAGGCAGAAGGGCTGGGTGCTCGCGAACGCTTCTGGCTGCGGCGCGGTCTCCTGCCACAGCTGATGTTGGCGCAAAAGGGCTTCGATGGCGTGCAACTGAGCACGAACGCTATCGTGTTGCGTCATAGTAACCTCAACTGAAAAAGTGAACGGCGCGCAGCATAGCATTGCGGAAGACAGAAATAAAAAAAGGGAGCACTGTAAAAACAGTGCTCCCGGTTCGTTCCGCAGCATTCCAGCTACAATTCGTGCTCCCTGCTCATCCGTGACAACTTTTCCTGAAGCCCGAAGGCCTGGTCATCCGTAAACCGATGCATCCTGCACACATCTTCCTGACGTGTTTGTTTCATCCTGAAACGTCCTGGCCTTCCAGACCCACCGACCATCCTGACCGGCTCTCGTTCTCCTTCCTGGAGGTGTCCCTTACGCATCCTGCGTAATCCACTTCGCTTCATCCTGAAGCCTTCCTGCAGCGCCATCCTGACGAGTCCTGAGTGAGATACGCCATCATCCTGATGTTCGTTTCTCGTGTCGGCGTCCTGTCGACGGAGATAGAATCCGCTATTCCGCTTCGTCTTACAACCCACCCTTTCGGGTGTGTAAGCCGTAAGAAATCCCTAAAAACGGTGCAATAAACCCGTAATCTATTGAAAAACAGAGTAATATTAATCTGAACTAAATGAGGTAATACTGAATGTTCCAGCGATCTCTCACAAACCTTGTAAGAGATCTCTCACACGCGCTATAGCATCATGGATTACAGAAGTGGCTCAAGTCGGGTGAGGAAATCCGCAAGAGAGGGGGCGAGAGTCTCGCGATTGCGGGTACCGATAGTCTCTTTAACCACTTCACCTGACAGGTTACAGACGGATAACACATCCAGTTCACTGTCCAGCGTGGCAATAAAGAGCGTCGGAGAAAGCTTAAGGCGCTTTTGCGTGACCAGATGACCAATCAGGTTTTCCTGAACACGCTGCAGATCGTCTTCGCTCCAGGTCTGCAACAGCGTCAGCGTGATATCAGCAAAGCGCGCGGGCATATCCCCTGCGAACTGCGTGGTATAAAACGCATGAACCGCTGGTTGTACCACAATGTCCATTGCCCGTTCAACCGCATTTACATTTTGCTCGCCGGTATTGGGCTTCGGCTGCCAGATAACGTAATTCTCAAGCGAAGAGATAATGCACGGCGAGGGTACACCATATAAATCAGCACTTTGCGGCCACGAGCCCTGCTTTTCATGCCATGCGTCGCAATAGCGGGTCGTGAAGGTAGTGAGGGCATTTGCAGTTTCGACGTCCACCGATTTCTCTCTTCTTGTCAGACAGGATAAACTCAGCCCATAAGTGTACCTGTAAAGTGGCTATGAAACATGTCTTACGAAAATCATCAGGCGTTAACCGGCTTAACGCTGGGTAAATCGACCGATTACCGCGATACCTACGATGCAAGCCTGCTGCAGGGCGTACCGCGCAGCCTGAATCGCGATCCTCTGGGTCTGCATGCGGACGCATTGCCGTTTGTCGGCGGTGATATCTGGACGCTGTACGAACTCTCCTGGCTCAACGCACGCGGTCTGCCGCAGGTGGCGGTGGGCCACGTCGAGCTGGATTACGCCAGCGTTAATCTCGTCGAGTCCAAAAGCTTTAAGCTGTATCTCAACAGTTTTAACCAGACAAAATTCAACAGCTGGGACGACGTTCAGCACACCCTGGAACGTGACTTAAGCGCCTGCGCGCAGGGTAAGGTAAGCGTTTCACTGTATCGCCTGCACGAGCTGGAAGGTCAGCCTGTCGCCCACTTCAACGGGACGTGCATCGACGATCAGGATATTGAGGTGGAGAATTATGAATTCAGCGCCGATTACCTCGAAAACGCGGCGAGCGGAAAAGTGGTCGAAGAGACGCTGGTCAGCCATCTGCTGAAATCCAACTGCCTGATCACCCACCAGCCGGACTGGGGCTCGGTGCAGATCCAGTACCGCGGCCCAAAAATCGACCGGGAAAAATTGCTGCGCTACCTGGTGTCGTTCCGCCATCACAACGAATTCCACGAGCAGTGCGTGGAGCGCATCTTTAGCGATATTCAGCGTTTTTGTCAGCCGGAGAAGCTGAGCGTTTACGCGCGCTACACCCGCCGCGGCGGTCTGGACATTAACCCGTGGCGCACCAACACCGATTTTGTGCCGGCGACGGGACGGCTGGTGCGTCAGTAATATAAATATTTTCACAATATGCGCGGTATCTTCCGCGCTTTAGGTTGTGAAACGTCACGCGCCAGGGCTATTGTAATCAACAGGGAAAGACGATAATCGTCCCGTAAGGAGCTCACTTGATTACACATATTAGCCCGCTTGGCTCAATGGATATGTTGTCGCAGCTGGAAGTGGACATGCTTAAACGCACGGCCAGCAGCGATCTTTATCAACTGTTTCGTAACTGTTCACTTGCCGTACTGAACTCCGGAAGCCTGACAGATAACAGTAAAGAACTGCTGTCCCGCTTCGAAAGCTTTGATATCAACGTGCTGCGCCGCGAGCGTGGCGTGAAGCTCGAAGTCATCAACCCGCCGGAAGAGGCCTTTGTCGACGGGCGCATCATTCGTTCACTTCAGGCTAACCTGTTTGCCGTGCTGCGTGACATTCTGTTTGTTAACGGGCAGATCCACAACGCAGGCCGTTTCCAGCATCTCGACCTGGAAAGCTCGGTCCATATCACCAACCTGGTGTTCTCCATTTTGCGTAACGCCCGTGCCCTGCACGTGGGTGAAGCGCCGAACATGGTCGTCTGCTGGGGCGGTCACTCCATTAACGAAACCGAATACCTTTATGCGCGCCGGGTGGGCACCCAGCTTGGCCTGCGCGAGCTGAATATCTGTACCGGCTGTGGTCCGGGTGCGATGGAAGCGCCAATGAAAGGTGCCGCAGTGGGACACGCGCAGCAGCGTTATAAAGAGGGGCGTTTCATCGGCATGACCGAGCCGTCCATCATCGCGGCTGAGCCACCTAACCCGCTGGTTAACGAGCTGATTATCATGCCGGATATCGAGAAACGTCTTGAGGCGTTTGTCCGTATCGCCCACGGCATTATCATCTTCCCGGGCGGCGTGGGGACAGCGGAGGAGCTGCTCTACCTGCTGGGTATTCTGATGAACCCGGCCAACAAAGATCAGGTTCTGCCGCTGATCCTGACCGGGCCAAAAGAGAGCGCCGACTACTTCCGCGTGCTGGACGAGTTTATCGTGCACACGCTGGGTGAAGCCGCGCGTCGTCACTATCGCATCATCATCGACGATGCTGCGGAGGTGGCCCGCCAGATGAAGAAAGCGATGCCATTGGTGAAAGAAAACCGTCGCGATACCGGTGATGCGTACAGCTTTAACTGGTCAATCCGAATTGCGCCGGACCTGCAGATCCCGTTCGAGCCTTCACACGAGAACATGGCGAACCTGAAACTCTACCCGGACCAGCCGGTAGAAGTCCTGGCCGCCGATCTGCGTCGTGCCTTCTCCGGGATTGTGGCGGGCAACGTCAAAGAGGTCGGTATCCGCGCCATTGAACAGTACGGTCCGTACAAGATCCACGGCGATCCGGAGATGATGCGCCGCATGGATGACATGCTGCAGGGCTTTGTCGCCCAGCACCGCATGAAGCTGCCGGGCTCTGCCTATATTCCTTGCTACGAAATCTGCACCTGACGCTTAGCGATATCTCATCAAAGCCGGGTCGCCCTGTTGCGCGTCCCGGCTTTTTTTATTCCTGATGTAATTCATAGGCATCACTTATATCTTTTACAAAGTTGTCACATACGCAAACGATTACCTGCATTTTGCAACCGTAAATTATCAGCCTTAATCCAAATTACCTGCCAGAAAATACTAAAAACCCATTTCTTTACAGCGAAAGACACCTATATCACGGGGCGGTCTTTCAGCGCACATGTCGTTGGTGGTAGCCTTCGCGCCCGTAAATTCTCTTTGATGTTTTTTTAACAGATAAATGGTCTAAAGATGCCCACATCATAAGTGGATTATTGCATTTGGGATCACGATCACTGATAGATTCATAACTAGAATGTATCTTTCCGCCCGCCAATAGTTACGGGTGAAAATTATTAAAAAACCGTCACTGAACGAATTTCATATTACCGTCAGGCACTTTTTCATCGGATTTGACTAAAAAACCTGACAATTCGCTTCCTCCAGGAGATACAGATGGAAACCACTCAAACCAGCACCGTTGCTTCGATTGAATCCCGAAGTGGTTGGCGCAAAACGGATACCATGTGGATGCTTGGCCTTTACGGCACAGCAATCGGCGCTGGTGTACTGTTCCTTCCTATCAACGCAGGCGTCGGCGGTCTGATCCCGCTGATCATTATGGCTATCATTGCTTTCCCGATGACCTTCTTTGCACACCGCGGTCTGACCCGCTTCGTGCTGTCCGGTAAAAACCCGGGCGAAGACATCACTGAAGTGGTTGAAGAGCATTTCGGCGTTGGCGCAGGTAAATTGATTACCCTGCTCTACTTCTTCGCGATTTACCCTATTCTGCTGGTCTACAGCGTGGCGATCACTAACACCGTTGAAAGCTTCATGATGCACCAGCTGCACATGACGCCGCCGCCGCGTGCGATTCTGTCTCTGATCCTGATTGTGGGCATGATGACCATCGTGCGCTTCGGTGAGCAGATGATTGTGAAAGCAATGAGCGTACTGGTCTTCCCGTTCGTTATTGCTCTGATGGTGCTGGCTTGCTACCTGATCCCACAGTGGAACGGTGCAGCGCTGGAAACCCTGTCCCTGAGCAGCGCATCGGCAACCGGTAACGGCCTGCTGATGACACTCTGGCTGGCGATTCCGGTAATGGTGTTCTCTTTCAACCACTCCCCAATCATCTCCTCTTTCGCTGTTGCGAAACGTGAAGAGTACGGTAATGGTGCAGAGAAGAAGTGCTCCAGCATCCTGGCACGCGCTCACATCATGATGGTACTGACCGTTATGTTCTTCGTCTTCAGCTGCGTACTGAGCCTCTCCCCGGCGGACCTGGCGGCAGCGAAAGAGCAGAACATCTCTATTCTGTCTTACCTGGCAAACCACTTTAACGCACCTGTCATTGCGTGGATGGCACCTATCATCGCGATTATCGCCATCACCAAATCCTTCCTGGGCCACTACCTCGGCGCACGTGAAGGCTTCAACGGTATGGTGATTAAATCTCTGCGCGGTAAAGGCAAGAGCATTGAAATCAACAAGCTGAACAAAATCACTGCACTGTTCATGCTGCTCACCACCTGGGCGGTAGCAACGCTGAACCCAAGCATCCTGGGCATGATTGAAACCCTGGGCGGCCCGGTCATCGCGATGATTCTGTTCCTGATGCCGATGTACGCGATTCAGAAAGTCCCTGCTATGCGCAAGTACAGCGGTCATGTGAGCAACGTCTTTGTGGTTATCATGGGTCTTATCGCAATCTCTGCGATCTTCTACTCCCTGTACACCATGTTCTGATTATCACCCGCGCCGTCTTCGGACGGCGCACTCCTCCCTCTCTGACTGAAAGCAATGGACGCATCATGATTAGCGTATTCGATATTTTCAAAATCGGTATTGGTCCTTCCAGCTCTCACACCGTCGGACCAATGAAAGCCGGTAAGCAGTTCACGGATGACTTGATTGCACGCGGCATCTTGCATGACATTACCCGCGTGGTTGCCGATGTATATGGCTCGCTTTCCCTGACCGGGAAAGGCCACCATACCGATATCGCCATTATCATGGGCCTGGCGGGAAATCTGCCGGATACCGTTGATATTGATGCGATCCCTGGCTTCATCCAGGATGTGAACACCCACGGTCGCCTGCTGCTGGCGAACGGTGAGCATGAGGTTGAATTCCCGGTTGACCACTGCATGAATTTCCATGCGGACAACCTGTCGCTGCACGAAAACGGCATGCGCATTACCGCACTGGCCGGCGACAAAGCGGTATACAGCCAGACGTATTACTCTATCGGCGGCGGTTTTATCGTCGACGAAGACCACTTTGGTCAAACCGATAACGCTTCTGTCGAGGTGCCGTATCCGTACAAAACGGCGGCGGATCTTCAGCGTCACTGCCAGGAGACGGGCCTTTCCCTCTCCGGCCTGATGATGAAAAACGAGCTGGCGCTGCACAGCAAAGAAGAGTTGGAGCAGCACTTCACTAACGTCTGGGACGTGATGCGCGGCGGTATTGAGCGTGGGATCACTACCGAAGGCGTTCTGCCTGGCAAGCTTCGCGTGCCGCGTCGTGCTGCAGCGCTGCGCCGTATGCTGGTGAGCACTGACAAAACGACAACGGACCCAATGGCCGTCGTTGACTGGATCAACATGTTCGCCCTGGCGGTGAACGAAGAGAACGCCGCAGGGGGCCGTGTGGTCACCGCGCCGACTAACGGTGCCTGTGGTATCGTTCCGGCAGTGCTGGCGTACTACGACAAGTTTATCCGTGAAGTGAACGCGAACTCACTGGCGCGCTACCTGCTGGTCGCCAGTGCAATTGGTTCACTGTACAAAATGAACGCCTCCATTTCCGGTGCGGAAGTCGGCTGTCAGGGTGAAGTCGGCGTGGCGTGCTCCATGGCGGCGGCGGGTCTGGCCGAACTGTTGGGTGCAAGCCCGACACAGGTGTGCATTGCTGCGGAAATCGGCATGGAACATAACCTGGGACTGACCTGTGACCCGGTTGCCGGACAGGTACAGGTGCCGTGCATCGAACGTAACGCGATTGCCTCCGTGAAGGCGGTGAACGCGGCACGTATGGCGCTGCGCCGCACCAGCGAGCCGCGCGTCTGTCTCGATAAGGTTATCGAAACCATGTACGAAACGGGTAAAGATATGAACGCCAAATACCGCGAAACCTCTCGCGGCGGCCTGGCGATGAAGATCGTGACCTGCGATTAAGCCTCTCAGGAAGCCTCGTTTTGCGAGGCTTCTTCCTGTTTTCCCCACCATTCATAGTTTCACGCTGCTGACAGTGTTACCCTTCACGCATGAGATAGAAGGGAGATTATCTGTGGCCGTTCATTTACTTATCGTCGATGCACTTAACCTGATTCGCCGTATCCATGCGGTACAGGGGACGCCTTGTAAAGACACCTGTCTGCACGCGCTGGAACAGCTTATCCGCCACAGTGAACCCACCCATGCGGTCGCGGTATTTGATGACGAAGCCCGCAATACGGGCTGGCGGCACCAGCGTCTGCCGGACTACAAAGCCGGACGCGCACCGATGCCGGACGATCTTCACGCCGAATTGCCCATGCTGCGCGCCGCATTTGAACAGCGGAGCGTCCCCTGCTGGGGGGCACAGGGAAATGAAGCCGACGATCTCGCGGCTACCCTGGCCGTAAAGGTGGCGAGTGCCGGGCATCAGGCCACGATCGTTTCAACGGACAAAGGCTACTGCCAGCTGCTCTCCCCGACTATCCGCATTCGCGACTATTTTCAAAAACGCTGGCTGGACGCGCCGTTTATTGCCAGCGAGTTTGGCGTATCGCCTGAGCAACTGCCGGATTACTGGGGGCTGGCAGGCATCAGCAGTTCTAAAGTTCCGGGTGTGGCCGGGATTGGGCCGAAGAGCGCCGCACAGCTGCTGACCGATTTTCAGAGTCTGGAAGGAATTTACGCCCGTCTGGATGAGGTGCCAGAAAAGTGGCGCAAGAAGCTGGAGGCGCATAAAGAGATGGCGTTTATCTGCCGGGAAATCGCAACGCTACAGACGGATTTACAGCTGGACGGGAATTTACAGCAGCTGCGGTTAGAACGTTAAAACGACGACACGGGTTTGTAGGCCCGGTAAGCGCAGCGCCACCGGGCAAAACAAAGCGCGCACTATCGCTCGTCGCGACGTCCGCCAACCGCAGCCCACCAGCGACGAATATGCACCGTCACCTCTTCGCGGTCGTGATACAGCTGACGCGCCTGGATCTCCACGTTAATACCGTGTTCATCCATCTGCTCCTGAATATAGGCCAGATTCTGCGACACTTCCTCATAGCGCTTTTTCATCGGCAGCTTGAGGTTGAAAATGGTCTCACGACACCAGCCGTTCACCAGCCAGGAGGCCATCAGCGCGGCGACTTTTGCCGGCTTCTCAACCATATCGCACACCATCCACGAGATGTTGTTACGGTTCGGGCGATAGCGGAAACCATCTTCACGCAGCCACGTGACCTGCCCGGTGTCCATCAGGCTTTGCGCCATTGGACCGTTATCAACGGACGATACCCACATATTGCGTTTCACCAGCTGATAGGTCCAGCCGCCCGGGCACGCGCCAAGGTCAACGGCGTACATGCCGTTTGCCAGACGCTCATCCCACTCATCCGCCGGGATAAAGACGTGGAACGCCTCTTCCAGCTTGAGTGTGGAACGGCTTGGCGCATCGGACGGGAAACGCAAACGCGGGATGCCCATAAAGAAGGGAGAGTTGTTGGTAGTGTATGAATAGCCTGTATAGCAGCAGCCTGGTGCGATAAAGAAGATATGCACCACCGGACGCTTGGGCGTTTCGTAGTTCGTCAGCACGCCCGCATCACGCAGCGCCGCACGCAGCGGCACGGTGAATTTACGACAGAACTTCATCAGCTCTTTACTTTCGTTGGTATCCGCCACTTCAACGCGCAGATCGCCGCCCTTCTCCACCACGCCCTGCAGCATGCCGACAATTGGCGTGATGCGGTCTTCCGGCGGAAGATCCTTCAGCAGCTCACCCGCAACAAACATCTGGCGAGCAAAGATCAGCGAGCTGAACGGCAGCTCGCGTGCCAGCTTGTCTGCGTCTTCAGGCTGATAGCACTCGAATACCACATAGCCCGCGTTCTCTTTTACGCGGGCAAAGCCGAAGACTTCGCGCTTCGCCGCTTTATCGGTAATTTCCGCGGCGCACTCTTTCTCAAACCCCGGGCGACAATATAAAACAACCTTATTCATGAACAACGCCCTTGCGTTTCAGACGGATAGCTCCGATAAACATTAATACCCAACCCGCCAGGAAGCTGAAGCCGCCGACAGGTGTAACGAACGCCCACAGGCGCAGATGTGAGAGCGCAAGACAGTACAGGCTACCGCTGAACAACACGGTACCCAGCGCCATAAACACGCTGCTCCAGTAAAACCAGATACTGATACGACGCTGCATCGCCACCGCCAGCCCAAAAATAGCCAGCGTATGGAACGCCTGATATTCAAGGCCGGTCTGGATCCAGCCCATCTCTACTGCGCCTAAAGACTTGCTTAAGACATGTGCGCCAAAGGCGCCCAGTGCAACAAAAATAAAGCCACTCACCGCGGCAAAAATCAGCATGAATCGGCTGGTCATGTTTAAGTCCTGAATTGATGCGTGCCCGGCACACAAACGTTATTGTTCATACCTGAAGCGGAATTTTTCTTGCTCGGTTGCCGCTTTCGCCAGTATCCACTGCCGGAAGGCGGCTATTTTACCCAGTTCTGCCTGACTGTCATGACAAACCAGATAAAACGCATTCTTGCTGACCAGTACATCATTAAAAGGGCAAACCAGGCGGCCTGCCTCAATTTCGGACTGCGCCATGACGTTGTTCGCCAACGCCACGCCCTGCCCGTGAATGGCAGCCTGTAACACCATAGCACTGTGGCTAAAGATGGGTCCCTGCTGCACGTTTATATGAGTAAGACCTAATTGACGGGTATAAGTTTGCCAGTCGCGTCGAGAGGCATCATGCAAAAGCGTATGCTGAGCAAGGTCAGCGGGTGACTTCAGCGCCTTTTCACCTGTTAACAGCAGAGGAGAGCAGACCGGCAGGAGATATTCTGCGTATAATTTCTCAACACGCAAGCCCGGCCAGTTACCGCGACCATAAAAAATGGCAACGTCCACGTCATCTGCCAGCTTATCTTCCTGACGATCTACGGCCTGGATTCGAACGTCGATCCCCGGATAAGCTGAGTTAAAGCTTGAAAGTCTTGGCACCAGCCATTGAATGGCAAAACTGGGCAATAAACTGACGGTCAGGGCACCTTTTGCACTGCGAGCCTGCAGCTTACGCGTGGCTTCCGTAAGCTGTGAAAAAATCTCTTTAATATCCTGAAAATAGCTCTGCCCCTCTTCGGTCAACAACAACGAACGGTTGCGTCGACGAAACAGCTTAAGGCCCAGAAAATCCTCCAGAGACTTGATTTGATGACTTACTGCGGCCTGTGTCACAAAAAGCTCATCGGCTGCGCGGGTGAAGCTCAGGTGACGTGCTGCTGCATCAAAAACACGTAATGCATTGAGGGGTGGCAATCGCTTTGACATGGTTATCTGGCTTAGATGTTAACGGATTTTAACAAACAGGAAACAACGTTTAACCTATTAGTTTTTTTTATCTGAGCCATTATAATTTGTCCGTTGAGGAACTACCAGCAAATACCTATAGTGGCGGCACTTCCTGAGCCGGAACGAAGAGCTTTTTTCGGAATGCGTGTTCTGAAGGGCTTTTGGCTTACGGTTGTGATGTTGTGTTGTTGTGTTTGCAATTGGTCTGCGATTCAGACCACGGTAGCAACGCTACCAATTTTTCACTTCCTGTACATTTACCCTGTCTGTCCATAGTGATTAATGTAGCACCGCCAATTTGCGGTGCTTTTTTTTCGCCTGCGATCTGTTAATGCTCGATCTCTTTCATCTCTTTCACGTCCGTGCGGTTGATCTGCTGCTTGTTCCCGTTAGCATCTTTGTATGAAATCATCCCGGTATCGTTATCAGTAGTCGGTTTCCCTTCCGATACGATAGAACGACCATCGTTGGTGTGCATCACGTAGTTGTTACCGGAACACGCGCTCAGGGCAAAAGTAAACGCACAGGCAGAAATGATTGCAGCTGTCTTATTCATGATTATTCTCCTTTAGCAATTAATGCTATTCAAACCTCGATTTATAACAGGCTAAAACATCCGCCTAACACTATTTAGCATAACCTGCTTTTTTAGGGGCATCAGGATAAGCAGACAATTCTGATAGATATCAACCTCCTTGCCCTGCCGCTGAAATTGCGCGACGATCGCTATATTGAAATGAGGAATCCCATGAACGCTTTCAGCCCCGCGCAGTTCCGCGCACAGTTTCCGGCCCTGGCCGATGCCGGTATTTATCTGGATAGCGCCGCCACCGCCCTTAAGCCCCAGGCGGTGATTGAGGCCACGCAGCAGTTCTACAGCCTGAGCGCCGGGAACGTGCATCGCAGCCAGTTTGCCGAAGCGCAGCGTTTAACCGCGCGCTATGAAGCGGCACGCGATCAGGTCGCACACCTGATCAATGCCGAAAGCGGGAAAAACATCGTCTGGACGCGCGGTACGACCGAGGCCATCAACATGGTGGCCCAGTGCTACGCGCGCCCGCTGCTTCAGCCGGGCGATGAGATCGTCGTTAGCGAGGCGGAACATCACGCCAACCTGGTGCCGTGGCTGATGGTGGCCGAGCAAACGGGTGCACGCGTGGTGAAGCTTCCACTGGGTGCAGATCTTCTGCCCGATGTGGCCCGTCTCCCCGAGCTGATTACCTCCCGCAGCCGCATTCTGGCGCTCGGACAGATGTCGAACGTCACGGGAGGCTGCCCGGACCTGGCTCAGGCCATTCGCATAGCCCATGCCAGCGGGATGGTGGTAATGGTCGACGGCGCGCAGGGCGTGGTGCACTTCCCTGCTGATGTGCAGGCGCTGGATATCGACTTCTATGCCTTCTCAGGACATAAGCTCTACGGACCAACCGGTATAGGGGCGTTATATGGCAAGCCAGATCTGCTGGCAAAAATGACGCCGTGGCTCGGTGGCGGCAAAATGATTACCGAAGTGTCGTTCGATGGCTTCAACACTCAGGACGTTCCCTATCGTCTGGAAGCCGGTACGCCGAACGTGGCGGGGGTGATTGGCTTAAGCGCGGCGCTGGAGTGGCTGGCAGAAACCGACATTGTCCAGGCTGAAAGCTGGAGCCGGGGACTGGCGACGCTGGCAGAGGAAGAACTCAAAAAGCGCCCGGGTTTCCGTTCGTTCCGCGTTCAGGACTCCAGCCTGCTCGCCTTTGATTTTGCGGGCGTTCATCATAGCGACATGGTGACGCTGCTGGCCGGATATGGCATTGCCCTGCGTGCCGGACAGCACTGCGCCCAGCCGCTGCTGGCGGCGCTCGGCGTTAACGGTACGCTGCGCGCCTCGTTTGCGCCGTATAATACCCAAAGCGATGTCGATGCGCTGGTTGCCGCCGTTGACCGCGCCCTTGAAATACTGGTGGATTAATGACTAGCGCTGCTTTAGCCGGACATCCGTTTGGCACGGTCATCACAGAAGAGACCTTAAAACAGACCTTCGCCCCGCTCCAGCAGTGGGAAGATAAATATCGTCAGCTGATCCTGCTGGGTAAACAGCTCCCTGCGCTTTCAGACGATCTCAAAGCGCAGGCGAAAGAGATCGCTGGCTGTGAAAACCGCGTCTGGCTGGGCGTGAGCGTCTCCGGCGAGAAGCTGCACTTCTTCGGCGACAGCGAAGGCCGCATTGTCCGGGGCCTGCTGGCCGTATTGTTAACCGCTGTGGAAGGGAAAAGCGCGGCGGAACTGCTGGCACATTCGCCGCTGGCGTTATTTGATGAGCTTGGACTGCGCGCGCAGCTCAGCGCCTCGCGCGGTCAGGGGTTGATCGCGCTCAGCGACGCGGTACTGGATGCCGCACGTCAGGCTCAGGCCTGACGTTCCGCCTTCGCCATCATTTTCTTAAGGGCGTGAGACACCGCCACAAAGCCGAAGGAGGCGGTCACCATGGTGGCCGCACCAAACCCGGAGGCGCAATCCATTCTCTTTGGCCCTTCCGCCGTGCTTTTCATCGCACACACGGAACCGTCCGCCTGCGGGTAGACCAGCGCTTCGGTCGAGAACACGCAGTCGACGCCCAGCTTGCCTTTGCTGTTCTTCACCACGTTAAAGTCGCTCTTCAGGCGCTCACGCAGCTTGGCAGCCAGCGGATCTTGGATCGTTTTCGCCAGATCGGCCACCTGGATCTGCGTCGGATCGATTTGCCCGCCCGCGCCGCCCGTCGTGACCAGCGGCACCTTGTAGCGGCGGCAGTATGCGATCAGCGCCGCTTTTGGCCGTACGCTGTCGATGGCGTCAATCACATAGCTGTAGCCTTTACTCATATACTCCGCGACGTTATCTGCCGTCACAAAGTCGTCGATCACCGTCACGCGGCACTCCGGGTTGATCAAGCGGATACGCTCCGCCATGACCTCAGACTTCGCCAGGCCGACGTTATCACGCAGAGCGTGGATTTGACGGTTGGTGTTGGTGACGCACACGTCATCCATGTCAATCAGCGTGATTGCGCCAATACCGGTTCTCGCCAGCGCTTCTGCCGCCCACGACCCCACACCACCAATGCCCACGACGCAGACATGCGCATCCGCAAACAGCTGCAGGGCTTTTTCACCATATAAACGTGCCGTCCCGCCAAAACGCTGGCGCCAGGCGTCGCTGATTACCACAGACATAAAACCTCAGATGTAAAAAGGGTGAGGTTTTCCTCACCCTGAACAGTAATCCGTATTGCGCTCAGAATACCACAATCAGCCGCTGAATACGTTTCCGGCACCCGGCGCCGCCTTCAGTACCCACACGCGTCCGTAGTGGTTATACCAGCCCGCGCGGTGGCCAGCGTCAGGGCCAATGCCCTGATAGATATCGAAGTGCTGACCTTTGATCGCCCCGCCGACGTCCAGCGCCACCATCAGACGCAGCTCATACTGGCCGTTGAACTTGCCGTTGTTGTCCAGCAGAGGTACTTCAGCCAGCAGCGTGGTGCCTGCAGGAATAATCGAGCGATCCGATGCTACCGACGCGCGGCCAATCAGCGGAACGGCACTCGCCCCTTTCACCGGGGCGAAGTTTTGCGGTTTGAAGAAGACGAACGACGGGTTCTGCTCCAGCAGCTCACGCACCTCGGCTTCGCTGTGTTTCTCGCCCCACTCGCGGATCGCCTGCATCGACATATCTTCTTTCTTCACTTCGCCACGGTCGATCAGCACCTTGCCAATACTGCGATAGGCGTGGCCGTTTTTACCGGAATAGCTAAAGAAGTTAAGCGGTGAACCGTCGCCAAAATCAATGTAACCGCTGCCCTGAACGTCCATGATGAAGTTATCCATCAGGGAGTTGCTGTAGGCCAGAACGTAGTTTTCGCTCAGCGCACCGGCGTAGATCTCAGCACGAGACGGCAGACGACCGCGTTTTGGCGGCATACGGTAGATAGGATACTGGAACTCGCCCTGACGCGAGTGTCGTGCCTGGATAACCGGGGTGTAATAGCCGGTAAACTGAACGTTGCCGTAGTTATCGGCCCCTTCCATCTGCCAGGCGTCGATACCAAACTGGCGCATGTTGCGCGTATCGCCGCCTGCTTTCAGCCAGTCCTGGACCGCGTTATACACGCTACTCTGGGTGCCATACAGACGCGGCGACGCGTTGCGGATCTGGTAGACCTGCTCGGAGAAATCACCGGCATTAATCGGTGCGCCGACCGCATCAGGCTGATTAACTAAAGAGAAAGGCTGGGATAACTTCCCGTCTTTATACTGTTGACCGCGATCGGTCGGTTTGGAAGAACAGGCCGCAAGAATCGCTACCATTGCGCCCGCCATCAGATACTTCGCCCAACGTCCTTTCATTATATCTCGTCTTTAAGTTGCCCATTTCCGCGTGATGAAGATAACAAACCGCCAGGGCTAATGAAATGCGATCGCATGCCCTTTGGCAAATTTTGCGCAAAAAGTAGTCCAAACAACGCCATGTCGTTCAATTTGCATACAAAATCATGATAAATGTGAAAAAGGGGTTGCATCACAAACCTATCCGAGTATAGTGCGCATCCACGGACGCGGGGTGGAGCAGCCTGGTAGCTCGTCGGGCTCATAACCCGAAGGTCGTCGGTTCAAATCCGGCCCCCGCAACCAATTAAAATTTGATGAAGTATCTTCTACGACTGTAGAAAGACGGACGCGGGGTGGAGCAGCCTGGTAGCTCGTCGGGCTCATAACCCGAAGGTCGTCGGTTCAAATCCGGCCCCCGCAACCAATCAAATTTGAAGAAGTAAGCTTCTACAAGAGTAGAAAGACGGACGCGGGGTGGAGCAGCCTGGTAGCTCGTCGGGCTCATAACCCGAAGGTCGTCGGTTCAAATCCGGCCCCCGCAACCAACACTTCTAAAAC
>NZ_JAPMLV010000005.1 GCF_026420145.1 Enterobacter pseudoroggenkampii
ACGGACGCGGGGTGGAGCAGCCTGGTAGCTCGTCGGGCTCATAACCCGAAGGTCGTCGGTTCAAATCCGGCCCCCGCAACCAACACTTCTAAAACAATAAACACCCTTAAGGGTGTTTTTTTGTATCTGTCGTTTGTGAATTTGCCGGGCGTGAACCCGGCCAAAAGATCTACCCGCGCCGCGCCAGCGTCGCCCCGTCAGAGAAATACGCACGAATCCCTGCCAGAATCGACTCCGCCACCTCCTGCTGGAATTTTGCCGTCTTGAGCTTACGCTCCTCTTCCACGTTACTGATAAACGCGGTTTCTACCAGAATGGACGGGATATCCGGCGCCTTGAGTACCGCAAACCCGGCCTGTTCAACGCTGTTTTTATGCAGCTTATTGATGTTGCCCAGCTTGCCCAGCACCGCTTTACCAAACTTCAGGCTGTCGTTAATGGTCAGCGACTGCACCATATCAAACATGGTGTGGTCGACGTAGCGATCGCCGCTTTTGCCCACGCCACCAATTAAGTCAGAGGCGTTCTGGGTATCCGCAAGGTATCTCGCGGCGGTACTGGTCGCGCCTTTGGTCGAGAGCGCAAACACCGACGAGCCGCTTGGCTGACGGCTGGTAAACGCATCCGCATGGATCGACACGAACAAATCGGCACGCTGCTTCTGCGCTTTCGCCACCCGGACCTTCAGCGGAATGAAGACATCCTCATTACGCGTCATATAGGCGCGCATATTGCCTTCTTTATCAATCAACGCTTTCAGGCGGCGCGCAATTTGCAGCACCACGTCTTTTTCACGCGTACGGTATTTCCCCACCGCGCCAGAGTCTTCGCCACCGTGGCCTGGATCGAGCATGATCACAATCGGACGATCGCGCCCTGCTTTCCCCGGCTGCGGACCGCTTTGCGCAGGGGGCACCTGACGCTCCAAATCGCCCTTGTTGTAATCCTCCAGCAGGGCAAGAAGCGGATCCTGAATATCCGTCGCATTGGCCGGGTAGAGATCCATCACCAGGCGCTCTTTGAAGGTCGCAACAGGCGCCAGGGCAAATAGCTGCGGCTTAACGTTCTGCTTCAGTTCAAACACCATGCGCACGGTTTGCGGATCAAATTGCCCGACGCGCGCCGATTTAATAAACGGATCGTCACCGCGGATCTGCGCCGCCATTCCTTTCAGCACGGAGTTGAGGTTAACGCCTTCGAGATCCACCACCACACGCTCCGGGTTGCTGAGGGCAAATTGCTTATATTTCAGCACGCGATTGGATTCGACCGTCACGCGCGTATAGGTCGACGATGGCCAGACGCGCACCGCCACGACCTGGCTGGTGGCGGCAAGACCGACCTGACTGACGCTAAGCAACCACATTGCCCCGGCCCCTTTTAACAAACGGCGGCGGCTTATTGCTGAATTGGATCCCGACATGCTTCTCCCGAGCAAGAACACTGACTGATATACAAAATGTCCAGATTGACCGAAAACTTTAACGAATGACGCATAAACTGTCATCTATAAAAGGGTAAACAATCATACGCTAACGCACGGATTACTTACCAATTTCTGTGGGTCGCGGAAAATTTGCGCTTGCACACGCGACCACAATCGAATAAAAATACAGAAATTACGAATAAACATTCATTAAGGGTTGTGCCATGGTGAAGGAACGTAGAACCGAACTGGTCCAGGGATTCCGCCATTCTGTTCCCTATATCAACGCCCATCGGGGAAAAACGTTTGTCATCATGCTTGGCGGCGAAGCCATTGAGCATGAAAATTTTTCCAGCATCGTCAATGACATTGGCCTGCTGCACAGCCTGGGGATCCGCCTGGTGGTGGTGTATGGCGCGCGTCCACAGATCGACGCCAACCTGGCCGCTCACCACCACGAGCCGATTTACCACAAACATACCCGCGTCACCGATGCCAAAACCCTTGAGCTGGTGAAACAGGCGGCGGGCCTGCTGCAGCTGGATATTACCGCTCGCCTGTCCATGAGCCTGAACAACACGCCGCTGCAGGGGGCGCATATCAACGTCGTGAGCGGCAACTTCATCATTGCCCAGCCGCTTGGCGTGGACGATGGCGTGGATTACTGTCACAGCGGCCGTATTCGTCGTATTGATGAAGAAGCCATTCATCGCCAGCTGGACAGCGGTGCCATCGTGCTGATGGGCCCGGTCGCTGTCTCTGTAACGGGCGAAAGCTTTAACCTGACGTCTGAAGAGATCGCCACGCAGTTGGCGATCAAGCTGAAGGCGGAAAAAATGATTGGGTTCTGCTCCTCCCAGGGCGTGGTGAACGATGAAGGAACAATCGTGCCGGAACTCTTCCCGAACGAAGCCCAGGCCCGCGTGGAGGCGCTGGAAGCCGAAGGCGATTACCACTCCGGCACCGTCCGCTTCCTGCGTGGCGCCGTGAAGGCCTGCCGCAGCGGCGTGCGCCGCAGCCACCTGATCAGCTATCAGGAAGACGGGGCATTGCTGCAGGAGCTGTTCTCCCGCGACGGTATTGGTACACAGATTGTGATGGAGAGTGCGGAGCAGATCCGCCGCGCCACCATCAACGATATCGGCGGCATTCTGGAACTGATCCGCCCGCTGGAACAGCAGGGTATTCTGGTGCGTCGCTCACGCGAACAGCTGGAGATGGAGATCGACAAATTCACCATTATTCAGCGCGATAACCTGACCATCGCCTGCGCCGCGCTCTATCCGTTCCCGGAAGAGAAGATCGGTGAAATGGCCTGCGTGGCAGTGCATCCTGATTACCGCAGCTCTTCTCGCGGTGAAATGCTGCTTGAGCGCGTGGCGGCACAGGCGCGCCAGATGGGGCTGAGCAAGCTGTTCGTCCTGACGACGCGCAGCATTCACTGGTTCCAGGAGCGCGGGTTTACGCCGGTGGATATCGATTCTCTGCCGGAGACGAAGAAAGAGATGTACAACTATCAGCGCCGCTCAAAAGTACTGATGGCTGACCTGGGATAATACGACGCCCTCACCGTCCGGCGAGGGCTTTCGTTCAGAGGGACTCAAATATCGCGCCCAGCCCGCTTCGACGTTCCGTACAGGTGGCAATCGCCTGCACCAGCACGCGTTCATCGGTATACAGCGACAGGCGCTGACGCGCGCGCGTTATGGCGGTATAGATCAGCTCGCGGGTAATGACGGGGGAAAGCTGCGTGGGCAGGATCAGCGCCGCGTGGTTAAATTCGGAGCCCTGGGATTTATGCACCGTCATCGCCCAGGCGGTTTCATGCTCGGGCAAACGGCTGGGCTGGAAAGACTTCACGCTCCCGTCCGGCATCTGGAACCAGACGCGCAGTCCCTGACCGCAGTCGAGCGCAATCCCGATATCCCCGTTAAACAATCCCAGCGCGCTGTCGTTACGGGAGATCATCACCGGTCGCCCTTCATACCAGCGCGAGTGCGGGGTACGGTTAATTTTGCGTTTTTGCGCCAGCAGCTGTTCCAGCCTGTCGTTAAGACCCCGGACACCAAAGGGGCCTTCCCTCAGCGCACAGAGCAACTGATATTCGCCAAACGCGGCAATGACCTGCTCCGGCGTACTTTGCTGTTGTACGTCCGTCAGAAAGCGCTGGTACCCCTGCAGGGCGTCGTCAAGCATCGCCTGATACTCTTCCGCGCTTTGCAGCGATTTTTTCTCAATATCCGTAAAGGTTCCGTCAAATACCGCCGTGGTGGCGCGCCGGTCGCCCCGGTTCACCGCTGCCGCAAGCTGGCCGATGCCGGAGTCGCTGCCGAAACGGTAGCTTTTTTGCAGCAGACACAGGCTGTCGCGCAGCGCCCCTGCTAGCGAATGGTTTTCAGAGGTGAGCGAGCATCCGGTGAGACGGGCTAACTCCTGAGCGCGTTCAGCTGTATATCCCAGGCTGGCATAGGTGCAGATATCACCCAGTACCGCCCCCGCCTCCACGGAGGCAAGCTGGTCACGATCGCCGAGGAAAATGACGCGCGCGTGCGGCGGTAGCGCATCGATCAAACGCGACATCATCGTCAGGTCAATCATTGAGGCTTCATCCACCACCAGCACGTCAAGGTGCAGCGGATTACCGGCATGATAGCGCAGACGCTGGCTACCCGGCTGTGCGCCAAGCAAACGGTGCAGCGTGCTGGCCTCATTGGGGAAAAGCGCAAGCTGCTCCCCGGTTAGCGGCAGCTTTTGCAGCGCGCCGCCTAACGATTCCGTCAGACGTGCCGCCGCTTTACCGGTGGGGGCCGCCAGGCGAATACGGCACTTTTGCTCACCCGATAACTGAATCAACGCGGCAAGCAGTTTTGCCACGGTGGTCGTTTTCCCGGTACCCGGGCCGCCAGAAATCACCGAGATCCGTCGCGTTAAGGCCACGGCAGCCGCCACTTTCTGCCAGTCTGTCTCGTCGTCAGAGGTGAACAGCGTATCCAGCGTTTGCCGCAGCTGCGTTTCATCGCAGGGAAGCGGGGCGTTGGTCTCGCTGAAAAAGCGCGCTACCGTCAGTTCGTTACGCCAGAGCCGATTAAGATACAAACGCTCGCCGACAAGGATCATCGGCGTCCCGGTATCGGCTCCGCTCACGGCAGGCGAGCCGAGTAGTATCTCCTGCCAGTCCACTGCGTCACCCAGCAGCGCGAAGCACGCCTGTAAAACCGGAGGCATCTTCTCATCCACCGCCAGACGCGACAGCGGCAGACACACGTGCCCCTCCCCCGCGTCTTTGCTCAGAATGGCGGCGGCAAGCATGACGGCAGGCTCCTCACCTGCCACCATCATGGCGAACTGCACATCCAGGTGGCGCAGTAATCGTTGTTCAACCGCGTCCAGCAGTAGCGCCTGCATCGTCATGCCACCTCCTCCGTGCCTGCAGCAAACAGGTTATCCATTTTTTCAATCAGTTCCGCAGCCGGACGCGTGCTAAAGACGCCGGAACGCGGGTCGTTAGCATCCACTCCGCGCAGGAACAGGTAAATTACGCCGCCAAAATGCGCTTCGTAGCGGTAATCAGCCATGCGATGGCGCAGGTAACGGTGCAGCGCCAGGGTATAAAGCTGGTACTGCAGATCGTAGCGATGCATCTGCATGGCCGCGGCCATCGCGTCTTGCGTGTAGGCTTCGCTGCTTTCACCCAGCCAGTTCGATTTGTAATCCAGCAGGTAGTAGCGCCCTTCGTGGCGGAAAACCAGGTCGATAAAACCTTTGAGCATCCCCTGCACCTGGCGGAAGTTCAGCGGCGGGCACCCGGCGGATAACGGATCGTACTCGCGGATCACCGCATCAAGCGCCTCTGCCCTGAGCGGGCTGGCGATGGGGAGATAAAACTCCATCTCCACCTGCTTATCTTTGGTAGTCAACTGGCTAAGCGAGATCCCCTGCGCGGTGAGCGGAGCATGCAGAACCGCGCGGATCCAGTCGGTGAGAACCGGCTGCCAATGCGCGTCGTAACCACCGCTCTGTAACATCTTCAGCACCCACTCTTCGGAAACCGGCTGGGTAAAATCCAGCTCTTCAAACAGGCTGTGCAAAAACGTGCCTGGAGAAGCGCCGCGCGGGAACTGGTGCGGCGTGAGCACCGGCTCAACGGGTACGCTACCGGCCCCCGCGGCATCCACGTCCAGTTTTGGCATCAGATCCTGAGCGATACTCTGCCCGTGCTGTTGTAAACCGGAGTAGCTGGTGACGCGCCAGTCGTCGGCTATCGTACGCACAACCTGGCGGGCATGGAGCGCTGAATCACGCAGCTCCGGCATCTGCCAGCGGCTGTTGTCGGGCAGCGAAGGAATATGCAGGGCAACATGCTCAGTGCAAAGGGATTCGATGCACTGGCGCAGGCCCGCCGCGTCTTTGGGTTCACCCTGCTGAATAAGCCGCCCCAGCGCGCTCAGATGAAAATCGCTCTCCCCGCTCTTTTCGCCCCGACGCCGGAACAGAGGCGCAACGCCCAGGCTGCAGTGCCAGACCGAACGGGTCAGCGCTACGTAGAGCAGGCGTAAATCTTCCGCCAGACGTTCGGCCTCTGCCAGCTCAACGCTGGACTCCGCGTTGCTGAGATCGAGCACCGCCTCAAACGATTCGCGATCGTGGTAAAAGGCCTGATCCTGCACGCGGTAATTGGCAATAAACGGCAGCCAGACCAGCGGATATTCCAGGCCTTTTGATTTGTGAATGGTGACGATCTGCACCAGATGTTTATCACTCTCGAGGCGCATCTGCTGGCTGGACGAATTGCTGTTCGGATCGGCAATCTGCTGCGCCAGCCAGCGCACCAGAGCGTGCTCGCTCTCCAGCTGCGTACCCGCTTCCTGCAACAGTTCGCTGATATGTAAAATATCGGTCAAACGGCGCTCGCCGCCTGCTGTCGCCAGCATATTCTCAGCAATGTGGCGCTGCGCCATGAGCTCGCGCACCATTGCCATTACCCCGCGCTTCTGCCATTTTTCGCGGTAGCGAACAAACTCTTCGACCACGGCATCCCATGCGGCTTCGTCATTGTTGAGCGCATCAATATCCCGCGCGTTCAGCCCGAGCATCGCGCTCGCCAGTGCGCTGCGCAGCGTGCTTTCCCGCTCCGGGGCCAGCACGGCCTGCAGCAGCCATAGCATCTCCTGCGCTTCCAGCGTTTCAAAGACGCTGTCGCGGTTTGAGAGGTAGACGGAGGGGATATTCAGTAACGTCAGGGCGTCGCGGATGAGCGCGGCCTCCTGACGGCTACGCACCAGTACCGTAATATCCGATGCCTTTACCGGAGTGGGTTTATCCCCCTTCCACAGCAGCGCGTCACCGCGCGCGCCCGCACTGAGCCAGTCACGGATTTGCGCGGCACAGTGCTGGGCCATGGCATTTTGATAGTCGGCAACGCCGCAGCCTTCCCCATCCAGCAGCCAGAAGTTCATGGCAGGCTGCGTCTCGCCGTTGAACTCGAAGCGCAACGAGGCATTTTTCTCGGCAAACTTTACCGGCTGAAACGGGATCTCCCGGAACATAAACGCCGTATCCATGCGGCTGAAGAGCCCGTTGACGCTTTCCACCATGCCGGGAGAGGAGCGCCAGTTGGTATCGAGCGTGTAGTGCGCGTCAACCTCGCTGCGGGCTTTCATGTAGGTGAAAATATCCGCACCGCGGAAGGCGTAGATAGCCTGTTTCGGATCGCCGATTAGCAGCAGCGCGGTGTCGGGCTGCTGGCGCCAGATACGGCGGAAAATGCGGTACTGCTGCGGGTCGGTATCCTGAAATTCGTCGATCATCGCCACCGGGAAACGGGTGCGGATCGCGGCGGCAAGCGCTTCACCGTTTTCACTGCACAGCGCCGCATCAAGGCGGCTCAGCATATCGTCGAAACCCAGTTCACCCCGGCGGCGTTTCTCACGCGCGACGGCTTCGCGAATTTCCGTCATGGCGCGGGTAATCATCAGATCGTTGAGCGTTAAGGGCTCCGCCAGCAGGGATTCAATCGCCACAAACAGGGGATGCTCAGGGACAATGCCGTCGGCTTTGGTCCGCTCAACCAGGAAACGTTGGGAGAATTTCTCCAGCGCGTCCGGGAGCTGGTAGCCTCGCGTCTCTTCCTGCGCCCATGCGCCGATCTTGTCGATCCATTTCCCCTGATTGCCACGGTTAAACTTGCGTCGGTCAATCCCGGAATTTTCGATGATTGCGTCAATCTCGCCAACGGACTCAAGCCATTTTTGCTTGATGTCGGCAATCTGCGCGATGATTTTTTCATGCCGTGAGGCCAGCGTTTCATCTGCCGGCGGCGGGGATTTGATGACTGGCGCTTCCCCCTGCAGATAACGATCGATAGCGCGCAGCAGCGCCTCCGGGCCCTTCCACAACGCGTGTACGGCTTCGGCGATATCGCGCGGTAACGGGTAGCAATGGCGACGCCAGAAATCCGCGCAGGCCTGATAGCGAAGCACGGATTCATCTTCAATAAGCTGCTGCTCAAACAGCATGCCGGATTCAAACGCATTCAGGCTCAGCATGCGCTGGCAAAAACCGTGAATGGTGAAGACGGACGCTTCATCCATCTGCCGTTCGGCGAGGAGCAGCCACTGTGCTGCCTGTTGCTTATCGGCAATCTCTTCCAGAAGACTCGCGTAGAGAGGGTTATTCGTGCTCTGACGCAGACAGGCGATGCGCAGCTCGTGGATATTGGTACGAATACGGCCCCGCAGCTCAGCGGTAGCAGCCTCGGTGAAGGTCACCACCAGCAGCTCTTCCACGCTCAAAGGGCGTGGAAAAGCGGCGTTGCCGCCAAGCCCCAGCAGCAGACGCAGATAAAGGGCGGCGATGGTGAAGGTTTTTCCCGTTCCCGCTGAGGCTTCAATCAATCGTTCACCCTGCAGAGGTAAACGTAAGGGATCAAGGGACTCAGCGGTACCGGTCATTCTTTCTTACTCCAGGGCATAGATTGCTGCAGCGCGCTGACGCTTTTCCAGACTTTCCAGCCTTTCGGGTTCACGTACTCCGTTTTCCCGTTCTGGCTACCGGAAACCTGGGACAGGATGGTGATACCCTGCGGCTTAATGACCGCCTGATGGAAGAAGTCGGCAACCTTCTGCGGCGTCAGCTGTTTTATCTCGGCCACTACTTTATCACGCGAATCAAAATTCAGATTACCGCGATCGAAATCTTTGCTCAGCTGCGAGGCTTCTTCACCCAGCGTCTGCGGCGGCTGCATTACCTGCGCGATGACGGCCTGCTGGATCTGAGCAAACTCTTCCGGCTTCATCGCGCGCAGCTTTGCTTCCACCTGCGGGAAGAAGGCCTGGTAACGCTGCCAGAGATACGCCGGCTGTTTGTCGCTGCTTTGCAGCAGGAAGCCCAGCCCCCACTGTCGGCCGACGTTCATGGAGAAGGCAAATACCGCGTAGCCAAGCTGCTCTTCTGTGCGTAACTGGTTATAGAACCACGGCTGAATAATTTGTCCCAGCACGGCGCTCTGCGCTGAGCTGGCGAATTCATCATACCCCGTTGGCACAAAGACCGCGGCCAGCGCAGAATCCGTGCTGTTACCCGTCTTTTCAAAAATCACATTCTGCTTTTTCTCAACCAGCACGTCCTGGTTGCGGCACCACTCGTCGCCTTTCGAACCGAGCTGAGTGCGCACATTCTCCGCCAGGGTTTTGGCCTGATCCTCACTCATGTTGCCGACGATCAGGAACTCCGGGCGCGTGTTGGTTTTCAGCGCGTCACGGTACGCCAGCACGTCTTTTAAGGAGATCGAAGGCAGCAGCGCGCGGCGGTCTTCTCGCTGGAAATAAGGAACCTGCGACAGCATTTGCGCCGGCATAAGCGCCAGATCGTAAGCTTTGCCCTTCTCCGCAGAATCCATCATCTGGGCGTACCACGATTTGGCCTGCTCAAGCTGCTCTTCCGTCGGCGTGTAGCTGAAATACCCTTCCAGCAGTGCCTGGAACAGCTGAGGCAAACGCTGGGTATAGCCGTTTGCATTGAGCATCAAACCGTTGTTGGCGTTGGTGGAGAAGCTGATGCCGCCCACGGCCGCCTGGTTGCTGAGCTGATCGAGCGCAATCCCGGCGAGATAATCATTGAGCGCGAACATCACCTGATTTTTGGCGCTGTTCATCGCTTTTGGATTACGCAGCACCACGCTGACATCGGCCTTTGGCTCGCTGGCGAAATAGCGGCTTGGGGTATACACGACGCGCAGCGTTGGCTCATCAATGATCAGCGCCGGGTGCGGGTAATCTTTAGTCGTTTTGGTCAGCGAGAAGTCATCCGGAATATAGGGGTTCAGCTCCGGCAGCTTCAACGCAATCTCCCCGGCCTTTTTCTGCCAGTCGGCGAAGGTCTGTGCGCTGATTTTATCTACCTGATAAGGGGCATCGACAAAGTACGCCGTCTTGTTATGCGGTTCGTTCGGGCTGATGAACCAGATGCGGGCATTCTCCGGCGTCATCATCGCCAGGCGGGATTTTACCGCCCCGGCGTCATACCGGTCGGCAATATTTACCGCATCGAGGGTATGTTCCACCGGCACGCGGATCATGGTATCCGCCAGCCACTCAACGTAATCCATGTCGCGGGTGATGGACGGGTAACGGAAATCGAGATCCAGCACGTGGGCAAGTTCATCAAAATAGCGCTTATCGACGCCTTTCTCGCGCAGTAAAGCGAGGTAGCTGAAGATAGCCGCCACGACTTCATCACGGTTGGCCTGTCCTTTGTCGGTCAGGGTGGCGGAGATCGCCAGCACGCCGCTATTGCCGTTCACAACCGGATCGGAGTCGGCGCGAATACCTTCCACCAGCCCCTGTTTTTGCAGCCAGTCAGAAAGCGTACCCGGGCTACGGTTACCTATCAGGTAGGTCACCAGCTCATCGGTTTTACTGCGAAACTGCGCGGTGTTGTTATCGATGCGGAATTCCACGCGCAGCACTTTGCGCGGCAGCGCCGGCACGTAGTGGATAACGATGCCTTTTTGCGCGTCCGTAACCACCGGGACGTTTATTTGCGGCAGGTCGATATTTTTATTCGGCACCCGGCCAAACGTTTTAGCCGCCATGTCTGCCAGCTCCGGCAACGGTTTATTGCTGTAGATGACCGCTTTCATCAGGTTGGCGGAGTAGTATTTATCGCGAAACGCGTGCAGGGCATCCAGCACCGGGCTGTTCGGTTTGTCGCTTAACGTCTCAAGGTTACCGCCGGAGAAACGCGAACCCGGGTGTGCAGGGTTGATGGTTTCGGCACTGACCTGGGCCATGCGCATACCGTCTCGCGTGCGGGCCATGGTCAGCTCGGCATTCACCGCATTGCGTTCACGATCGGCATATTTTTTATCCAGCAACGGGGCGGCGATGGAATCAGCAAGGCGATCGACCGCCCCTTCCAGCGCATCATTTTCGACTTCAAGATAAAAGGCCGTGCGGTACGGTGCCGTGCTGGCATTGTGGCTGCCGCCATGCATTTTCAAAAATTCGGACAGGCTATCTGGCTGCGGGTATTTTTTTGACCCCATCAGCGTCATATGTTCCAGATAGTGCGCAAGACCAGGATGAGCGTCAGGATCTTCCAGCGATCCAACCGGCACCACTAATGCCGAAAGGGATTTCACCGCCTGCGGATCGGAAACCAGCAGTACGGTCATGCCGTTATCAAGACGAATAGCCTGATATTGACGGGTATCTTTTTCGCTTTTACGAATAGTTTCCTGAACGGGTTGCCAACCGGAGTCTGCCTGAGTGACGGGTACCCAGAGGGCGAAAAACAAAACAAACGCTTTAAACAAGGTGCTACCTCTTTATCACGGCTACATCATTAACACATTGCGTGCTGGACACGCCAACATCTCTTTATTGGGTACATCAGTCCGTGATAAGAAGTGCATCATAAATGAACACCCCATGCTGCGCAATTTTTATACAGCGCTCAGGACTGATTAAATTTAAACAACGGCAGCAGGTAGCGCTGCGCCTCTTCCGTGATAGCCTCGAAGTACTCTGGCTCAAGGGTTCGCCATAAGCGCTGATACCAGACATCTTCACCTTCGCCACGCACCATCATGTTGCCTTCATAGGCCTGCATAAATTTACTGCGTGCTTTCTGCAGCGAAGCCTCATCCGTTAACATCGCATCATTCTGCGCGTCATAACAGGCTTTTATCCACGCCCCGCCACTTTCCGGCAGTAACAGGAGCGGTTTGTTCATTCCCTGACGGTAGCCCTCAATGTACAAAGAGAGATAACCTAACGCCTGCTCGGCTTCCATCGGCGGGAAGCGCCATTCGCCCTCTTTGCGCACGAAAATCCGGCTTTCGCCTTTATGCCCACCCGCACTGTAGACAAGATGTTCCAGCCAGAGTTGCAATCCCTGCGAAACGCTCAGCATGGAGGGCCGCCAGCGCAGCAGCCCGTCCGGCTGAACCTGGGTTAACCAGCCCGTGAGCTGTACCCCGTTGCAGTTGAGATCGATTTCAATACTTTTCCCCGGCTGTCGGCACGCTCTCACGCGCTCCGCCAGAGCGGTCATCTCCTGGCACTGCGCCTCCCAGACAATTTCCCCGAACGCGCCGTAGGGCAGCTGACCCGCAGCGCGGTAGCGACGGTAAAGCTTGTCCGCATCTTCCTCTTCAACCAGCGCATTCAGCAGCTGCAGGTTTAACTGGTAGCGTTCCAGACCTTCCAGCGTAAACGGCTCTGCCTCAGGAATTTCGCTCTCTTCAGAGCGGAAGTTGACCTGCAGTCGTTGCTGAAAGAAGGCGCGCACCGGATGCGCCCAAAACCGCTGAAGCTGTTCGAAGGTCAGAGTGTCGATTGGGCGCGGATCAAGTTCCTGAATGAAATCGGTATGCGCACTTCCCTCTTTTTTCGCCGCCGGTAGCCACTCCTGTGCATAGCTCTGGCGCTCGCTGGCAATATAGTTCACCGGATCAAACGGCATGCGGCTGTGGAAACAGGTGATATGGGCTTTCACCCTCTGCTCGCTTTCATCGCAGTTGCGCGCTTCATCTCCCGGCAGGTAGTGGCTCTGGCCGATATAGTCCACCAGCTCCTGCACCAGTACAGAAGGGAAACGCTCGCTGTTGTCCTGAATGGAACGACCGATATAGCTGATATAGAGCTTACTCTGAGCGGAAATGAGCGCTTCAAGGAAGAGGTAGCGGTCATCATCACGGCGGCTACGATCGCCCCGTTTTGGGTTTGCGCTCATCAGGTCGAACCCCAGCGGCGGCAGCGCGCGCGGATACACACCGTCGTTCATGCCAAGCAGGCAGACCACCCTGAACGGGATAGAGCGCATGGGCATCAGGGTGCAGATATTGACAGGCCCCGCCAGGAAACGCTGGCTGATTCGCTCCTGGTCAAGCCGCTGCGTCAGCTCATCCCGCAACAGCGACAGCGGGATGGCCTCCTGATAGTGGGAATTCACGCCTTCGTCGATGATTGCCTGCCACTGGGTTTCAATGAGCGCCATGGCCGCTTCGGTGTCATTGTCCGGCAGGAAGAAATCATTAAGCAACGCCCTGCAAACCGGGAGCCATTCTTCAAGTGGACGCGGCTGCAACAGCGCATATCGCCAGCGGTTAAGCTGCATTAATAGCGACGCTAAATGCCCCACCAGTTCAGCAATTAACCCGCTGGACTCATCGTAAGGCAGCACCTCATTCCACTCGCCCTGGCTGCTCTCCATGGCGTAGCCCAGCAGCATACGCGTCAGGCCAAATCGCCAGGTGTGCTGCCCGGTTGGGGGAAGCTCGAACTCCTGAACGTTATCGTCATCGATCCCCCAGCGAACGCCAGACTCATTCACCCACTGACGAAGGTAGCGCAGGCCCTCTTCATTGATGTTGAAGCGTGCAGCCAGCACGGGAACATCCAGCAATGCCAGGACATCTTCGGAGATAAACCGGCTATCCGGCAGTGACAGAAGAGTGATAAACGCCTGCAATACCGGATGCGACTGACGGGCACGACGGTCAGAGATCGCGTAAGGCAGGTATCGCTCGCCCGTCGCGCTGCCAAAGACGGCCTGAATAAAGGGACTGTAGCTGTCGATATCCGCCACCATCACCACGATATCGCGTGGCGTCAGATCGGGGTTCTCCTGCAGCATCGCCAGCAACTGGTCGTGAAGCACTTCGACCTCACGCTGCGGGCTGTGGCAAACGTGGATCGTGACGCTGCGATCGTCAGGATCCAGTTTTCGCTTATTATCGCTGCGTTCGAACTCGTTCGCCGTCACGCCCATGACGGCACGGTTTTCCAGATCCAGAATATCTAACTGAATATTATGCAGCAGGCTGTCCGGGGCGATCTCAACAAAGGCATCCACGTCACCTTCCCCTGAGGACGTGATGTCTGAAAGCATATGAATGTAGTCACGCCCCAGCTTTCCCCATGAGGCAAGCAGCGGATTGGGCAGGTTCTGGATACCGTCTTCATCGAAAAGCTGCCCGGCAGTGGAGCCATCTTTAAACAGCGGGACGGCACGTTCTTCAAAAAGGCGCTTTCTTTGGCGGCTCACCAGCCGGGCAAGCCAGCGTTCGTCGAGGATATCCCCCCAGTATTGTCGGCATGGGTTGGTAAACAAAATATGAATATCAATATGTTTACCCAGCGCATTCAACGCCTTTAGATAGACAGGGGGTAATGCGGATATTCCGCAGATAAAAACGCGTGACGGCAGTCGGGCCGGGCGCTCCGACGCATTTTCAAGTATCGAGATAAACCGCTCGTAGAGATTGGCACGGTGCCACTTAGGCTGGCCCAGTTTCTCCGTATGCTCTACCAGCGCTTTCCACAGCGGGGCCTGCCATATTTGCGCCTCCGGCAGGCCTTCAACCAACTCGCCCGCTTCCCAACGAATTAACCAGTCAGAACGGTAAACAAGGTATTGGTCATAAAGATCGGCGGTGCGCGATGCCAGCTGGAAAAGCTTCCGCTTGTCGGTATCGTCATTGAGGTAGTGGCGCAGCATGGTGAATTCATCACGCTGCAGCATGTCCGGCAGCAGCGCCATCAGCTTCCAGCTCATGGCCTGTTTGTTGAAGGCGCTCTGCTCCGGGATATCCGGCAACACGCGGACAAACATCTCCCAGATAAAGCTCGCGGGCAGCGGGAAATCAATATTCGCGGCTATGCCAAATTTACGGGAAAGCGACATTTGCAGCCACTGTGCCATACCGGTGCTCTGCACCAGCACCATTTCAGGCTCAAAAGGATCGTCAAGCCGCTCGCGCTCAACGATAAACTCCATCAGTGCTTCCAGCACATCCAGACGATTTGAGTGGTAGACCCTTAACATAGACGCTCCCGACTACTGGCTAACCGGGCAATGCAGACGCGTTATCTCACCGCGCCGCCCCAGAGGAGAAATTAGTGTAACCGTGATGCTGACACATCCTGCGAGCGTTGTCTGCCCCCGACTGGCCTGCCAGCCTGCGGGGAGAACTTTTGTTGAGAGCTGAGACTGATTCCAGGCATGGTGCCAGAGCTGGCGATACTGGTTAAACACGCTAAACCGCGCCGCCAGCGCCCGGTGATAACCCGACAGAGCCGTCACGACGATCACCAGCAGCATCATCGCCAGCAGGACCTCCACCATGCTAAACCCTTTTTCTCGGCTCACGGCAGCTGACATAACGCGCTCTCCTTTAGTGGACAAAAATCACTCCAGCCGTGAGGCGAAAAGCGAATTTTCCCGTCGACAATCTCTCCTGCGCGCCAGAGCAGCAGGTCACTGTCTCCGGCAATCAGCAGCACACGCGCCTCACTCAGCTGGCGCAAACAGACTCGCCACGCCGATGTCTTTTTGCACTGAACCTGCAGCTCTGATGACCAGCCCTGAACCCGTCCCCACTCAAGCGCGGACTGTACCTTCGCCTGCTGCTGAAGCGAGCGGCTCTCGCCGCCAACGAGCGCGCTAAATGTTGTCAGCTGCTGATTGAGACCCGACAGGATCAGGGTACCGAGCACCAGTAAAAGCAGAACCAGGGCCAGTGAAGACATTCCGCGTTGACGATTCACAGGTTGTACCCCGTGACCGTATACGAAGCCTCCCAGGGCTCTCCCTGCCCGCCTTTACGCATCGCGGCCAGTTCGATATTTACCTCTGGCGCAAAACCGGCATGTTCAACTTTGCTCACCACAAAGCGCGTGATTACCAGCCTGTCCGGGTCCGTGAGCTTTTCCCACCCTTTTCCTTCACACGACGTCGCCCCACGCTGGGTTTCCAGCGCGCCGGATTCCAGACGAAAACCGGTGCTGTCATTTTCTGATGCGCTGCTATCCCAGTTGCCGTTACTGTTGGCATCCCACCGTACAATGACGCAGCCTCCAAGCCTCGCGGTCACCAGCGCCTGTCCCTGACAGTTTCCCGCGCAGTACCCCGCACGCTGAAGCCGTTTGCCCAGGGCAAACAGGTGTTGCCAGACCTCTTCCTCCAGCTCTCTCTGGCCGGATTGCAGTAAGACTGCCCGCTGCAAGCCGGGTAAAAAACGCGACGCGCTTATCAGCAAAAGGCTGCTCATCGCCGTGGCAATCAGCACTTCAGTCAGTGAGAAACCGCGCTGCCTCATCAACATGAACCTCCCTCAGAGACCTGACACATCCTGATGCGTCCTCCATTTGAGACAATAATCAGCCATGCTCCGGCACGGCTTTGAACGCGTATCCGCCCTGCCCACGCTGTATCCCTTAATCCATAAAACCCCAGCGACGGCGTGACCTCACTGACCTCGACCTCAGGCCAGGGCGGAATCAGCACAAAGGGACTTTCCTTCTTACAGCCCTGCACGGCAGAGCTCACCAGACAGTCCCCGCCTCCCACCCGCTGAAGGGTAATAAGATGGTCGCTGTTGTGCCGGTTGGCATGGTTGCGCAGAAACAGCAGGTAATCTCGCACCTGACTGGCGGTATGCCACAGCCGCTGCTGTCGTTGCCAGCTGTCCCAGCCGTACAGACCTGAGGCGCTGAGGATAACGACAAGCGAAACGGCGACAAGCGTTTCGATAAACGTAAAACCGTTCTCTTTTTTCATACCGGGAGTGTGGCGAAGCGCCGTGAAGATGACGAGCGACGGATCCTCGTTTTACGAGGTGTTGTCCGGAGAATTGGGAGAGTTGCAGCGCGTTGCACGCTTTCTGGATAGCGCCTCGGGAAACGGAATAAAGGCGAAAAAAACCGGCGCTAAATAGCACCGGTTGTGTCACGCTTTATCGCATCAGATAGCGACGGGCGCTTTGATGCCCGGATGTGGGTCGTAGCCCTCAATCTCGAAATCATCAAAGCGGTAGTCGAAGATTGATGCCGGTTTGCGTTTGATAATCAGCTTCGGCAGCGCACGCGGTTCGCGGGTCAGCTGGAGATGCGTCTGTTCCATATGGTTGCTGTAAAGATGGGTATCCCCACCGGTCCAGACAAAATCACCCACTTCCAGGTCGCACTGCTGCGCCATCATGTGAACTAACAGCGCATAGCTGGCAATGTTAAACGGCAGGCCGAGGAACACGTCACAGGAGCGCTGGTAGAGCTGGCAGGAAAGCTTTCCATCCGCCACATAGAACTGGAAGAACGCGTGGCACGGTGCCAGCGCCATTTTATCCAGCTCGCCGACGTTCCAGGCGGAAACAATGATTCGGCGCGAGTCCGGATCGTTTTTCAGCTGGTTCATCACGGTGGTGATCTGGTCAATATGGCGGCCATCAGGCGTTGGCCATGCGCGCCACTGCTTACCGTAAACCGGGCCCAGGTTGCCGTTTTCATCTGCCCACTCGTCCCAGATTGAGACGTTATTTTCGTGCAGATACGCAACGTTGGTATCACCTTGCAGGAACCAGAGCAGTTCATGAATGATCGAGCGCAGGTGGCAGCGCTTTGTCGTCACCAGCGGGAAGCCTTCTTGCAGATTGAAGCGCATCTGGTGGCCAAAAATGGAGAGCGTACCGGTACCGGTGCGGTCGTTTTTCGGCGTGCCCTCATCGAGCACTTTTTTCATCAATTCAAGATACTGTTTCATGGTTCCTCAGGAAATTTGTTGCTGTGGACGACGACGATACGCCCAAATCATCATAATGGCACCCGCGACAATCATCGGAATGGAGAGGATCTGCCCCATGCTGATGTACTGTACCCACTCGCCGGTAAACTGTGCGTCAGGCTGGCGGAAGAATTCGACGATGATGCGGAACGCGCCATAGCCAATCAGGAACAGCCCGGAAACAGCCCCCATCGGGCGCGGCTTGCGAATAAACAGGTTGAGGATGATAAACAGCACCACGCCTTCCAGCGCCAGCTCATACAGCTGAGACATATGGCGCGGCAGAACGCCGTATGTATCGAAAATGGACTGCCACTCCGGATGCGATGGCAGCAGCGCGATATCTTCTGCGCGGGAGCCCGGGAAGAGCATCGTGTACGGCACGCTCGGGTCGACGCGGCCCCACAGTTCACCGTTGATAAAGTTGCCCAGACGACCAGCGCCGAGACCAAACGGGATCAGCGGTGCGATAAAATCTGAAACCTGGAAGAAGTTGCGTTTGGTGCGTTTGGCAAAAATCACCATCACCAGGATCACCCCAATCAGGCCGCCGTGGAAGGACATGCCGCCGTCCCAGACGCGGAACAGATAGAGCGGATCGTTCAGGAATACCGGGAAGTTATAGAACAGCACATACCCGATACGACCACCGAGGAACACGCCGAGGAAGCCCGCATACAGCAGGTTTTCAACTTCGTTTTTGGTCCAGCCGCTGCCCGGACGGCTGGCGCGACGGCCAGCGAGCCACATGGCAAAAATGAAGCCCACCAGGTACATCAGACCGTACCAGTGAAGCGAAACAGGTCCTACTGAGAAAATGACCGGATCAAATTCCGGAAAATGCAGATAACCACTGTTCATCTGTCACCACAAGATGTTGTTATTCCGCTGAAAGTGGACAGCGGTAGAAATGCGATTCTGCTGTAAGCAGAGGCTCCAAAGTTGCGAATCATAGCACAAGGCGGGCGCGGAGGATGCGCCAGAGATGTAAAAGATGTGTATAGGGTTTTATGCGCGCTGGCGCCCTCACCCACAGGGAGAGGGCGAAAAACGATTAGCGGCCGCCGCGGATCAGACCGCCCATACCGCGTCGTTCCATAAACGCCGCGACCTGGTGGCGGACTTCCGTTGCCAGCTGCGCCTCAAGGCTGCGTTCAGCCAGCTCGCGGGCATCATTGATGTCGATATGCCGCAGCAGGTATTTCACGCGGGCGACGGCGCGACCGTTCATCGACAGATGGCGGAATCCCAGACCAATCAGGATCGCAACACACATTGAATCCCCGGCCATTTCACCGCACAGGCGTAAATCAATACCGTACTGCTCCGCTTCACGGGCGATCATCGCTAACGCGCGAATAATCGCCGGATGCAGGCTGTCGTAGATACTGGCGACGCGAGTATTGTTACGGTCGACGGCCAGGATATATTGCGTCAGGTCGTTCGTGCCGACAGAGATAAAATCAACACGGTTTGCCAGCTGCGGCAGCATAAAGACCATAGACGGCACTTCAAGCATCACCCCAATCCGCGGTTTCGGGATCGCATAGCCGATCATCTCTTCCACTTCGCGGCCAGCACGTTCGATCAGCCGCCGGGACTCGTCGATCTCATCGATGCTGGTGACCATCGGCAGCAGGATGCTGAGATTGCCCGTCGCCGCGTTGGCGCGCAGCATCGCACGAACCTGGATCAGGAAGATCTCCGGCTGATCGAGCGTAATGCGGATCCCACGCCAGCCCAGGCACGGGTTTTCTTCGCTGATCGGCATATAGGGCAGCTGTTTATCCGCCCCGACATCCAGGGTACGCAGGGTGACAGGTTTGTCGTTAAACATCTGCAGCATCCCCTGATACTGTGCCACCTGCTCCTCTTCGGAGGGGAAACCACTCTGCAGCATGAACGGGATTTCAGTACGGTATAGGCCAATACCGTCGATGCGGCTGCCAAGCTTTTCTTCATGTTCAGGGCTTAAACCGGCGTTGAGCATGACTTTGATCCGCTCACCGCTCTTCAGCTGTGCGGGCAGGTTAACGTCATCTTCCGCCAGCTTGCTTAATTCATTCTCTTCGCTGATAAGACGCTGGTACTCCTGGAGCAGAACCGGCTCAGGATCGACCAGCAGCTCACCGCGATAGCCGTCGACCACCAGCGTACGTCGGTGCAGTACCGACGGCTGAATGTCCGCCCCCATAACGGTAGGGATACCCAGCGCGCGCACCATAATGGCGGCGTGTGAGTTGGCGGCACCATCACGCACCACCACACCGGCCAGCCTGTCCTGGGGCAGTTCAGCCAGCGTCGTTGCCGAAAGTTCGTCGGCGACCAGAACAAACCGTTTTGGCCAGGCATTCGGGCCCTGAATGGTGTCATCAAGATGGAACAGCAGGCGCTGCCCCAGCGCGCGCAGATCCCCTGCCCGCTCTTTCAGGTAACCGTCGGTCAGTGCTGCAAACTGGTCGGCAAATTTTTCGATGACCTTCTTAACCGCCCACTCGGCAACCGAGCCTTTATCCACTTCCGCAAAAAGCTCACGACGCAGACGCGCATCGGAGAGCAGGTGCGAATAGAGGTCGAAGATGGCCGCCGTCTCTTTTTGCGCGCCTGCGGCAAAGCGCTTGCTGTAACGACGAAATTCATTCGCCGCCTCTTCCAGCGCGGCGGTGAGACGCTCGCGCTCAAGGGCTTCATCAAGCGTTGAGGCTTCGTAAACCTGCTCCATCAGCGGCAGCGTAGCGTCCATCCAGCCTTCCGCTATCGCCACGCCTGGCGATGCCGGAAGGGCACGAATGCGCGTATGGCGATACTGACCAAAAAGCGCGGCAAGCTGGGACTGAGAGAGGATCGCCGCCATCTGCGTGGCCAGCGTGACGAGGAAAGACTCCTCGCTTTCGTCGTACTGACGTAGCTCACGCTGCTGGACGACCAGCACGCCGAGCAGCTGGCGACGCTGAATGATCGGCACGCCAAGGAAAGCGCGGAAGCGCTCTTCTTTTACGGAAGGGATGTACTTAAAGCTGGGGTGTTTTTGTGCGTCAGCAAGGTTGATGGGTTCAGCCAGCCGCCCGACCAGACCCACGATACCTTCATCAAATGCGAGCGTTACGGTGCGTCCGCGTGGTTTTTTCAAACCACGGGTTGCCATCAGGTAATAACAGCGCCGATCGTGGTCGGCCAGATACACCGAACAGACCTCGGTTTCCATCGCAAGACAGATGTCGGTGACCAGAATATTCAGCGCCTCGTTCAGACGCGGCGCGCTGGCCACCTTCTCGACTATTTCTCGCAAGCGGGTGAGCATGATTTGCGTAGCTTAACCTCTTTTACGTCGCCAGGCAGGTGCGCTCTGCGGCTTAGGCGGGATCTCCTGAAGCTGCATTACCACACTTGCAAACTCTTTCATCACCCTACGGTAAACATCGCGTTTAAATGACACGACCTGACGAACAGGATACCAATAGCTCACCCAGCGCCAGCCATCGAACTCCGGCGTACTGCTGGTTTGCATATTGATGTCTGAATCGTTGCCCACCAACTGCAACAGAAACCACTTCTGTTTCTGGCCGATACAAACCGGCTTTGTGTCCCAACGCACCAAACGTTTCGGTAACTTGTAACGCAACCAGTTGCGGGTCGAAGCCAGGATGCGAACATCTTTTCGGCTTAAACCGACCTCTTCAAAAAGCTCCCGGTACATCGCTTGTTCTGGGGACTCTCCCGGATTGATCCCGCCTTGCGGGAACTGCCAGGAGTGCTGACCATATCGCCGGGCCCACATTACCTGGCCCTGACGATTACAAATTACTATTCCTACGTTCGGGCGGTAGCCATCGTCATCAATCACCGGACTACCCCAAACTAAACCTTATATATGAATGATTGTTTCACACTACAGGGAGGCGGTAAACCACTCTCTTACAGGGCTGCAACCTAATAACATTTGAATAACTCACAAATAAGTGCTGAGTTATAAACAGATGAGTGGCAGTGAAGGGAATTTTATTCACCTTTTCTGTGGATATAGTTGTGAAGAAGTGTCTGATTACCGATGAACAACCTTAAACGCTGCCATATCCCCTCTTTCACCTGAATTCAATAATGTAATTATTTTCATAGAGTTAAATGTATTTTCATGAACACAAAACAGAATAACGTGACGATCATCACATCAGGGATCGTCGTGCTGATGAAAGATCGAACAGCGTCGGTTTTATCCACAGATTGTGCCAATAAGTTAGTCACAATTTGTTTGAAAATTCGATTTTCATCGCACGTCAAGGCTGTAAATTGAAACAGTAGTCAGGGTTATGCCCAGTTATCCCATTTTTCTGTGGATAACATGGTGTAAGATCCTGTTCATTGTCAGTGACCAGATTTGAACAACCGGTTTTCTGACTCGGGTGAAACGATTTCAAACCCATAAAAAAACCTATAAATCATATACATGGAATATTGGTACAGAAATAGTTAAACTCTATCCACAGGGGACAATTTCTTCGTTTATTTTTTAATCAAAAGGTTACCGTCATGCATCCGCTTACACCCTTGCTCTCACCGCCGTCCAGCGAGGGCCAGTTGCTCCAGCAGGCACAGCGTCTTGCGGGCTTTTCGCTTGGCGAGCTGGCGGCAATGGCAGGGCTTCCGATCCCGAAGGATCTTAAGCGGGATAAAGGCTGGATCGGCATGCTGCTTGAGCTGTGGCTGGGTGCGAGCGGAGGGAGCAAACCCGAGCAGGATTTTGCAGCACTTGGCGTGGAGTTAAAAACCATCCCAATAGATAGCCAGGGCAAGCCGCTTGAGACCACCTTTGTCTGCGTTGCGCCATTAACCGGCAACACCGGCGTGACGTGGGAAACGAGCCACGTTCGCCACAAGCTGAAGCGCGTGTTGTGGGTACCGGTTGAAGGCGAGCGACAGATCCCCCTGGCTGAACGTCGCGTTGGCGCGCCGCTGCTCTGGAGCCCGAACGAGGATGAAGAGCATCAGCTTCGGCTGGACTGGGAGGAGCTGATGGACATGATCGTTCTTGGGCAGGTAGAGCGCATCACCGCCCGACACGGAGAAGTGTTACAGCTGCGTCCGAAAGCGGCCAACAGTAAAGCGCTTACCGAGGCCATCGGCGCACAGGGTGAGCCGATACTGACGCTGCCGCGCGGTTTTTATCTCAAAAAGAATTTCACCGGCGCGCTCCTGGCACGTCATTTCCTGTTAAAAACATAGTTTTTTACTTATTTTGCGAGCTCTCAAACATAATCGACTGCTTTTTAAGATTTTACTGCTTCCTCAAGTCGCCATATCGGGTTAATACTAGATTATGATTTGATACGCGCCAGATGAGGACGATAACGATGAAAAAATGGGCAGTGTTAGTTTCAGCAGTCGGTTTAGCGTTTGCCGTATCGGGCTGTAGCAGCGATTACGTCATGGCGACAAAAGACGGTCGAATGATCCTTACCGACGGCAAACCCGAAGTTGACGATGATACCGGTCTGGTCAGCTACCGCGACCAGGAAGGCAATAAAATGCAGATCAATCGCGACGAAGTATCGCAAATTATCGAGCGATAAACAGAGAGAGGTCAGTCGCTTGCTGACCTTTTTGATTTTTTTCTTCCCCTTTTGCTTCCCCTCTGCCATGTTTATATTCCTTTGTCGGGCACGCCCTGACGCGGTCTATAAGTCTACTGAGGAAGCCGGCTATGCATTATCACCGTATCCCCCACAGCGCTCTGGAAATAAGCCAACTGGGGTTGGGCACGATGACATTTGGTGAACAAAACAGCGAAGCCGATGCCCATGCACAACTCGATTACGCCGTCAGCCAGGGGATTAACCTGATTGATGTCGCGGAGATGTACCCTGTTCCGCCACGTCCGGAAACGCAGGGACTTACCGAAACCTACGTCGGTAACTGGCTGGCAAAACACGGCAACCGTGAAAAGCTGGTGATTGCCTCCAAAGTCAGCGGCCCCGCGCGCAACAACGATACCGGGATCCGCCCGAATCAGATCCTCGATCGCAAGAATATCCGCGCCGCACTGGACGCCAGCCTGAAGCGCCTGCAAACCGATTATCTCGATCTGTATCAGGTGCACTGGCCTCAGCGCCCAACCAACTGCTTTGGTAAGCTCGGCTACACCTGGAATGAGAGCGCCCCCGCCGTGACGCTGCTGGAAACGCTGGAAGCGCTGACCGAATGCCAGCGCGCGGGAAAAATCCGCTATATTGGCGTCTCTAACGAAACGGCCTTTGGGGTCATGCGCTATCTGCACCTGGCGGATAAACACGATCTGCCGCGTATCGTGACTATTCAGAACCCGTACAGCCTGCTTAACCGCAGCTATGAAGTGGGTCTGGCCGAAGTGACGCAGTATGAAGAAGTGGAACTGCTCGCCTACTCCTGTCTCGGCTTCGGCACGCTGACGGGGAAATATCTGAACGGTGCGAAACCGGCCGGGGCGCGTAACACCCTCTTTAGCCGCTTTACCCGTTACAGCGGCGAGCAGACGCAGAAAGCCGTTGCCGCCTATGTGGATATCGCGAAGCGTCACGGTCTTGACCCTGCGCAGATGGCGCTGGCCTTCGTGCGTCGTCAGCCGTTTGTTGCCAGCACCCTGCTGGGCGCGACCACGATGGAGCAGTTGAAAACCAATATTGCGAGTTTCAATCTGAACCTGAGTGAAGAGGTGTTAGCGGAGATTGAAGCGGTGCATCAGGTTTATACTTATCCTGCACCGTAATAAAAGCAAAACGGCAACGCACGTTGCCGTTTTTAGGGTTTGCTCCCTCTCCCTGTGGGAGAGGGCCGGGGTGAGGGCATCAGGCCGCACTTATCAGCGGCGACGTTGCCAGATCCACAAACCCGCAATCGCCAGCGCAAACAGCCCGCCAAACCCGACGCCAATCCCCACCACCGGCACACCCACTTTTACCGCCAGCGAGTAGAGCCCCAGCATTAGCAGCATCGCCAGGTTTTCCCCCAGGTTTTGTACCGCGATGGCATTGCCTGCCCCGACGGTCTGTTTGCCCCGCTCCTGCAGTAACGCGTTCAGTGGCACCACGAAGAAACCGCCCAGAATACCAATCAGGATGAGGAGGACATACGCGGGCAATAACGCATGCTGCAGCGAGAAGATCAGCACCACGACGCCAATCAGGATCCCTGCGGGCATGCAGCGTGCTACCGTCTCGAGCGTTACCAGCTTCGCCGCCGCGCCTGCCCCCACCACAATGCCGATGGCCACCATCGCATTCAGATAGGTCGGCGTCGCGTTGTCAGTAATCCCCAGCGCCACCGGCACCCACAGCACCAGCAGGAAGCGCAGCGTGACGCCCGCACCCCAGAACATACTGGTCCCCATCAGGGAAAAACGCGTTTCACCGTTACGCCACAGCACGCGGCAGGCGGTAAAGAAACTGCCGGTCATCGGTTTAAAGCGCCAGGATTGCCCCGGGCGAGCCACCGGCAGCTTAGGAATAAACAGGTTCGCCACGACCGCCCCACCATACACCGCCGCGCATACGCCCAGTGCCGCCAGGATATGCCAGTCGGCCAGCACGCCGCCCGCAACGGATCCGAGCAGGATAGCGGCAATGGTTGACGACTCCATCAGACCGTTGGCTTTCACCAGCTTATCCCCGGTGGTCAGCTCGCCGAGAATGCCATACTTCGCCGGGGAGTAGGCGGCGGCGCCAATGCCCACCAGCGTATAGCCAATAAACGGATTAAAGCCAAAACAAATGCTGGCCGCACCCAGCAGCTTGAGGCCATTGGCAAACATCATCACCCGACCTTTCGGGAAGCTGTCCGCCACCTGCCCGACGAACGGAGCAAAGATAATGTAAGCGCCCACAAACACCATCTGCAGGATCGGCTGACTCCAGTCGGGGTAAAACTCGGCTTTCAGCAGCGCCAGCGTGGCAAACAGCAGCGCGTTATCGCCGAACGCAGAGAGAAACTGTGCGGCGATGACGGCCATCATGCCTTTCGATCTGAGCGATGTGTTAGTGTGTACTGACTCACGCATTTTGCTGTTCCGCCTCTTCAACCATGCCTTTCAGGGTCACGAAATCGGGCTTCCCGCTACCCAGCACAGGGAGCTGTTTCAGGTAGCGAATATCGCGCGGCACGGCCAGTTCAGGAATACCGTGTTCACGCGCATAGCTCAGTAACCTGTCGCGCTTAAGCTCACCGTCGGTCGTAAACAGCACCAGCGCCTCGCCTTTGCTGGCGTCACTCTTCACCACCGTCGCATGCATCTTATCCGTGGACACGGCCGTCGCCAGCTGCTCAACCATTTCCAGAGAGACCATTTCACCGGCGATTTTGGCAAAGCGTTTCGCGCGTCCTTGAATCTGTACAAAGCCCTGTTCATCAAAACGGACGATATCCCCGGTGTCGTACCAGCCGGTTTCAACCTCGCCGTTGACATTTTCCGCTGTGGGCACCTCCAGCACGCCCGGGTTTTCCACGCGCAGATACCCGTTCATCACGTTTGGCCCTTTGAGCTGCAGACGGCCACCGTCCTCAATGCCCGGCACGGCCAGCAGACGCGCGTCCATCCCCGGCAGAATTCGGCCAACCGTACCCGGTTTCGCCGCCATCGGCACGTTAATCGAGACCACGGGCGCACACTCGGTCACGCCATACCCTTCGAGAATGCGCAGGCCAAACTTGTCCTGCCAGATCTGACGCGTGCTCTCCTGCAGTTTTTCCGCACCGGCCACCACATACCGCACGCGATAGAAGTCATACGGATTGGCGAAACGCGCATAGTTGCCGAGGAAGGTTGAGGTGCCGAACAGGACGGTGCAGTTACGGTCATACACCAGCTCCGGCACAATCCGGTAATGCAGCGGGCTTGGATAAAGGAACACTTCTGCGCCGGTCAGCAGCGGCGTAAACAGCCCCACCGTCAGGCCAAAGGAGTGGAACAGCGGCAGCGCCGACATAAAACGGTCATCCGCGGTAAAGTCAGCAATGCTTTTGATCTGCTCAACGTTCGCCAGAATGCTCTTGTGGCTGTGGACGACGCCTTTCGGGTTGCCCTCCGATCCCGACGTGAAGAGGATAATGGCGTCATCTTCCGGCTGCTGTTTGACCTGCGCCAGACGCGGCACCAGCAGGTGAGCAAAAATCCACAGCTTGTCGCCGGTGGTCACGTCGGCTTTCAGATCCTCCAGGAAGACCCAGCGTACCTGGGTGAGCTGCTCGGGAAGATGCCAGAGCTTGCCTTTGTCCAGGAACTGACGAGAGGTAAAGACGGTATTAATCTGGGCAGCGGTGATGGCGCTGGTCAGCCCTTTCACGCCCGCCGTGTAGTTCATCATCGCCGGGATCCGGCCCCTGGAAACCGCACCAAAAATCACCGCCGCGCTGATGCCCGCGTTAGGCAGCATCAGGCCAATCTTTTCGCCCTTTTTGCTGTACTTCTCAAGAATGCGGCCCACAAACAGGGTCTTGGTCAGCAGTTTGCGATAGGTATCCGGGGTAAAGTTGATGTCTTCGATGCAGTTTTTCTTCGCGCCATAGCGGTGCTGCGCGGAAAGCAGAGATTCGTACAGCGTTTCGCGCGGACGCACGGCCATGCGCGCTTCCATCATAATCTGGTGCAGCATTTCCCCGGCGATTTTACGGCGATCGCGGGCACGCGGCGCGTCGGGCATCGGTAACGACGTTGGCGGCAGAATATGCAGCGTGATTTTGGGGAACAGACGCTGCTTCACCAGTCCCTTCAGACGGCTGAAATGGGTCAGCTCTGCGCCTTCAATTCGCAGCGGCACTACGGTCGCTTTTGACTTCGCCGCGACAAACCCCGCACCGTCGTAGATTTTCATCAGCGAACCGGTCACGGAGATACGCCCTTCCGGGAAAATGACCACCGGACGACCCTGCTCGACCAGACGCACCAGATGCTTAATCATCATCGGCTTTGTCGGGTCGAGCGGCACAAAATCAATCAGCGGCGTGAGCCAGCGCATGTACCACTGCTGGCTGATGGAGGTATAGACCGCAAATACCGGGCGCACGGGCAGAAACAGCGCCAGCAGGATACCGTCTATAAAGGAAACATGATTTGGTGTGATAAGAACGCGTTCGCCGCGAAGCGCCTGGGCATCGCCAGTGACGCGGATGCGAAAAAGAATACGGAACAGTGTACGGAAGAACCCAAATAGCATCTCAACTCCCTTTGCCAGCCAGTGTGGAGGGTTGATAGTAAATGGTGGCAGATTACACGAGAAGTGATACGGGAGCGACAGCAAAAGTGGAGGCGAAAAAAAACCTGCGCATCCGCGCAGGTTGGTGCAAGAGATGAGTACGAAACCGTACTAAGAATTCTCACCAATCAATACCTCTGGGATCTCAACTGTATCAATCTCATTAACATCCTCGCCATCGGACAATCGCAACAGCCTGAGGCAAAGTGTAACCAAAGGTTCAGATTGACATTCTTCAGACATGACTGCGCGTGTAACGATTACACCGCCAGGGTTGTTCTGCGTCACGTTTGTGGAGAGCGGAAATCCGCTCCCCTTGAATGCGCGCCGCTTTTCCGCAACACTATTTGGTGTGTAAACGCTTACCCCCAATAAGAAGGTAATGAATGGCGACAATAAAGGATGTGGCCCGTCTGGCAGGTGTGTCGGTGGCAACCGTCTCCCGCGTGATTAACGACTCCCCAAAAGCCAGTGACGCATCACGCCAGGCGGTACAAAGCGCCATGGAATCCCTGAACTATCATCCCAATGCCAATGCCCGCGCGCTCGCCCAGCAGTCCACAGAAACCATTGGTCTGGTGGTAGGAGATGTCTCCGATCCCTTTTTCGGCGCGATGGTGAAAGCCGTTGAGCAGGTTTCTTATCAGACAGGCAATTTTTTGCTGATCGGCAATGGCTATCATAATGAACAAAAAGAACGCCAGGCCATCGAGCAGCTGATCCGCCACCGCTGCGCGGCGCTGGTAGTACACGCCAAAATGATCCCGGATGCCGAACTGATTCATCTGATGAAGCAGATCCCCGGGATGGTCATCATCAACCGCATTATTCCCGGCTTTGAGAAACGCTGCGTGGCGCTCGACGACCGCTACGGCGCGTGGCTTGCGACCCGTCATCTGATTCAGCAGGGCCACACCCGGATTGGCTATCTCTGTTCAAACCACCCGATTTCTGATGCAGAAGACCGTCTGCAGGGCTACTACGATGCCCTGCGCGAAAACGGACTGCCGTGCAATGACCGCCTGGTGGCCTATGGCGAACCGGATGAGAGCGGCGGTGAACAGGCCATGACCGAGCTGCTGGGTCGCGGACGGAATTTCACGGCGGTTGCCAGCTATAACGACTCGATGGCCGCAGGGGCAATGGGGGTGTTGAACGACAACGGGATTGAGGTACCGGCAGAAATTTCGCTGATTGGCTTCGACGACGTGCTGGTCTCCCGCTACGTTCGCCCGCGCCTGACCACCGTGCGCTACCCGATTATCACCATGGCCACACAGGCCGCCGAGCTGGCGTTAGCGCTGGCGGAACAGCGCCAGCCGCCGGATATTACGCATCTGTTTAGTCCGACGCTGGTTCGTCGTCACTCCGTTGCGTCGCCTGCGGAAGCGCAGAGCGAATAACGGTAGAGGTGAACCCGCGTGTTGGGGTATTCCAGCCCATCGCCGATATATTGCCAGCCGTAACGTTCGTAGAAGTCACGGCAGGCAGACCAGAGGTGCAGTTCTTCATATCCCGCCTGCGCGGCCCAGGTAATAACATGCTGCTGTAACTTTCCTGCCAGCCCCTTGCCTCGCGCCGCGTCGTCAACGTACAGCGCCGCCAGCCACGGAAAGAGATCCTGACGGGTGATCAAATCGCAGCGCCAGATCCCCACCGTGCCAATAAGCTGTTGGTCTTCTACGGCAATAAAGGTCAGCGGTAATTTTCCCGGCGTCTGGCTGTGCTCAACGATGCTGTGGAAAAATTCCCGGGGAAGCCCTTCGCCAAACGCCTGCCAGATCCAGTCGGTTACCTGCTCAGCATACTGCGGTGCATCGTAAAGCGGGAGGATAACAGTCTTTTTCACGTTTCACCTGCGTATTCTCATTAATGGGCTGGCCTGACGCCTCCAGCTCGTTTTGGCGATTATTTTACCAGAGTCAGACTATTTAGTTTTACTTCAGGCAGGCCAGACAAATCGTTACCGAAAAGCGTGATCGTGGCGGAATTTTTGCGCTTCCCGCATCGCTTATACGGCGTAAGCTCTGTGTTAAACTGCAGATCATTACGTGAAAGCAGGAATGTAGAATGGTAACAATGCTGGATGTCTCACTGCGCGCGGGCGTGTCGAAGGCCACGGTATCGCGCGTGCTGAACGGCACGGGTCAGGTTAAAGAGAGTACGCGTCAGCAGGTGTTTGCGGCGATGGAAGAGCTGGGCTATCGGCCGAACTTTCTCGCGCGCTCGCTGGCTAACCAGACCAGCAACAGCATTGGTCTGGTCGTCTCGACCTTCGACGGCTTTTACTTTGGCCGCCTTCTCCAGCAGGCGTCGCGGCAGACCGAAACCCACGGGAAACAGCTTATCGTCACCGACGGTCACGACGCGCCGGAACAGGAAGAACAGGCGGTGCAGATGCTCGCCGATCGCCAGTGCGATGCCATCGTGCTTTATACGCGCTATATGAGCGAAAAAGCGATCATCAAACTGATGAACACCGTAAAAACACCGCTGGTGGTCATTAACCGTGAAGTGAGCCAGGCGCCGGATCGCTGTGTGTTCTTCGAACAGCAGGATGCCGCGTTTAAGGCCGTGGATTATCTGATCGAACAGGGCCATCGGGAGATCGCCTGTATCACCGTCCCGATCCATACCCCAACCGGGAAAGCGAGGCTGACGGGCTATCGCAAGGCGCTGGAAAAGCACGGCATCCGTCTGGACGAGCGTCGGATAAAGTACGGCGATGCGGGAATGACCGGGGGATACGAGCTGTGCAAGGAATTGATTGCCGACGGTGTATCGTTTAGCGCCCTGTTTGCCTGTAACGACGATATGGCGCTGGGCGCGTCCAAAGCGTTACACCAGGCGGGGCGTAAAATCCCGCAGGATATTTCACTGTTCGGCTTTGACGATGCCCCTAGCGCGAAATGGCTGGAACCTGCGCTCTCGTCGGTTTATCTGCCCATCGACAATATGATTGTCACGGCCATCGATCAGGCGATCCGGCTGGCAAAAAACCAGCCGGTCGATGCCATCCCACCGTTTACCGGCACGCTGGTCTTACGCGATTCGGTCACAACGGGGCCGTACTTACATCAGATGAGCTCTAACGCCAGCAGTTCCTGAATGGTCTGGCGGCGGCGGATTAACCGCGCCTTGCCGTTATCAAACAACACTTCCGGCAGCAGCGGGCGGCTGTTGTAGTTAGATGACATAGACGCCCCGTAAGCACCGGTGTCGTGCAGCACAAGATAATCACCCGGTTTGACCTCTGGCAGCGCGCGGGTCTCCACTTTGCCGCCCTCCTGCTGGGTAAACACGTCACCCGATTCGCACAGCGGCCCCGCAACGACCGTCTCAACGCGTGGTGCCTGCGATAAATCGCGGCCGTCGGCAGCCAGGGCGGTAATGTGGTGATAGCTGCCGTACATGGACGGACGCATCAGATCGTTAAAGCCTGCGTCAATCAATACAAAGTGGCGAGACCCCATCTCTTTCACGCTGCGCACCTGCGAAACCAGCACGCCGGCTTCCGCCACCAGGAAACGACCCGGCTCAATTTCCAGTTTCACCGCGTGGCCCAAATGCGCGGCGATTTGATCGCGCGCTGCGCTCCACAGACCGTAATAGTGATCGGTATCGATCGCCTCTTCGCCCTCGCGATAAGGAATGGAGAGACCGCCACCGGCAGAGATCGCCTCCAGATCCTGACCGAAGTCGACAACCTGGCGCACCATCGCGCCGCACACCTGCTCCAGGTGGCCGTAATCGACGCCAGAGCCAATGTGCATATGAATCCCCACCAGCTTCAGGCCGTAGCGCTGTAATACCGCCAGCGCGGCAGGCATATCGGCATACCAGATCCCATGCTTGCTGTTTTCGCCACCGGTATTGGTTTTTTGGCTGTGGCCATGACCAAAGCCCGGGTTCACGCGCAGCCAGACGCGATGGCCGGGTGAAACCTCGCCCAGCTGCTCCAGCATATCCACAGAGCCGGCATTCACCGGGATCTGCAGCTCGTGGACGCGCGCCAGCGTCGCATCGTCGATCACATCGGCGGTAAAGACGATCGCGTCACCGTCGGCTTTCGGATCGTATCCGGCCGCCAGCGCGCGCTCGATTTCGCCGAGTGAAACGGAGTCCACCTTCACGCCCTGCTCACGCATCAGGCGCAGAATGTGGATATTGGAGCAGGCCTTCTGGGCAAAACGCACCACGTCAAACTGATGCAGGGCGGCGATCTTCTCGCGAACAATCTGCGCGTCGTAGACCCACACCGGGCAGCCAAATTCGGCGGGCAGGCGCAGCAGGTTGTCGGCGTTCAAATCGGTATCAGTCTGGTTCAGCGGGCGTGGCATGGTCTTCTCCGGGTAAATGCGTTTTCATGATTACGCCACAGCACAAAGAGAATAAAAAATATCGTTTTATCGCGAGTCTATGCAAAAATGATATGGTCAGTTCTCTGCTTTCAGGTGCCCTATGCCCGCCGTCAATTTACGCCATATCGAGATTTTTCACGCCGTGATGACCACCGGTAATCTCACCGAAGCCGCACAGATGCTGCATACCTCGCAGCCGACGGTGAGCCGCGAGCTGGCGCGCTTCGAGAAAGTGCTGGGGTTGAAGCTGTTCGAACGCACCCGGGGCAGGCTTCACCCGACGGTACAAGGGTTACGCCTGTTCGAGGAAGTTCAGCGCTCCTGGTACGGGCTGGACAGAATAGTGAGTGCCGCGGAAAGCCTGCGCGAGTTTCGTCAGGGCGAGCTGTCGATCGTCTGCCTGCCCGTCTTTTCGCAATCCTTTTTGCCGATGCTGCTGCAACCCTTTCTGGCCCGATACCCGGAGGTCAGCCTCACCATCGTGCCTCAGGAATCACCTCTGCTTGAAGAGTGGCTTTCGGCTCAGCGCCATGATTTAGGCCTGACCGAAACCCTCTCCACGCCTGCGGGAACGGCGCGCACGGAGTTGCTCTCGTTAGATGAAGTGTGCGTTCTGCCCGCCGGGCATCGGCTTGCCGGTAAGGCGGTGCTTACACCGGAGGATTTCCACGGGGAAAACTACATCAGCCTGTCGCAGACCGACAGTTATCGACAGCTGCTGGATACGCTGTTTTCCGAGCATCAGGTCAAACGCCGAATGGTGGTAGAAACGCACAGCGCGGCCTCGATTTGTGCGATGGTACGCGCAGGCGTCGGCGTCGCGGTGGTGAATCCGCTCACGGCGCTGGATTATGCGGAAAGTGGGATTGTTGTACGTCGGTTTAGTGTCTCAGTTCCTTTCACCGTTAGCCTAATCCGCCCACTGCATCGTCCGGCATCGGCGCTGGTGGAGGCGTTCAGTGAGCATCTGCAAGGAGGGTTAAGTCTGTTGGCTGACCAGCTAAATAAGATGTTGAATCAGACGCCCCACTGAACAGCGGGCGTCTGAAAACTCAGTTAAAACGTTTCGCGATGGCCGCAACACGCTCGCCGAATTTCACAGCGGTTTGCAGATCGCCACTGGCAATGGCGCCAGCATCAGCATCTGATGGAGACTGCACCAGCAAACCGACTGAACCGCCCAGATTATTAATGTCCTGACGGGTTGCCGCGAGAGTATTTGACGGCGGCAGCCCCAGGCTCACCCATATCCCACCGTGCTGAGAGGCCAGCGTTTGCAGGTATTGCAACGACACCTGCTTATCACCGTTCAGGCTGGCGCTGTTGCTGAAGCCCGCGAAAACTTTGTCCTGCCAGCTACGCACGAACCAGGCTTTTGAGGTCGCATCAGCGAATTTCTTAAACTGCCACGGTACGCTTCCCATGTAGGTTGGCGCGCCAAAAATAATCGCTCTGGCATCGTTAAGTTTTTGCCAGTCGCTTTCCTGAATATCGCCATTGCTGTCAATGGCGATCAGCTCAGCCTGCGCGCCCTCGGCGACTGTTTCAGCAACGCGTTTGGTGTGGCCGTAGCCAGAATAATAGATAACTACAACGCTCATGATAGATCTCCTGATGCAATATTGCCTTGTGAGTCAAACGATTAAGACGACTTTAAAATTGCTCTGCGAGCCCGTTGCCATTTTCGGTTCCCTGGTATCAAATAGAAACCTTACGTCGTTTTATACACGCAAACATTCACGGGCGTAAGAAGGCACCTTTATCTCACCTGGTTACCTCGAGGGAACCACCATGACCCAAACAGCAGTTCTGAAAAAGGAGATGCCTCCTTACAACGTGTTCGATGAACGCTGCCCGACCCGCGGCGTGCTGGCGCGTATCGCCGATAAGTGGGCACTGTTAATTCTTGCGCGCCTTGAGAATGGGCCGATGCGCTTTAGTCATCTTCAACGTGATATTCAGCGAATCACCAAAAAGGTGCTGACCCAGTCTTTACGCAAACTGGAACGTGATGGGCTGGTGTCGCGAAAGATATTCGCCACGGTACCTGTAACCGTCGAGTACAGCCTGACGCCGCTTGGCCAGACGTTAACCGAAACGGTGACTGTACTTGCGCACTGGGTGGAAAATAATATTGATGCCATTGTGGCGGCGCAATCCGCTTATGACGCCGCCAACACGTAAACCTAAACCGGGTGCTCAGGACAACATAAACGCCACGGCATCGGCGGCATGAATTGCAGTGGTATCAAATACCGGGAGAGGGCTTCGCTCGACGGGTACCAGCAAACCAATCTCAGTGCAGCCGAAGATCACCCCTTCGGCCCCCTGCTGCCTAAGTTTCTCGATAACGCTGACGTAATACGCGCGGGAAGCTTCGCTGAAGGTGCCGAGGCAGAGCTCGTCAAAGATAATCTGATTGATGCGCGCCCGATCTTCTTCATCCGGGATCAGGCTTTCTATCCCAAATTCACTGTGCAAACGTCCACGATAAAAATCCTGTTCCATGGTGTAGCGTGTACCCAAAAGCGCTACGCGGCGCATTCCGGATGCCGCAATCGCACGCCCGGTCGCGTCCGCGATATGCAGAAACGGCAGCGAGCAGCGGTCCTCAATATGCGACGCCACTTTGTGCATGGTATTGGTACACAGCACTATCCCCTCGGCGCCGGCCCGCTCAAGCCCGAGCGCCGCTTGGGCCAGGATCTCTCCGGCTTTATCCCACTCACCGCTCGACTGGCAGGCTTCGATTTCATGGAAATCAACGCTGTGCAGCAGCAGACTTGCGGAGTGCAGACCACCCAGACGCTGCTTTACCCCTTCATTAATCAGGCGGTAATAAGGGATTGTCGATTCCCAGCTCATACCACCTAACAGGCCGATCGTTTTCATCATCCCTCCTTATCTTTGGTCTCTTTTTTTAACACAACCGATGCACATAAAAAAAGCGCCCTATTGAGCGCCTTTTTAAACTGCAGATTTTATTTCGCCACCGGCTCTGGCGGCGAAGTACGGGTGTGCATCGCCTCGCGCAATAACACGCTACCGCAGGCAAACAGGCCCCCAAGAAGCGCCGCCAGAACGACAATCAGAGCCTTGCCCGGGCCATCCTTTTTCACCGGCATGGAGGGTGAAAGCTGGTACCTGAATGGCTCAAGTTTAACATCGGCAAAGGAGAGATTTTTCAGCTGTGCCAGGTAGTATTCCCGGTTCTGAAAGTCCGCATTCAGTTCAGTCACGTCCTTTAGATTTTTTTCAATCTTCAGTTTTTGCGCGATACCGTCAGCACCGAGCGCAACAGAATAATCCGGGTCATCCTTTACGGCCTGCCCGTTGCTGTAGACCGGCTTCTTGATACCGGCGGCATTCGCCACTTCCAGGGAATAATTCAGTCGCTGCAGGTTGGTATTGTGAACATTGGTCAGACGAACACGATCCAGTTCCAGCTGCTGCTCAACAACGTTCGTTTTCAGGGCGATCTGGTTGCGGATATTCTGCACCGTCTCTTTTTCGACGATAGCCACGATATAATTGATATACCCCTCCAAAACGGTTTGCGCATCGCCTGCTGTTGGCGCAGTGAAGCTCAATGTCCAGGAGACAAAAGGCACTTTATCCGCGCCTTTTCCCTGATCGTCATTCACCGCTTTCATTCTGTCTGAGATGTTGACTATCGCGCGATGCAGATCGAGCGGATCCACCTCAACACCTTTAAGCTGCGATATCACATAAGGAGAGGATTTCATGTACTCTTCGAGCAATGACTGCGACTGAAACTTTTTAATAAAGAGATCAAAAATTTCTGGACGGGTAATTTTCACGTCCACGTCAAGCACCTGCAGCGCAACCAGCATCTGGCGCAGCGGATTCCACTGCGACTGCTCTGCCGGGGTGATCACCGCTTTACTGGTCCATTTCTGCGGCAGTAAAAATGAAACAGCCAGCCCCACCAGCGCGAAAGCAAAGACGATGGCGACGATACGTTTTTTCGCCGCCAGAAGGACCTCAAAAAGTCCCAGAAGATCGATCTCTTTTGCACTTACAGCCGGGCCGGCATAACGGGGAAAGTCGAGGTCCGTGCTTTTTTTGAAATCCATTTCTGACATAGTGATTCTTCTTTTTCCGGATGCAACGCATCTCTTAACATTGATGGCGGTGGTCCGATAATACATCAACATAAGAAAAATCCTAATGCCTGTTCCCTCTCTGTGTCTACTCCCTACCAGAGTTAGTGGTGATCTTAGTCACATTTTTATTGTGATTAAGCCACCTTTCCCTTTCCAGTTACGGCACGTATTAAAACCTTCGGATGGGCAAAAAATCACCCGCCGATGTTCCGCAGTTTCTCTCCAGCCATCAGCTTGCGCTCGATGTGTTCCAGCGTCACGCCTTTGGTTTCCGGGATCAGCCAGAACGTGACGCCAATAAATGCCACATTCAGTACCGTATAGAGCCAGAACGTTCCCGCTGCGCCAATCGCGTCCAGCAGCGTCAGGAACGTCGCGCCGATGATCATGTTCGATACCCAGTTGGTTGTCGTGGAACAGGTGATGCCAAAGTCACGGCATTTGAGCGGCTGAATTTCGGAGCACAGGATCCACACCACGGGCGCGGCGCTCATCGCGTAGCCAGCGATGCACATCATGGTCATCCCGACAGAAAGCCAGGAAAGTCCGCTTGACGCCGTGCCGTTATCAAACTGCATCAGGCAGTAACCGAGGATCAGCGTGCCGAGCGCCATCACGCTAAAGCCAATCTTCAGCGCAGGTTTACGGCCGGCTTTGTCCACGGTGAATACGGCAATAAAGGTGGCGAACATGAAGGTCAGCCCGACCACCAGGGTGGCGATCATCTGCTGTTCCGTGGTGGTGAACCCGGCCATTTTAAAAATGCGCGGCGCGTAGTACATGATGATGTTCATGCCGGTGAACTGCTGCATCGCCTGCAGCAACATGCCGAGGAAGACCGCCCGGCGCACGTTGCGGTTGATCTTAAATAGCGCCCAGCCACCCTGCTTCAGCTTCAGGCTTTCGCGGATCTCGTTCAGCTCTTCGCGCGCTTTCTCCGAGGTATCGCGCAGCATGCGCAGGACCTCTTCTGCCTCCACGTGGCGCCCTTTTTGCGCCAGCCAGCGCGGACTGTTTGGCAGGAAAACCACCAGGACGATCAGCACCAGCGCCGGTAAGGCCAGCACCCCCAGCATCGCGCGCCAGTTGCCGCTGTAGCTGAAGTAGGTGTCAGACAAGAACGCCAGCACAATACCCAGCGTGACCATCAGCTGATACATGCTGATCATCTTGCCGCGCACGTTTTCACTCGCCATTTCGGAGAGATAAAGCGGCGCGGTGTAGGAGGCAATCCCCACCGCCACGCCCAGCAGCACGCGGGAAAGCAGCAGCACCTCTACGTTTGTCGCAAACGCGGAGCCGATCGAACCCGCGACGAACAGGATCGCCCCGACCATCAGGCTGTATTTGCGCCCCAGGCGGAACGACAGCCAGCCGTTAAACAGCGCCCCGATGGCCGCGCCGAGCATCATGCTGCTCACCACCCACTCCTGCAGACGGTTACTGAGGGTAAAGTGATCGGTAATAAACGGCAGCGCTCCGGCAATGACGCCGATATCCAGTCCAAATAACAGGCCCGCCACGGCGGCGGCAATAGAGACAAACTGGTTCATGCGCCGGGTATCACGCAGCGCAGCGGGCATTAGGGTAGAGTCATTGATAGATGTCATATTTTTCCTGCCTCAACAGCAAAATTCGTTAACTGAAATTACGAGAAAGCGAGGAAAAGTGTCAGGCGGGAATTCGTGAAGATATGGATTATTTCGCTATGGCATAGCGATCTGTGATGGACATTACAATTTCAACTAATGCTGAAATAGCCACGTTTTTTATTAATTACCTAATATTTAAGCAATAAAAATGTGATACGCGTCATTTGTGAATTCTCAGTATGGATTTTTCATCTTATGTCATATGGATAATGGTAATTTTTAGCCAAAAAAAACCTCCACCCGAGGGCAGAGGTTCGTCATGCAGGTGGAATTAACGCGCCAGCCAGCCGCCATCGACCGCCACGGTGTAGCCGTTGATGTAATCCGATGCCGACGAGGCCAGAAAGACCACCGGCCCCATCAGATCGCGCGGAAGACCCCAGCGCCCCGCCGGAATACGGTCGAGGATTTCCGCGCTACGCTGCTCGTCTGCACGCAGCTGCTGCGTGTTGTTGGTCGCCATGTAGCCCGGCGCAATCGCATTCACATTGATGTTGTGTTTCGCCCACTCGTTTGCCAGAAGGCGGGTCACGCCCATCACGGCGCTTTTGGACGCGGTGTAAGACGGCACGCGGATGCCGCCCTGGAACGAGAGCATGGAGGCAATATTCACGATCTTGCCGCCGTTCCCCTGCGCGATAAAGTGCTTTGCCGCCGCCTGGGACATGAAAAATACGCTCTTGATGTTCAAATCCATCACGTCATCCCAGTCGCGCTCGCTGAAGCTGATCGCATCTTCGCGGCGAATCAGCCCGGCATTGTTGACCAGAATGTCGATATGACCGAATTCCGCCACCGCGCGATCCAGCAGTTCAGGAATGGCATCGATTTTACGCAGGTCGGCGGTCAGGCTCAGGAAACGGCGCCCCAGCGCCGTCACGCGTTCGAGGGTTTCAGTCGGTTCAACGATATTAATTCCGACGATATCGCAGCCCGCTTCCGCCAGGCCTAGCGCCATCCCCTGCCCCAGCCCGGTGTCACAGCCGGAAACCACAGCCACTTTCCCCTGCAGAGAGAATGCATCCAGAATCATGTTTATTCCTTACTCTTTCAGAGCCTGTCACTCACAGGCAGGTTTATGCTTCACTGCCCGCGACTAGCGCAAATCGCCGACCGCAACATGGTCCATATCATCGAAGACCTGATTTTCGCCCACCATTCCCCAGATAAAGGTGTAGGCTTTCGTCCCTACGCCGGAATGAATAGACCAGCTCGGTGAAATCACCGCCTGCTCGTTGTGCATCACGATATGGCGCGTTTCCTGCGGCTGTCCCATCATGTGGAACACGCAGGCGTCTTCCTCCATGTTGAAGTAGAAGTAGACCTCCATTCGGCGCTCGTGGGTATGGCACGGCATGGTGTTCCACAGGTTACCTGGCGCAAGCTCGGTCAATCCCATGCTGAGCTGGCAGGTCTCCAGCACGTCCGGCACGAAGTATTTATTGATGGTGCGGCGGTTGCTGGTGAGGTTGTCGCCCAGCGTCACGGGTGCGACGTCTGCCGGGGTCACTTTTTTGGTTGGACAGGTGGCGTGAGCCGGCGCGCAGTTGTAGTAAAACTTCGCAGGCTTGCTGCCGTCGATGCTGGCAAAGACCACGTCTTTCGCCCCTTTACCCACGTACAGTGCCTCGCGATGGCCAATCTCATAGCACTGTCCGTCTACGGTGATGGTGCCCGGCCCGCCGATGTTGATCACCCCCAGCTCGCGACGCTCGAGGAAATAATTTACGCCCAGCTGTTTACCGACCTCGCCGCCCACGGAGACGGTTTTCGTGACGGGCATAATGCCGCCCACAATAATACGGTCGATATGGCTGTAGACCATGGTGTACCTGTCGGCCTCGAATATCTGCTCGACTAAAAATGCCTTGCGCAACCCCTGAGTATCCAGCGTTTTGGCGTGCGCGCTGTGGATGCTTTCTCTGACGTCCACGGTAACCTCCAGATGTGGTCATGCCCGAAGGCGAAAATAAACGAAACAGCGTTCCGTTTTTCATATTGAACACATACTATCGGCATAAAGCGGGCTTTTCAATTATATTTAAAACAACGTTTCATTTTTATTTTTGTTTATGACGAAAATGATGTTCGGATCACAATTAAACCGTAGGGAGAAAAAGGGCGCGAAAAAAAACCTCCCGGAGGAGGTCATTTTCAATAAGGAGAAGTTAGCGTTCGATGGCCAGCGCCACCCCTTGCCCGCCGCCTATACAGAGCGTGGCAATCCCTTTGCGGGCATTGCGTTTTTTCATTTCGTGGACCAGCGAAACCAGGATCCGGCAGCCGGACGCCCCGATCGGATGGCCCAGCGCGATCGCGCCGCCGTTAACGTTGACCCGAAGGGGATCCCACTCCAGCATTTTTCCGACGGAGATCGCCTGCGCGGCATAGGCTTCGTTCACTTCGATCAGATCCACATCCGAAAGCTGCCACCCGGCACGCTCCAGACAGCGGCGAGTCGCGTAGACCGGTGCGATCCCCATTAACGCAGGATCAACCCCCACGCTGGCGAACGCCTTAATGCGGGCCAGCACGGGAAGATCGAGTTCGAGGGCTTTGCTTTCGCTCATCATCATGACGGCGGCAGCGCCGTCGTTAATGGAAGAGGCATTTCCCGCCGTCACCGATCCCTGCATTTCAAACGCAGGATTCAGCCTCGCCAGCCCTTCAGCACTGGCGTCGGTGCGCGGCTGTTCATCGGTATCCACGACAATAAACTCACCGCTCTGACGCTGCGTGCTGACAGGGACAATTTCGTCGCGAAAACGACCGGAATCAATCGCCGCACGCGCTTTTTGCTGCGAGCTCAGCGCGTAGGCATCCTGCACCTCACGGCTGATGCCGTACTCGCGCGCCAGGTTTTCCGCCGTCACGCCCATATGATAGTCATTGAACGCATCCCACAGCCCGTCATGCACCAGGCTGTCGAGCAGCTGACTGTTGCCCAGCTGTGCGCCGGTACGGCTGTCGGTCAACACGTGCGGCGCGCGGCTCATATTCTCCTGCCCGCCCGCAATGATCACGTCCGCTTCACCACACTGAATGGCCTGCGTCGCGAGATGCAGCGCTTTTAATCCTGAGCCACAGACGTCGTTAATGGTGATGGCGGAGACGGTATTGGGCAGCCCGCCCTTCAGCGCCGCCTGACGCGCAGGGTTTTGCCCGGCACCGGCCGTGAGGACCTGTCCCAGGATCACCTCATCAACTTCATGTGCTGCGATCCCGCTACGTTCCACCAGCGCTTTCACCACCACGCTCCCCAGGTCAACCGCCGAGTGACGCGCAAGCGCTCCCTGAAAACAGCCGATAGCTGTACGCAACGCACCCACTATTACGACATCTTTCATCACGACCTCTGTGTTAAATGACATGACGATAGTAGAGGATTGTTACTGGCAATTATCTTAATTGTTTAAAAATAGTGAGTTTAATCACAAGGATCAGCGCGCATCCTGCAGATACTGCCGCAGCCAGCTTCCGGCTACGCCGGGAGGGGATCGCTTATTCCACAGCAGATCGATGCCGATCGCCCGCGGCCAGCCGGGAACATTGAGCTGTACCAGGGATTTCGCGGCGGCAAACTCATCCACCAGCGCGCACGGCAAGACGCACCAGCCAAATCCCTGAACCGCCATACTCAAGAGTAACAGGTAATTCGGGGCTGACCAGACGGGCCCGCGCGCGATCTCCGCCTCGCGCTCCAGATAGGTGCTCAGCCGCAGCTCTCGCCAGCCGTGCAGCTCGTCACGCTGAACGTCATGTTGTCCGGCCAGCGGATGCGTGGTCGCGACATAGATCGCCATGCGGGTCTGCATCGGCAGCCGGATAGCGCCGATATCCGTAGGATAACCGTCTCGCGCTTCGGTGAGGCCAACCTGCGCTCGCTCTTTTTGCAACAGATCGATCACGTCCTCTTCCTCGCCAATCAGACATTCGAATTCCGTATGGGGAAAGCGCGCGTCAAACTGTTTCATCATCTCTTCCAGCACGTCCGGGTTGAGGGTATCGGAAAGGACAAACGTCAGACGCGCCTCCGTTTGCGCCGTTAACGACACCGCCAGCTCGTCCAGCCGCGTGCTGGCGGCCAGGATAGCCTGCACGTAGCCCAACACCTGTTCTCCCTGGACCGTTAACACCGGCTGGCGCGCCGAGCGGTCAAACAGCTCGAAACCGAGATCGGCTTCAAGATTGGCAATGGACGTGCTGATCGTCGACTGGCTTTTACGCAGCCGGCGGGCGGCCGCAGAAAAAGAGCCCGCCGCAACGGTCTCGACAAATGCGTTAAGGGCTTCGGGTGAATAGCGCATAACCTATCTACTTTAACGATGGATACTATCTTTAATATATCAGCTTTAGCGATGAAAATAGGCCACATCAACGCCCATACCGGCGAATTAATGAGGTCTGTGATTATGCAACATCAGGATGCACTCCAACGTAAACTGCCGGAGCGGATCTTTCATGCTGTCTGTTTTGAAGGGATTGCGACGGCGATCCTCGCCCCTACGGCGGCGTGGCTCATGCAGCGTTCCGTGGTGGAGATGGGTGGGTTGACCATTATTCTGGCCACCACCGCCATGCTGTGGAACATTATTTATAACTTCGGCTTCGACCGTTTCTGGCCGGTTCAGCGCGTCAAACGTACGGCAAAAGTGCGTGCGCTGCATGCGCTGGGGTTTGAATGCGGGTTTATTGTAATTGGCGTGTCGATTGTCGCCGCCGTGCTGGGCGTCACCCTGCTTCAGGCATTCACGCTGGAAATAGGTTTCTTCCTGTTCTTCCTGCCGTACACCATGTTCTACAACTGGGCATACGATTGCCTTCGCGAAAAATTTCTTAAGCGTCGCCAGCAACGGCGCGCCCTGGCAGGCTAAACCGCCTCTGGCCGGACGCCCGTTCCGGCCAAACTCCTTCGAAGCAACTGCGCTCTCCGTGCATAACTATGGTAAATTGCACTCCATTCCGATGGTTTGATAGTTGATACGTTGCTCTAATGTCGAAAATTTGGTCAAAAGATGAGACTCTCTGGAGTTTCGCTCTCTACGGCACGGCCGTGGGCGCAGGAACGCTGTTTTTGCCCATTCAGCTGGGCTCAGCAGGCGCTATCGTCCTGTTTATTACTGCCCTCGTGGCCTACCCCTTAACCTACTGGCCGCACCGGGCGCTGGCGCAATTTATCCTGTCGTCCAAAACAAAAGGCAACGAAGGGATCACCGGCGCCGTGTCGCACTACTACGGCAGGAAAATTGGCAATCTGATCACCACGCTCTATTTCATCGCCTTCTTTGTGGTGGTGCAGATTTATGCGGTGGCCATCACCAACTCGCTCACGGAACAGCTGGCGAAACACCTGACGGTTGATACCGCCGTTCGCGTACTGGTCAGCCTGGGGGTGGTGCTGGTCCTGAATCTGATCTTCCTGATGGGACGGCATATCACGATAAAAGTGATGGGCTTCCTGGTGTTTCCGCTGATTGCCTACTTCCTGTTTGTCTCGCTCTATCTGATCGGCAGCTGGCAACCTTCGCTGCTGACCAGCCAGATGGCCGTCGATCGCCATACGCTGCACCAGGTCTGGATTTCGATTCCGGTGATGGTGTTTGCGTTCAGCCATACCCCGATTATCTCCACATTTGCCGTTGATCGTCGCGAGAAATTTGCCGACGGCGCAATGGATAAATGCAAGAAAATCATGAAGGTGGCGTACCTGATTATCTGCCTGAGCGTGCTGTTCTTTGTCTTCAGCTGCCTGCTCTCTATTCCACCGTCGTACATTGTGACCGCCAAAGAGCAAGGGGTGACGATCCTGTCCGCGCTGTCGATGATGCCTTCTTCACCGGCGTGGCTGGGTATTTCCGGGATTATCGTGGCGATTATTGCGATGTCGAAATCGTTCCTCGGCACCTATTTTGGGGTGATTGAAGGGGCAACGGAGATCGTGAAGTCGTCGCTCAATCAGGTGGGCGTAAAAAAGAGCCGCGCCTTTAACCGCGCGATATCCATTATGGGGGTGTCGTTAATCACCTTTGCCGTCTGCTGCATTAACCCGAACGCCATTTCGATGATTTACGCCATCAGCGGCCCGCTTATCGCCATGATCCTGTTTATCATGCCGACGCTGTCGACGTATCTGATCCCCTCCCTGAAACAGTACCGTTCCATTGGCAACCTGCTGACGCTGATCGTCGGGGTGCTGTGCGTGTCGGTGATGTTTGTCGGCTAATCTCCTTTGATGCCCGGCGCTCTGCCGGGCATGTCATTTAGTCTCGTCCCGTGACGTCCAGCGGAAAAGGTCTGTCCTGCACCACCGTTTTCATCACCAGCGTAGAGCGAAGATGCTGCACGCCAGGCATGGCGGAAAGCTTCTCGTCATAGAGCTTCTGGAAAGCGGAGAGGTCGCGGGTCACGACGTGCATCAGATAATCGGGATCGCCAAACAGACGCTGCGCCAGCACGATCTGCGGAATTTCCTCCACCGCCGCTTCAAACGCGCTAACCGCCTTTCGGTCCCCCTCTTTCAGCGTCGCAAAGACGATCGCCAGGAAGTTAAACCCCATTTTAGCCGGATCCAGGCTGGCACGGTATCCCGTTATGGCCCCGCTTTGCTCCAGCGCCCGCACGCGACGATGGCACGGCGAGAGGCTCAGATTCACTCTTTCAGCCAGCTCGGTAAGGGATAAGCGGCCATCTGACTGTAGCTCAGCAAGAATTTTTCGATCGATGCTATCCATGTAGAAGATTTTCTCAATTTCACCGTGTTATGAGCATAACATTGAAAGCCTATTTCGCAGGGTTAACGATATTCTTTTTCGCAACGTTTGACGCACTGCGGGAGTTTTCAGGACGATGGAAATGAGTATTGTGGCCGGCTTTTGGGTAGTTTCTTTTCTGCTTATCATGACCCCGGGGGCCGACTGGGCCTACGCCATTAGCGCCGGGATCAACGGCCGCCGCGTGGTACCGGCGGTTATGGGGCTGATGTCCGGGCATCTGCTAGCCACGTTGATTGTGGTGGCAGGCGTGGGGGTACTGATTGCTCAACATCCGCTGGCGTTAGCCGGGCTGACCGTGGCGGGAGCGCTGTATCTCCTGTGGCTTGGCATAACGTTGCTGCGTCACCCGGCCGCACCGGAAAAGACCACCCAACACGCGGGAAACTGGACGCAGTGGGCGGTGAAAGGGCTCTGCATTAGCGGCCTAAACCCGAAGGTTTTTTTGCTGTTCCTGGCCCTGCTTCCGCAGTTTACAGACCCGACCGGAAGCTGGTCGATAGCGATGCAGATGTCTGCGCTTGGGATCATGCACCTTATCACCTGTACGCTGGTCTATCTGCTGGTGGGGTATGGTTCGAAAGCGGTGCTGGCGACCCGACCACAGGCGGCGCGTCTGGTGAGCAGGACATCGGGAGGGTTGATGGTGCTGATAGCGCTGGTATTGCTGTATGAGCAGGTGAGATAAAAAAACACCGGCCATCGCCGGTGTTATTTACGCCCGAATATCGTCATATTCCCGCGTTTTATCAAACTCATGCTTCGCGAACGGGCACAGCGGAATAATTTTGCGGTTCTCACCGCGCATCTTCTCCACCACTTTTGCCACCAACTGTTTACCGACCCCCTGCCCTTTCAGGCTCTCATCCACATCGGTATGCTCAATGATGCTCAGGTGCTCGCCGGTCGGCACGAAGACAATCTCCGCGACCTGATTACCGTTCGCATCATTCACGTAAAACTTGTTATGGCCTTCCAGAATATCCATGGTTCCTCGCTTATTTTTGGCGATACTTCAGCGCACCGCTCGGGCAGGTATCAATCACGCGGACAACCGTTTCAACGTCCACTTCATCGGGAATAATCCACGGTTTACGTTTCAGATTAAACAGCTTTGCGCTGCCACGCACGCAGTTACCTGAGTGTTTGCAGATCCCGGTATTGAAGTAAACGTCAATTTTCTCGCCGGTATAGGCCCGGTAACCCGCATCCAGTAGTTCTTTATCCATGACATTGCCTCTGTAATTATTATCGTGCTGAATGAAGCATAGCCTTACGGGATCCTGATGGCTATATACCCGTCATACTTCAAGCTGCAGGTGCGTTGGCTGCACTCACTCACCCCAGTCACGTACTTATGTACGCTCCCGGGGATTCGTTCCCTTGCCGCGTTACTCGGCCTGTGGCCTCGCCCCTTCGGGGCCAGCGCAAGCGCTGTTCAAAACGGCAAGCCGTTTTGTCCTGCAACTCGAATTATTTAGGGTATAACGCCGAAAACGAAAAGCCAGGTCACAACTCTTTTCTCGCCAGATTGCGTCCGCTATTTGCCCATGTCAGGCTCGGCAAATGTCACTTTTACATAACTTCCGCAGGTTGAATGAAACGCAGACTCTCTTTTCAGGTAAAGCTGTTTTTAGCGCTGGTGTGCTTCTCCTGCCTGCTGTTAGTTCTGCTGGGAACAATCCTATTTCATTTTATTGACCGGCAGCTCCATCACGATCTCGGCCAGCGCGCCCGAGTTCAGGCCAGCCAGATCGCGCTGATGCCGGGTCTGGCGGCAATGGTTGCGGCCAGAGATATCCCCGGTATCGCCCGGTTAATTCAGCCGCTGCGCGCCGAAAGCGATGCCAGCTACATTGTGATTGGCGATACCGAGGAACAGCACCTCTATCATTCGGAATCCCCGGAGCGGATTAATTTACCGATGATCGGCGGGGACAATGCGGAGGTGTTAAAGGGTAAAACCATTATTTCCGTGCGTCAGGGTGGGATTGGCGTGTCGCTACGCAGCAAAGCCCCCATCTTCAATGCGCAGCATCAGGTGATTGGCATTGTCTCGGTCGGCTATCTGACATCCTATATTGCCAACATAAATGCCCGCATTCTCTGGCAGTCCGGGCTGTACGGCGCGGGTCTTCTTCTGCTGCTGTTTATGTTCTCCTGGCTGTTTACCCGCAATCTCAAAAAACAGATGTTCCGACTGGAGCCGAAAGATATCGCTCAGCTGGTTTTGCAGCAGCGCGCGCTATTAGAAGCCATGTATGAGGGGGTATTTGCCGTCAATGAAGAGAAGCAGCTGATTTTGATTAACCGCGCCGCACGAGAAATGCTGGATATTCGGCAAAGTGAGAAAGAACTTATCGGCAAACCGCTGGAAGACGTTCTGCAGACGTCACCGGGCTTTTTATCTCAGCGCTACGCCTCGGTGAGCAGCGGCCGCCACGACCAGATTGCCGTTCTTAACCAGCGCGAGGTGATCGTCAACCGCGTGGCGATTGAGGTTGAACCTGGCGTTGAAAGCGGCTGGGTCTACAGCTTCCGAGACAAAAATGACATCAACACCCTCAGCAGCCAGCTCAGCCAGATCAAGCGCTATGCGGATAACCTGCGCATTATGCGCCACGAGCAGCTGAACTGGACCGCCACGCTGGTGGGATTACTGCAGATGAAACACTATGACGAGGCGATCCGTTACATCCAGGTACAGTCCGAAGGCGCGCAACGCGTGCTGGATTTTGTCTCCGCCCGCTTTTCCTCTCCCGCGCTGTGTGGTCTGCTGTTAGGAAAATACGTCAGCGCGCGCGAGAAAGGGATCGAGCTGCTGTTTGACCCCGCCTGCCAGCTCACCCGTATGCCCGCCACGCTCAACGAAACGGAGCTGATGTCGGTTATTGGTAATCTGCTGGATAACGCGGTGGACGCAACCCTTAAGGCACCGGTCCCCGCGCCGGTGGAGCTCTACATTTCTGACCGTAACCAGGAGCTGCTGATCGAGGTGGCTGACCGGGGCTGCGGGGTGGAGGATGCGATGAAGCCGCATATCTTCCGCCAGGGGTTCAGCAGCAAACCGGAACGTGAAAACGACATTGTGGGCACCGAGCACGGTATTGGCCTGTTTCTGGTGGCAGGATATATCGACAAGGCCGGCGGCAGTATTGAGATTGCCGACAACACGCCACAAGGGACTATTTTTTCTGTGTTTATTCCGAATGGGCAAAAGCATGACCCGAGCACTTGATGTTGTGATCGTTGAAGATGAGCCGCACCTGGCGGAGCTGCATCGCGAGTATATCGAGCAGAATTTTCATTTGCGCGTGGTGGGTATCGCCGCGTCGATTGAGCAGGCATGCAGCCTGATTCGTCAGCATCAGCCGCGGCTTATCCTGCTGGACAACTATCTTCCGGACGGTAAAGGCGTGGAGCTCATCGATAACCCGCTCCTGAAAAGCTACGAATGCTCGGTGATCTTCATCACCGCCGCCAGCGATATGCAAACCTGCAGCCACGCCATGCGCAGCGGCGCGTTTGACTACCTCATCAAGCCCGTCTTTTTCCAGCGCCTGCACGCCTCGCTGGAGCGGTTTATGCGCTTCATCCATACCGTGCAGCAGGTGAAGGTGGTCGACCAGCATGCGCTGGATCGCCTGTTTCATCTGCCTGCCGCGGAGTCCTCAGCTACGCCGTCCACGAAGGGTATTGAGCCCCAGACGCTGGAACGCATTAAACGCCTGTTCGCCGAACATCCCGACAATGCGATGTCGGTTGAGGAGGTGGTGGAAAACGTGGGGATCAGCAAAACCACGGGGCGTCGCTATCTTGAATACTGCGTGGAGAGCGGGTTAATCAACGTCGAAATGCTGTATGGCAATATTGGTCATCCACGCCGGTTATACCGCAAAGCCCCCGATAAACCGTAATCCAGAACCCTTCGTAAGCTAACGTTCGCGGATTTTATGGTGTTAATTGCTGAAACGACGGCGACAATCACACTTCGGAATCATTACCCGCTTCCCCCTATTGTGGGTGGAGCCCGATACGCTATGTTGACAATTAGTTCCTCAAATGTAACTAAAAGGTTAACTATAATGTCGAACACGTTCCGAATTTCTCTGCTTACCGCTACCGTACTGTTCTCTGCTTCTGCACTCTCTGCCCTGCCGCAGGGGTATCCTGCTGAGTATCAAAAAGTTGTTGATGCCGCCACGAAAGAGGGCAAGGTTGTCATCTATTCCACCACCGACATCAAAGCTGCCGGACCGCTGATCCAGGGCTTCGAAAAAACCTACCCGGGCATTAAAGTCGAATACAACGACATGAACAGCACCGAGCTGTACAACCGTTTCATCAGCGAACAGGCTTCCGGCGGCGTGAGCGGTGACGTGGTCTGGAGCTCCTCGATGGACACCGGCCTGAAGCTCGCCACCGACTACGCCATGGAGTATAAATCACCGGAGCAAAGCCAGCTGCCGAAATGGGCGGTCTGGAAAGATAAGGCCTACGGCACCACCTATGAGCCAGTGGTCTTCATCTACAACAAGCGTCTGATCCCGGCCGGTGACGTGCCGGATTCTCACGCCGCGCTGGCGAAGCTTATCGCCAGCCAGACGGACAAATTCAAGAACAAAGTCACCACCTATGACATCGAAAAATCGGGTCTGGGCTTTATGCTCTCAGTGCAGGATCACAACGCCGATCCAAACTACTTTAAGACCCTGGCCGACGTCGCCAAAGGGGGCCTGTCGGTGCAGTCGTCTACCGGCACCATGATGGAGCGCGTCTCCTCCGGTGAAAACCTGATTGGCTTCAATATCCTCGGTTCCTATGCGGAAGCACGTGCGAAGAACGATCCGTCGCTCGGCATCTCCTATCCAAAAGATTACACCCTGGTGCTGTCGCGCGTGTCGTTCATCAGCCAGCAGGCGCAAAACGGCAATGCCGCGAAGCTGTGGCTGGACTACGTGCTGTCTGAACAAGGGCAAAACATTCTGGCCAATCAGGCGGACATTCCCTCCATTCGTAACGATATCGAAGGCAAGAATGATATCGACGGCCTGACAAAAATCCTCGGCAACGCGCTGAAGCCGATCCCGGTTGATGAAACGCTGCTGGAATACCTGCAGCCGAAAAAACGCCTCGAGTACATCAAAGAGTGGCGTACCGCCGCCGGTAAATAAGCATCTGGGCGCGGTGCTGGTCGCCGCGCTTCCTTATCGACTGAGTTCGTTTTTCTGGGCTGCAATACCAGGGATACTCCATGAATACATTACGCAGAAAGTGGCAAAGCCTGCCGCGAGGCATCGTCGTGCTGATAACCGCCCTGGTTATCTACACGCCGCTGTCATTTATCGTGATACAGAGCTTCCTGTCCGCGCCGTTCTTTTCGCCGTCAAAAGAGTGGAGCTTTGAATCATTTGATTTTATTTTCACCGACCCTGATTTTTATAAGGCCCTGAAAAGCGGCTTTATTCTGGCTTTCGGGCTGGTCTTTATCTCTATCCCGCTGGGCGGCGTGCTGGCGTTTCTGATGGTGCGTACCGACCTGCCCGGCCGCCGGTTGATTGAGCCGCTGATCCTGGTCCCGATTTTCGTTTCACCGATGGTGCTGGGCTTCGGCTACGTGGTGGCCGCCGGTCCGGTGGGCTTTCTCTCCCAGTGGGCAGAGGCGCTGATTGGCTTTGTGCCGTGGAACATCTACGACATGTCGAGCATTGTGGTCATCGCTGGCCTGACGCACGTCCCGCACGCCTATCTGTATATCTCGTCAGCGCTGCGCAGCGTGGGCTCCGACGTGGAAGAAGCCGCGCGCACCGCGGGCGCGTCGCCCTGGCAGGTGATGACCTCCGTCAGCCTGCCGATGGTGCGCCCGTCCATTCTGTACGCCACCGTGCTGCTGTTCTTCCTGGGGCTGGAAGTGTTCGGCCTGATGCTGGTCCTCGGCGACCCGGAAGGCAACATGGTGCTGGCGACCTATCTCTATAAGCTGACGAACAAGATGGGTACCCCGTCTTATAACCTGATGGCGGCGGTTGCCGTGGTGCTGATCTGCATCACCATCCCGCTGGTGATGCTCCAGCGTCGCCTGATGCGCACCGCCAACCGCTTCGTCACCATGAAGGGCAAGGCCTCGCAGGCCCGCGCGCTGCCGCTGGGTAAATGGCGCTGGGTAGCTGGCGCGGTGATTGCCTTCTGGCTCACTGTCACCATCGGCGTTCCGCTGCTCGGGGTGGTATTGCGCGCGTTTATCTCGAACTGGGGCGTGGGCGTTTCGCTGTGGGACGAGCTTTCTCTGAACACCTTCCGCACCATCTGGGCGCAGCCCAACCTGCTGCGCGCCATCGTCAACTCCATGGCGATTGGGGTGATTGGCGGCGCGCTGGCCGTGGTGTGCTACCTGTTTGTCGGCATTGCCATGCACCGCAAGCCGGATAACACAACGCGTTTCCTGGACTACAGCGTGCTGGTGCCGCGCGCCGTGCCTGGCCTGCTGGCGGGTCTGGCGTTCCTGTGGGTGTTCCTGTTCCTGCCGATGTGGCTCGATAACTCGCTGAAATCCGGCTGGCTTTCCGGGTTCGCCTGGACCGACTGGATGCGTGAAAACGTCATCGTCTGGCTGCGTTCGCTGCGCAGCACCATTTTCAGCGTCTGGCTGGCCTATACCGTGGTGTGGATGGCTTACGGGCTGAGGCTTATCTCTTCCACGCTGCTGCAGGTGGGGCCTGAGCTTGAAGAAGCGGCGCGCAGCACCGGGGCGACGCGCGGGCAGATCACCCGCCACGTCACCATTCCGCTCTCCCGCTACGGTCTTATCGGTTCGTGGCTGCTGATGTTCCTGATCTTTGAGCGCGAATACTCAACGGGTGTGTACCTGCTTTCACCCGGCACGGAGACCATCGGCTCGATGCTGGTTTCCCTCTGGGCCGCGGGTGCCATCGATATCGTGGCGGCGCTCTCTTTCATTAACATCCTGCTGGTCGTGGTAGGTCTGGGCATTGCCCTTCGTTTCGGAGTGAAAATACATGATTGAATTAGCGGTTGACGATCTGCACTTAACCTACGGCGACAATCCTGTTTTAAAAGGTGTCTCCATGAACCTGAAGCGCGGCGAAGTGGTCTCCCTGTTAGGCCCCTCCGGCAGCGGTAAAACCACCCTGCTCCGCGCCGTCGCGGGTCTGGAAAAACCGACCCAGGGGTCGATTGTGATTGGCAACAATAAAGTTTACGACGGCACGCCGCGCAGCGAGGTCCCGGCGGAAGAGCGTAACCTGGGGCTGGTGTTCCAGTCCTATGCCCTGTGGCCACACAAAACCGTGTTTGAGAACGTGGCCTATCCGCTCAAGCTGCGCAAAGTGCCGGCCAAAGAGATCCAGCAGCGCGTGCAGGACGTGCTGGACCAGCTGGGCCTGGGCCATCTTGGCAAACGTCACCCGCACCAGCTCTCCGGTGGACAGCAGCAGCGCGTGGCGATTGGCCGCGCGCTGGTGTACAACCCGCCGGTGATTTTGCTGGACGAGCCGCTTTCCAACCTCGATGCCAAGCTGCGCGAAGAGGCCCGCGTGTTCCTGCGCGAGCTGATTATCAAGCTCGGGCTGTCCGCGTTGATGGTGACGCACGACCAGAACGAAGCGATGTCCATTTCCGACCGTATCCTGCTGCTCAATAACGGCAAAATTGAGCAACAGGGCACGCCGCAGGAGATGTACGGCTCGCCGAAAACTCTGTTTACCGCCGAGTTTATGGGCAGCAACAACCGCCTGCACGGCAAGGTCACCGAAGTGCGCGACGGCAGAGCGCGTATCGAAGGCAAAGGCTGGGTGCTGTGGGGCCAGGCCGGTGAAGGGGTGCAGAGCGGTAATGACGCCACGGCGGTGATCCGCGTCGAGCGCGTCGCGGTGGTCGAGGGACCAGGGGAAAATCAGCTTGAGCTGCCGCTGCTCACCAGCATGTATCTCGGCGACCGCTGGGAGTACCTGTTCCGCACGGTGGGGGATGATTTTGTGATCCGCGCGTATGGGCATGAGGTTCGGGATCCGCAGCACTGCCATCTTTCGCTGCCGGAGAAGCATGTTTGGGTGTTCCCGAAAAGGTGAGTGTGAGGGGAAAAGGCTGCGGGATGCGGCCTTTTTTGCGTTGACAGAGTGAGAGCATGCAATCTACCTCTCAAATGTTACTTTTCCGTTGTCAACAACGTCTGCACTTGCCTGGTTTACTGAGATTGCGGAATGCCTGGGCTGCCGCAGATAGTGGCAGTGGCACGGCCAGTGTCGCACAGGTGTTCCATGCGCCCATTACGTGATAACGCCGCAAGCTGCCCCAGCTGCAGGACTCAGGGAAGCGGCCCCGCGCATGCCGGCGACAATGCCAAGGAACGAGGCCCTGGTCAGCCAACTGCGGGCAAAGTTGAGGGAAAGCAGGTAGGACCGGGCAGGATTAACCGGGTCTTTACCTCCGGGCAGCATCGGCATGAAATTCTCATTGGGCAGAATGACAGCCAGCGACAGGTTAAGCGCAGGATCATCATCGGGTATCAGGACATTCAGGGCCCGTCCGGGGCGGAAGTCCTCCGGCGCGCTGCGTGAAAAATCGAGGTGAATGATTCCGAAAAGCGTACCGCAGAGTGTCTACTTTTCAAAGGTACATTTTAATAATGTATAAAATCCATGTTAATCCGTTTAGAAAATTTCAAAAATATTCGATCATTAAATTTCTTTTAGAATGAAATGAGAATTTGTATTATGCTATATGACTAAAGCTATTTCTTTAAAAACTCAAAGGGAAGATATGATCAGATTAGAGCGGATTTACATAAAAGGTTTTAAACATCCAAATTCAACTTTGAACTTGATATTTTCACCTAGCAATATATCTGTTATTTATGGCGACAATGGTTCGGGTAAAACAACTCTTTTAAAAATACTACATGCAATATTTGAAAAAGATGAAGCCGTATTAAAGGTTAATGAAGTTGTAACCGTTGACATGTATTATTCTGAAAACGAACATTACGGCAAAGTTACGATTAAGAAAAAATATGAATCCATCAAGCGTGAGCTTATTGGTACTGAAGAAATTGAACAATATGATTGGTCGAGTTATGACAAATCTCCTTTGTCTAATATATCTTCATTATTACTAGGGGTAGAGCGTGGAGTCATTACTCAGGCTACAAGAATTGATCCTAGACTTGTTTTTGATTTTTTCCGAACGAGGAAGCTTTTTTTAAACAAAGAAAGAGAAATGTTTAGCATAGCTAATGAGATGGCTACTTACCTAAAGGCTCACTCAGGCAGATATACAGCAAGAGCAGAGCCTCATAGGTTTGAATTTTTCAAAAAAAACCTTAATCTTCAATCAGTTAAGATGGAGAACATTGAAAGCCTAATTGCTGAAAAATACAGGCAGGCTCGTATAACAGCAACAAAAAGGATACAGAGTGCCTTATTTGATACCCTTTCACTTGCTATAAGTTTGAATGAAACTGAAAACAACAATGGCCCAGTACAACATGTTCGCATACCAAACGATTTTGGGCGTTTACTTCTAGAGAATAAAGACAGAATTAAAGAAGCACTAGATGATGGTGAGGAAAATAAATTTAAGAATACGGTAGTTGAAATTTTATCAAGTGAAAATCTTGAAAGCGAAGTGGAAAAATACAAGCAACACCCAATTTTGAGTCAATTGTTTATAAATATGATCAATGAGCTTAAATTAGAAAAACAGATGTTAAGTTCCATTAATTTACTTATAGATACGTTTAACAGTTTCCTCATAAATGGTAAAGAACTAATAGTAAATGAAAACCAAGTTGTTGTTAAAGCTGGTTCAGTAACTCATGGCATTAATTTATTGTCAAGTGGTGAAAGACATATACTAACATTTTTATCAATAATACTATTTGAAGGTAGGGAACGCGATTTTTTAATTATAGATGAACCTGAAATATCACTAAACATTAAATGGCAAAGAGAGCTTATGCCGCTACTTTCTGAACTTTTGCCAACAACACAAATAATAGTCGCATCACACAGCCCATCTCTTGCAAATAAAAACCCACATTTCCTTAGAGAACTTGAATTGAAATTAGGCTAAGATATGAAATACGAAATTGGAGAGATTCTCAACCAGGCAATAATGACTGGAACAATTAGCCTAGTAGTAGAAGGTATTGATGATATCAAAATTTACGAGGCAATATCTAATGAAGTAGAAAAAAATGTCATCGTATTTCCTATTGGATGTATTGAAGGATACTCACCGGGTTGTGGTCACGTTATTCCAGCAATGGATGCAATCCGTGAGTTACCAGAAGGTGATAAAGAACACAAAAAATACATACTTGGGATTATTGATAAGGACGTGAAAGACTTCAGGGGAGAAATACCTATAAATCCGTTAATTTTAACCTTGAGATATTATTCATTAGAATCACACTTCATTAACAAAGAAGTAGTAAAAGAATCTCTTTCTTTAAATACAAAGACGCCACTATCACTATTAACAGATGAATTTATTTCGTTGATTTTTAATGATATTTTAACTGATAGCGAAAATTTGTACCTAATGTCTTTAGAGGCATTGAAATGTTCAATTGATAATGCTTATGACTCTTGTTTCCAGTATAGTTTTTCAGAAGGAAGGATTTTCTCAAGTGATGACCAAAGAAAAATACTTGATAAAAGAGATGCTTTGATATCTTTCTCTGAGTCATTGGGCTTAACTGCAACAATAGAAAATTTAAAAATAATAACCAAAGGAAAATGGCTTATCCATTATTTTAGTCATAAACTGGCCAACACGTGCGCGACAATGCATACTAATTGTGGAGTTCCACCACAATCGCATTGTGTAGTTTGTGAGAGTGGAGCTGATAATAAAAGCTGTCTTTATAGAGCAAAGGATGGTGTGACACCAAAATCATTCAAAAATTCATTATTTGGAAACTTAAAAAGCCCAGACATCCAATACATTAAAGATAGAATTAGTGCTATGGCATAATCATAATTAAGTTACAGTGAGGCGTGGTGATTTAGTAAACTGAATTACCTTGCTTCATTTAGGTATAAATTTCACAGGTTTGCTTAGATTAGACAACCATCTAATACTAATGGTTGTCATAACATTTTCGTAAGTGAATTTTGTTAGATAATTTCCAAACTAGAAATTTTTTATTACTCACTATCATATGCAGTGCACGTTCTGCGAGGCCCGGCATCAGTTCTGGCCGCGACGACTGTTAACCAGCGAAAGCGGTCCATATTCGCGGTAACGCTCAGGCAAACGGCGGCAATGTCTGTCAGATATCTCAAGCCGGGTTGCTGCAAGACGTGTTGTAAGACGGCTGTCGATAACGTCCTGAAGGATCCTGAGTCGGTTGACATCGTTCATTGAGAAAAACTCCGTTCCGTATGCCGTCACGAGACTCATCCTTTGAAAGCAGTGATCGCAGTAGTGAGACTCTAGCGTGGACATGTCATTTGGTCAGAGACGGACATCTCAATTTAGCTACTACAATTCTAGTACACATAACAAAGAATATATTAAATAGCCGTACAATTAGTAAACAGGTGCACTTCAAAACATCAAGTTACCTCCCTCGCGTCAGCCCAAAGCAGCATTGTGTAACTGCCCTGCTTGTTGCAGTGAGGCGTGTCGCTGAAGGCATCACGTAGCGATATTTGTCGAAGAAAAGCGCTTTTCACCGAGGGCCTGGGCTGACGGTCTAGCAGATCACCAATAGAGCCGGGGATATTTTGAACAGGAGAATGTAAACTGGAAGGATAAAGCAACGGGACACCCACGGGGGCGGGTTGTGAAAGTGTTTCCTGTTGTCTTCGACCTTATTGCACGTAAAATGACCAGACACATTTTGGGAAGGAGTCTTTAATGGATATTGCGCTGCTCAACAGGGGCTGGAACAGAACATGGTCAGATACCATGGTAAATCTGGAAGCCCGGAAACTCGTCGAAACTGCCAATCGGCTATCAGCATTCTATTTGCAAGATGGGATAACACGTATCAAGTTTGTCGAAGAGATAAGGCAGGTTGTAGATAAAGAATTTGAAACTGCACGACGGGCCAAAACCGATGAAGAATGCATTGCATGCATCAAAAATCTGCGTGCCGAAACAGATAATCTGCAAGAACAAGAACGCTTGTTAAGAACCAGAGCCGCCCAACTTTATGCAAAGGTCGAGTTTGTCAGGGAAAACAATAAAATCGTCGGATACGTGATTTCGGCAATCCATATAGTGATATCTGGAGCAGCATTATTTGGTGGGATGGTTATGATGTCCACTATGACCCCTGTTGGAGTTCTTGCAGGAGCAGTTTTATTTGTTGATGGTATTAACGGTATAACAAAAGAAGCAAGCCATCTTCGCTATGGTGAACAATCCAAATCGGAAGGAATTTTTGCTGATGGCGCAATGGAGACCGCACAATTTATGGGGTTTAGCCCAAAAAGTGGATTAGCTCTTTATAATACGGTGACTCTAGGGGCGAGTGTATATAGTATCTTCGGCTTAGCAAGGAAACCCGGAGCTTGGCGATTATTCCGTTGGCTGCCGCGTGATTACTACCGAAAAGTTGACACAATGAGCAAGCCTAAGCTAACCATGAAAATCGCTGGATATGGTGTCAAAGCGAAAGTCATTTTTGATCTTCTGGCTACTGATAACAGTACTAATTAAGATTTGTTCGCTCTACAGAATCGCCAAGATTTATAAGCAAGTACAGGCGGTTGTATAAAAATTGCAACCACTGCGCCACAAGAAAGGCCAATAGCACCAGAGAAAACACTCTGCTCAGATGCGAACATCACAAGAAAAATGAATACAGCAAGGCAACCGGATACAACCCACACGGCAAGAATAAATCGCCTGGCCAGGTCCCTGATTGCATTCCCCAACGTTCCACCATAGCTTTCAACGTTGTTCTTTATCTTCTTCAAATCCGATGGTGTAAAGCCAGAACCCAACAAAGCCTCATCAGTAACATCCATATTGTCCTCTCCGCATTTCTTAACTGGCAATGGCACACATAATCATAGTGATGAACTTTACAGTAATCCACATGATGTTTGTGCAATGTATCAGATTTCAGACAATAGAAGCCATAAAGCCCCGTTAGTGGTACAAGCAACAAGCGGAGCATAGCGACTGCATCAGGCCAACCTGGTTGGTTTCGCTTTGCGAAAGTCACCAGTGACCAAATCAGATTGTCAGAGGGATCACACCTTATCAGGGTGCTCGTGTACCTTTCGGAGAGTGAGCGAAGCGCTGGCAGGGCCTGCATATCGTGTGCAGGTACGTTTACCACTATACACCTGTTTACGCAGCCACAAGGCCGCACATCGGGCTTAAATGCGTATGATCAATCTGTTCGGGAGTTATGCCAGGTATGCGGCTTTTTGTTCGTTGTTTTGCTGTCGCGGTAAGAACTTGGAACCACCGCCAGCGTGATGATATGCTCCCTTGTACCACAGACCAATCACGCGACAGGTGCGGGTGTAGAACAATGGGTAGTTTAAGTTGTACCTGCTAAAGCGGGGCAACGTAACTAACTGCTAAATCATAACTTATTGATTTATCAGGAGATTGGAGCGGGCGAAGGGAATCGAACCCTCGTATAGAGCTTGGGAAGCTCTCGTTCTACCATTGAACTACGCCCGCTTTGAGGTGCGTAAGGCATTATAGACCTTACGCACCTTCATACAAGCCTCTTCACAACTAACCGGCGATAAAATAATCACTTAGCACTTCGGTTTGCTGCCGGGCGCAGGAAGATAACGCTGCGGATCGATGGCCGTCGCCTTATAGCGAATCTGGAAATGCAGCTTCACCGAATCCGTACCGGTACTGCCCATGGTGGCAATCTTCTGCCCGGCTTTGACGTTCTGCCCGTTATTGACCAGCATCGTGTCGTTGTGCGCATAGGCCGTGATGTAGTCTTCCCCATGCTTAATCATGATCAGGTTACCGTAGCCGCGCAGCTGGTTACCGACATAAACCACCTTCCCGGCTCCGGAGGCATAAACCGGCGTACCGCGCGCAGCGGCGATATCAATACCCTTGTTACCACCTTCAGAGAGTGAGTAAGGGGCAACCACTTTACCGCTGGCAGGCCAAATCCAGCAGCGCTGTCCAACCGGCGGCCATGACGATTGCGGCACCTGATAGGACGGCGTCACTTTGGCGGTTTTGCCTTTCGAAGAGGACTTTTTACCCGAGGACGTTCCGCCGCTCACCTTCAGCTGCTGCCCCACCTCGATGGTGTAGGGCGGCGAGAGGTTATTCAGCCGCGCCAGATCCTTCACGCTGCTCCCCGTTGCGCGCGAAATCCGGTACAGGGTGTCCCCGCGTTTGACGGTGTAGACCGAACCGGAATAGCTTCCCGTATCCGAAGATTTGCTCCCTGAACAGCCCGCCAGGAATAGCGTCAACGTCAGGCAAAAAACAGCGGTAATGGGATTTTTCGTCAGGCTTCCTGCAAACAAAACAGATCCTCGGTCAGCGTGAATGGCGCCCTATGATAACAGCCAAAACGAACAGGGGTCATGCCCTTTTCCGCTCTACGAGCCAAACCGTTCGTATAAGAATGCAGTATAATGCTTCGGCTGATGGTGCTGAACCACTCGGCATTTTGGCACTGGAGCATCAATGAGTATTCAAGAACACGTTATTTTGGTAAACGACCAGGGAATGGTGATTGGCACTCAGGAAAAATATGCCGCGCACACGTTACATACCCCGCTGCATCTGGCTTTCTCTTCCTGGCTTTTTAACGCAAAAGGCGAATGTCTGATCACCCGGCGCGCCTTAAGCAAAAAAGCCTGGCCCGGCGTCTGGACCAACTCCGTCTGCGGCCACCCACAGTCCGGCGAAGAGACGATACAGGCGATAATCCGCCGCTGCCGCTTTGAAGTGGGCGCGGAACTGACCGATATCACCGCCGTCGCCCCTGAATTTCGCTATCGGGAAACCGACCCGTCCGGGATCGTGGAAAACGAAATTTGCCCGGTATTCGCCGCCCGCATCACCAATGACGTGACGATAAACGAAGATGAAGTGATGGACTATCAGTGGGTTGAGCTGGACGCGCTATTCCGCGCGCTGGACGCGACGCCCTGGGCCTTTAGCCCGTGGATGGTCATGGAAGCGACGACCGCCCGCGAAAAACTCAAAGCCTTCGCGGCGCAATAAAAAAGCCCCTTTCGGGGCTTTTTTTACATCTTAATGTCTTATTTCACCGGGCGCATCGCCGGGAACAGGATCACGTCGCGGATGGTGTGGCTGTTAGTGAACAGCATTACCATACGGTCGATACCAATCCCCAGACCCGCCGTTGGTGGCAGACCGTGCTCCAGCGCGGTCACGTAGTCTTCGTCGAAGAACATCGCTTCGTCGTCGCCTGCCGCTTTCGCGTCAACCTGATCCTGGAAGCGCTGAGCCTGGTCTTCCGCATCGTTCAGCTCGCTAAAGCCGTTGCCGATCTCACGGCCGCCGATGAAGAATTCGAAGCGGTCAGTGATCTCCGGGTTCTGGTCATTACGACGTGCCAGCGGAGAGACTTCAGCCGGGTATTCGGTGATGAAGGTCGGCTGAATCAGGTGCGCTTCGGCCACTTCTTCGAAGATCTCGGTCACGATACGGCCCAGACCCCAGCTCTTCTCAACCTTGATACCGATGCTGTCGGCGATCGCTTTCGCAGAATCGAAGTTATCCAGATCCGCCATGTTGGTTTCAGGACGGTATTTCTTGATCGCTTCGCGCATGGTCAGTTTTTCGAAAGGCTTACCGAAGTCGAAGACTTCTTCACCGTAAGGCACTTCGGTGGTGCCCAGAATGTCCTGCGCCAGGGTGCGGAACAGGGATTCGGTCAGCTCGATCAGATCTTTGTAATCCGCATACGCCATATAGAGTTCCATCATGGTGAACTCTGGGTTATGACGAACGGAGATACCTTCGTTACGGAAGTTACGGTTGATTTCGAACACGCGGTCAAAACCACCAACCACCAGACGCTTCAGGTACAGTTCCGGCGCGATACGCAGGTACATGTCCAGGTCCAGGGCGTTGTGATGGGTGATGAACGGACGCGCAGACGCGCCGCCAGGGATCACCTGCATCATCGGGGTTTCCACTTCCATAAAGTCGCGGTTCACCATGAACTGGCGGATACCGGCCATGATCTGGGAGCGAATTTTGAAGGTCTTGCGGGATTCATCGTTAGAGATGAGATCCAGGTAACGCTGACGATAGCGCGCTTCCTGATCCTGCAGGCCGTGGAATTTGTCCGGCAGCGGGCGCAGAGCTTTGGTCAGCAGACGCAGTTCGGTGCAGTGAATGGACAGCTCGCCGGTCTTGGTTTTGAACAGCTTACCTTTCGCGCCCAGGATATCGCCCAGGTCCCATTTCTTGAACTGCTCGTTGTAGATGCCTTCCGGCAGGTCGTCACGAGAAACGTACAGCTGAATGCGGCCACCCACGTCCTGCAGCGTCACGAAAGAGGCTTTACCCATAATGCGGCGGGTCATCATACGGCCAGCAACGGACACTTCAACGTTCAGCGCTTCCAGCTCTTCGTTTTCTTTGCCGTCGAAGTCAGCGTGCAGTTGGTCTGAGGTATGGTCACGACGAAAATCGTTCGGGAACGGCACGCCCTGCTCGCGCAGCGCTGCCAGCTTCTCGCGGCGGGTTTTCAGTTCGTTGTTAAGATCGACTACCGCGTCAGCGCCCTGTGCTTGTTGTTCAGACATGTTGGTTCCTCATAACCCTGCTTTCAAACTTGCTTCGATAAATTGGTCCAGGCTGCCGTCCAGCACCGCCTGCGTGTTGCGGGTTTCAACCCCGGTACGCAGGTCTTTGATGCGGGAGTCATCTAGGACGTAAGAACGGATCTGGCTGCCCCAGCCGATGTCGGACTTGTTGTCTTCCATCGCCTGTTTCTCAGCATTTTTCTTCTGCATCTCCAGCTCATAAAGCTTCGCTTTCATCTGCTTCATGGCCTGGTCTTTGTTCTTATGCTGGGAACGGTCGTTCTGGCATTGCGTGACCAGCCCGGTTGGAATGTGGGTAATACGCACCGCCGATTCCGTACGGTTAACGTGCTGGCCGCCCGCGCCGGATGCGCGATAAACGTCGATACGCAGGTCCGCCGGGTTAATTTCGATATCGATATCTTCGTCAACTTCCGGGTAAACGAACGCGGAGCTGAAGGAGGTATGACGACGGCCGCCGGAGTCGAACGGGCTCTTACGCACCAGGCGGTGAACGCCGGTTTCAGTACGCAGCCAGCCGTAGGCGTAGTCACCGATGATCTTGATGGTGACGGATTTAATACCGGCCACTTCACCTTCAGACTCTTCGATAATTTCAGTTTTGAAGCCGCGCGCTTCTGCCCAACGCAGGTACATGCGCGTCAGCATGCTGGCCCAGTCCTGCGCTTCAGTACCGCCAGAACCTGCCTGAATATCAAGATAGCAGTCAGCGCTGTCGTATTCGCCGGAGAACATGCGACGGAATTCAAGCTGCGCCAGCTTCTCTTCCAGCACGTCGAGTTCTGCCACGGCTTCGTTAAAGGTTTCTTCGTCGTCGGCTTCGACGGCCAGCTCCAGCAAACCGGAAACATCTTCCAGCCCCTGGGCCATTTGATCCAGCGTATCTACGATAGCTTCGAGAGAGGAACGCTCTTTACCCAGCGCCTGTGCGCGTTCAGGTTCGTTCCAGACGTCCGGCTGTTCCAGCTCGGCGTTTACTTCTTCAAGACGCTCTTTCTTGGCATCGTAGTCAAAGATACCCCCTAAGAACGTCAGAGCGCTCCGTGAGGTCCTGAATACGGTTTTTTACCGGATTAATTTCAAACATGGTCTGTTTTCTTTTATGGACTTGTCAAAATGCGGTGATAAGAGCGGGATTGTACCGAATCCACGCCCTTTTTTATAGAGATTACTGCCGCTAAATTGGCCAGATATTGTCGATGATGATCTGAAGGGTGCGGTTACCGCGAAACTCGTTGATGTCCAGTTTGTACGCCAGCTCGACCTCGCGTACGCCGTTGTCCGGCCATACCGCCGTATCAACGTTAAAGGCAATGCCGTCCAGCAGCGGGCCGCCGCCCACGGGCTCGACCATCACTTTTAGATGACGTTCGCCGACGATACGCTGTTGCAGCAGGCGGAAACGGCCGTCGAACAGCGGCTCCGGGAACATCTGCCCCCATGGACCGGCACCGCGGAGCATTTGCGCCACGTCCATCGTCATCTCAAGCGGTGAAAGCTCACCATCGGACACCACTTCCCCCTGCAACAGGGCCGGGTCGATCCAGTCGGTGACCAGTTCACCAAACAGCCGCTGGAACTCGTCGAATTTCGCCTCTTCCAGCGACAGGCCCGCCGCCATTGCATGGCCGCCAAACTTGAGCATCAGGCCCGGGTACAGCGTATCGAGGCGCTCCAGGGCATCACGCATGTGCAGACCCTGGATTGAGCGGCCAGAGCCTTTGAGCGTGCCGTCGCCCGCGGGGGCGAACGCGATCACCGGACGGTGGAAACGCTCTTTAATGCGCGACGCCAGAATACCGACCACGCCCTGATGCCACTCTGGATGGTACATCGCCAGGCCGCCCGGCAGCGTATCGCCGCTGCGCTCAAGTTTTTCGCACAGGGTCAGCGCCTCGGCCTGCATCCCCTGCTCAATCTCTTTGCGGGTCTGGTTCAGGGCGTCCAGCTCGTTGGCCAGCACGCGCGCTTCACCGATGTTGTCGCACAGCAGCAGCGCCACGCCGACGGACATATCGTCCAGCCTTCCGGCCGCGTTCAGACGCGGCCCGAGGGCAAAGCCCAAATCGCTTGCCGCCAGCTTGAGCGGATCGCGGTTGGCAATCTCCAGCAGCGCCTTGATCCCCGGACGGCACTTGCCTGCCCGGATGCGGCTTAAGCCCTGCCAGGTCAAAATGCGGTTATTGGTATCGAGCGGCACCACGTCCGCGACGGTACCCAGCGCCACCAGATCGAGATATTCGGCCAGGTTCGGTACGGCAATACCGCGGGAGTCGAACCAGCCCTTATCGCGTAACAGGGTACGTAACGCCAGCATCAGATAAAACGCCACGCCCACGCCTGCGAGGGATTTCGACGGGAAATCGCAGTCGCGCAGGTTGGGATTAATAATCGCTTCCGCATCCGGCAGCGTTTCGCCCGGCAGATGGTGATCGGTGACCAGCACCGGGATCCCCAAAGCGTGAGCATGATCGACGCCCGCATGGGAAGAGATCCCGTTATCGACGGTCATGATCATCTGTGCACCGCGGGCGTGGGCCTGATCGACCACTTCCGGGCTGAGGCCATAGCCGTCTTCAAAACGGTTCGGCACCAGATACGTGACGTTATCGCAGCCCAGCGCGCGCAGGCTGAGCACGCTCAGCGCGGTGCTGGTTGCGCCGTCGGCGTCGAAATCCCCTACCACCACAATCCGCGTTCCCTCACGAAGCGCGTTGTAGAGCATTTCAGTGGCTTTTTCGATACCGCTCAGCTGCTGCCAGGGCAGCATCCCTTTCACGCTGCGTTCAAGATCCTCAGCGCTACGCACGCCGCGGCTGGCGTAGAGGCGCTTAAGCAGCGCCGGGAGTTCGTCTGGCAAATCAACCGGTTCAACCGCCTCGCGGCGGCGCAATTTTATTGGGGCTTTCACGCGGATTATTTACCACCAAACTGTTTCTGGTGCGCGTCGAGGAACTCTTTCATCTCTTTCGGTCCCTGATAGCCTGGAACGACATAGCCGTTGCTCAGGACAATCGCTGGCGTACCGTTAACGCCAAACTGCACGCCAAGCGCGTAGTGGTTAGCAATATCAATGTCGCAGGAGGCCGGCTTAACGCCTTTGCCGTTCATCGCGTCGTCAAACGCTTTGTTGCGGTCTTTCGCACACCAGATGGCCTTCATGTCCTGCTCTGGCTGGCTCTGCACGCCCGCGCGCGGGAAGGCCAGGTAACGCACGGTAATACCCAGCGCGTTGTAATCTTTCATCTCTTCATGCAGCTTGTGGCAGTAGCCGCAGGTGATGTCGGTGAAGACGGTAATGACGTGTTTTTCCTGCGCCGCCTTATAGACGATCATCTCTTTTTCGAGCGCGTTCAGGTTTTTCATCAGCAGCTGGTTGGTGACGTTCACCGGCTGCGCGCCGCTCACGTCGTACATTGGCCCCTGAATAATGTGTTTGCCGTCTTCGGTGACGTACAGCACGCCGCTGCTCGTCAGCACCGTTTTCATGCCGGCAACCGGTGCAGGCTGAATATCGCTGCCGGTGACGCCAAGCTTAGCGAGCGACTGTTTGATGGCGGCGTCGTCCGCATGGGCGAAACCGGTAAAGGAGGCTGCCAGCAGGGTGAACAGCGCGAAAGACTTTTTCATATGTGATCCTGTTACAATTCGTCGGCACTCACGCACGAGGGTGGTGCTGTTGGTGTAGCTGCCGCAGGCGTTCCGTCGCGACATGGGTGTAAATTTGCGTCGTGGAAAGATCGCTGTGCCCCAGCAGCATCTGCACCACACGTAAATCAGCGCCGTGGTTTAACAGATGCGTCGCGAAGGCGTGACGCAATACGTGCGGCGAAAGCTTTTCACTGTCGATACCCGCCAGTGTGGCGTAATGCTTGATGCGATGCCAGAACGTTTGCCGCGTCATCTGCTGCGCGCGCTGGCTTGGAAACAGGACGTCGATAGACGTACCATTGAGCAGCCACGGACGACCATGCTCCAGGTACGTTTCCAGCCAGTAAACCGCCTCTTCACCCAGCGGAACCAGCCTTTCCTTGTTTCCTTTACCGATGACGCGCACCACGCCCTGACGCAGGCTGATGTCGCTCATCGTCAGACCAACCAGTTCCGAAACGCGCAGGCCGGTAGCATACAATAGCTCAAGCATGGCTTTATCGCGTAACTCCAGCGGCAGGTCAACTGCCGGTGACTGTAATAATCTCTCAACTTGTGCTTCGCTGAGATCTTTCGGCAGCCGCTGCGGGAGTTTAGGGGATGCCAGCAGCGCGCTGGGATCGTCCTCGCGGATCTTCTCACGATAGAGATGCTGGAACAGCCGACGCATGGCGCTGAGTAAACGTGCGGAACTGGTGGCTTTGTAGCCCCCTGCGATACGTTCCCCAAGCAGCGCCTGCAGGTCGTCACGCTGTGCGCTCGCAAGGGATAAACCCCGGTGCGCAAGCCACTCCACCAGCATGGTGAGATCGCGACGGTAGGCGCTAAGGGTATTCTCGGCCAGGTTTTTCTCCAGCCACAGCGCGTCGAGAAACTGTTCGATCAGTGCGAGATCCTTTTCCACATCAGCCCCTTTGATTCTGCAGTCAGGCCATTATGCCTGATTGCGACCGGTTTCTGGTACACTACGCGCAAAGTCAAAGCAAGAATTGAGATAGTTACGCGATGAATATTGGTCTGTTCTATGGTTCCAGCACCTGCTACACCGAAATGGCGGCAGAGAAAATTCGCGACATCATTGGTCCGGAACTGGTGACGTTGCATAACCTGAAAGATGACGCGGTCGCTCTGATGGAACAGTACGATGTGCTGATCCTCGGCATCCCAACCTGGGATTTTGGTGAGATACAGGAAGACTGGGAAGCCATCTGGGATCAACTCGATTCAGTCAATCTCGACGGCAAGATCATTGCCATGTACGGCATGGGGGATCAGCTGGGGTACGGGGAGTGGTTCCTGGACGCGCTCGGCATGTTGCACGACAAGCTGGCGCCGAAAGGGGTGTCGTTCATCGGCTACTGGCCAACCGAAGGTTACGAGTTCACCAGTAAAAAGCCGATTATTGCCGACGGCGAGCTGTTTGTTGGGCTCGCGCTGGATGAAACCAACCAGTACGATCTCAGCGATGAACGCCTGCAAAGCTGGTGCGAGCAGATCCTGGGCGAGATGGCAGAAAAGTTTAGCTAACGCGCGTTACCCCTGCGTCGTCTGTTGTAGCAACATCCGGCGCAGGTCTCGCCACTCGGCAGCATCCATACTGTCAGCCGCCAGCCACAAATGCTGGCAACGCCCGCCGTCCACCTTGCGTAACCGTAACATCATGCCGCAGTTGAGCATCCAGGGCATACCGAGGATATCCCACTCTTTACCCTGCCAGCGCAGGCGGGAATCCATCAGTAATTTAATCTCTCCCTGGCGGGCATTAATGCGACGCTGGCTGCGTACGCTGTCAAAAACGACAAACGACAGTAACAGCAGCCACAGCGGCGTATAGCTCAGCGGCCACGGCATCAGTAACACAATGGCCGCAACCAGGCCGTGGAGCAATAAAGACATCCACTGCGAGCGCCACGAGACGCGAAGATCAGATTGCCACAGGACCACGTTCCCGATTCCGTGTTTGAATTAATTGCACCATCCGTTGCAACTCGGTGTCGGCGGGTTTGCCGTGGTTCATCAGCCAGTTGAATAAATCCGGATCGTCAGACTCAAGCAGTCGAACAAACAGACGCTTATCATCGTCGCTTAAGGTGTCATACTCATATTCGAAGAAAGGCATGATGGAAATATCAAGTTCACGCATGCCGCGGCGGCACGCCCAGTGAATACGGGCCTTGTTGTTAATATCCATGTTCAGTTTCCTGCATTACGTTTGGCACAGTCGGTACCCCCTTCAGTGTTCTTTATTTCTCTACGGGGACACCAGCTAGTGTAACGTGTTTTTGACCGTTTCATTACTGGAATATTGCATTCGCCGAGCAGGCTTCCAGAATAATCCCCACAAAGACAGCGGATTACATTATTTTGCGTAGCGCTACGCATAACCGGTTTAAGGCACAAATGGTCTGCTGAAAGCGCTTGCATTGCCTGCAGGCTCTTTTACCATTAGGCATTATCAAAGCGTTAAGCAATTCAGGATATCGTTATGGCCTTTACACCATTTTCTCCTCGCCAGCCCGCCGCCTCTGCGCGTCTGCCGCTGACGCTTATTTCTCTTGATGACTGGGCGCTGGCAACGCTCACCGGTGCCGACGCCGAAAAATACCTGCAGGGCCAGGTGACCGCCGACGTCAGCCAGATGACCGAACACCAGCACCTGCTGGCCGCGCATTGTGACCCAAAAGGCAAAATGTGGAGCAACCTGCGCCTCTTCCGCCGCCAGGACGGCTTTGCCTTCATTGAGCGCCGCAGCCTGCAAGAGGCCCAGCTCAAGGAGCTGAAAAAGTACGCGGTCTTTTCCAAAGTTACTATCACCCCGGACGACGAACATGTCCTGCTGGGTGTGGCCGGTTTCCAGGCGCGTGCGGCGCTGAAAAATCTGTTCAGCGAACTGCCGGATGCGGAAAAGCAGGTGGTCAGCGAAGGCGCGACCTCCATCCTGTGGTTTGAACACCCGGCGGAGCGTTTCCTGTTAGTTACGGATGCGGCAACTGCCGAACGCGTCACCGAGGCGCTGCGCGGCGAAGCGCAGCTCAACAACAGTCAGCAGTGGCTGGCGCTGAACATCGAAGCGGGTCTGCCGATCATTGACGCCGCAAACAGCGCGCAGTTTATTCCTCAGGCAACCAACCTGCAGGCGCTGGGAGGCATCAGCTTTAAAAAGGGCTGTTACACCGGCCAGGAGATGGTCGCCCGTGCGAAATTCCGCGGGGCAAACAAACGTGCGCTGTGGACGCTGGCGGGCCATGCCAGCCGTGTACCTGAAGCGGGTGAAGACTTAGAGCTGAAGATGGGTGATAACTGGCGCCGCACCGGCACCGTATTAGCCGCTGTACAGCTGGATGATGGACGCCTTTTGGTACAGGCCGTCATGAACAACGACATGGAGGCTGACAGCGTGTTCCGCGTGCGTGACGATGCGAACACACTGAGCATCGAGCCGCTGCCGTATTCTCTGGAAGAGTGATGCTGTATCGCCCGGTGGCGCTGCGCTTACCGGGCCTACGGTTTTGGTGTCCTCCCTCTCCCTGTGGGAGAGGGCCGGGGTGAGGCACGGTGGAAAAAACTACGCCTGCCCCACATAAAGATAAATCGCCAAAAAGTGGCACACGCTGCCGCCCAGCACAAAGCCGTGCCAGATGGCATGGTTGTACGGGATGCGCTTGCAGACGTAGAAAATCACGCCGAGCGAGTACACCACACCGCCTAAGGCCAGAAGCGTCACGCCCCCTACCGACAGTTTGACCGCCAGTTGATACACCACAATCAGCGACAGCCAGCCCATCGTCAGATAGGTGACCAGTGACAGCACCTTAAACCGGTGCGCTATGGTCAGCTTAAACAGGATCCCCAGCAGTGCCAGGCTCCAGATAACAATCATCAGGCCACGCGACAGCGGCGAGTTAAGCCCCACCAGCAAAAACGGTGTGTAGGTGCCTGCAATCAGAAGATAGATAGCGCAGTGGTCAAATTTCTTGAGCCACGTCTTGGCCTGCTGATGCGGGATCGCGTGATACAGCGTCGACGCCAGGAACAGCAGGATCATACTCCCGCCATACAGGCTGTAGCTGGTAATGGCCATCGCGCTGGCATTGGTGTCCACCGCCTGCACCAGCAATAACACTAAACCGACAATCCCAAACACCAGGCCAATGCCGTGGCTGATGCTGTTGGCTACTTCCTCAGCCAGCGAATATCCCTGTGCGATTAATGGTCTGCTCACCATACAAAACTCCGGGAAAACTAAAGATGATTATTCATCGCATAACTATGCTAACTGAGAATGATTCCAGTGAACACCTGTTAGCTAAAATAATTTCATTTCAAAATTTATACCTAAAAATCATAGATATAAAGAAATCTTTCACCTAACAATTGTTCACATAAAAATTTAATCATTATGAATCAAGAGCATAAAAATGGATCCTGCCGTCCGGGTGCATGTTATGATGTGACGATGAGGTCAGAATAAGAGTTATGCCATTGTGAGTATGTTCACCCACTCCGCCATTGCCAGTCTCAATAACCTGGAGATGATGGTCTACAACTATGTCATAAAAAATCGTGACAAAGTCATGTACATGACCATCCGCGAGCTGGCGGATGCGGCAGGCGTCTCAACCACCACTATCCTGCGCTTTTGCCGCAAGCTTAACTGCGAAGGCTACTCGGAGTTTCGCGTACGCTTTAAGCTTTATCTTGAACAGAACGAGCCCCAGCAGGCGAACTTCGGTGCCAGCGAAATTATCAGCTTCTTTAAAAGCGTAAATAATGAAGAATTCGACGCGTTATTAGATAGTGCGGTCGATATTATTTTATCGTCGGAACGTATTATATTTGTCGGCGCAGGCACGTCAGGCTCGCTGGCAAAATATGGCGCACGTTTCTTTTCTAATATCGGAAAATTCAGCAACCATATTGATGACCCTTATTTCCCGGTCACCAATGATATGGCGAAAAATGCGCTGGCGATCGTGCTCTCCGTCTCGGGCGAGACCGAGGAGATCCTGCGCTTCGCCAGCCAGTTCAGCCTGCATCACTGCAAAGTGCTCTCCATTACCAGCCATGAGCACTCGCGTCTCGCAAAGCTGGCAGACTTTAACCTCTCCTGGCATGTTCCTCAGACGCGTATTGCAGGCGTCTACGACATCACCACGCAAATTCCCGTCATTTATATTCTGGAGTCTCTGGGACGTAAACTGGCGAAGAAACTCACAGAATAAAACACCCTGTTTTTTTGATGTGACAAATCACATTATGTACACCTTGTTATATCGTGACATTTAATTTCGCTTTGCTAGACTCGATGCCAATAAGCCAATTACTGAGAATAGCAGCGATGAAAAAATTGACCTTACCAAAAGATTTTTTATGGGGCGGCGCGGTTGCGGCTCACCAGGTAGAAGGCGGCTGGAACAAAGGCGGTAAAGGACCAAGCATTTGCGACGTATTAACCGGCGGCGCACACGGCGTGCCGCGCGAAATCACGCAAGAGGTGGTGCCGGGTAAATACTACCCCAATCATGAAGCTATCGATTTCCACGGCCATTATAAAGAAGACATCAAGCTGTTTGCCGAGATGGGCTTCAAGTGTTTCCGCACCTCTATTGCCTGGACGCGTATCTTCCCGAACGGTGACGAAACGCAGCCAAACGAAGAGGGTCTGAAATTTTACGACGATATGTTCGATGAGCTGCTGAAGTACAACATTGAACCGGTAATCACCCTCTCCCACTTCGAAATGCCGCTGCACCTGGTGAAGGAGTACGGTAGCTGGACCAACCGTAAAGTGGTCGATTTCTTTGTGCGCTTCGCGGAAGTGGTCTTCGAGCGCTACAAAAACAAGGTCAAATACTGGATGACCTTCAACGAAATCAACAACCAGCGCAACTGGCGCGCGCCGCTGTTCGGTTACTGCTGCTCGGGCGTGGTCTATACCGAACATGACAATCCGGAAGAGACCATGTACCAGGTCCTGCACCATCAGTTTGTGGCCAGCGCCCTGGCGGTGAAAGCCGCGCGCCGCATTAACCCGGAGATGAAAGTCGGCTGCATGCTGGCGATGGTGGCGCTCTATCCGTTCTCCTGCAAACCGGAAGACGTGATGTTTGCCCAGGAATCGATGCGCGAGCGCTATGTCTTTACCGACGTCCAGCTGCGTGGTTACTACCCGTCCTACGTGCTGAACGAGTGGGAGCGCCGCGGGTTCTCCATCAAAATGGAGGCAGGCGACGAGCAGATCCTGCGTGAAGGTACCTGCGACTACCTGGGCTTCAGCTACTACATGACCAACGCGGTGAAAGCGGAAGGCGGTACCGGCGATGCCATTTCCGGTTTCGAAGGCAGCGTGCCGAATCCGCACGTGAAGGCCTCCGACTGGGGCTGGCAGATTGACCCGGTGGGCCTGCGTTATGCCCTGTGCGAACTGTACGAACGTTACCAGAAGCCGCTGTTTATCGTGGAAAACGGCTTCGGCGCCTACGATAAAGTCGAAGAGGACGGCAGCATCAACGACGACTATCGTATCGACTACCTGCGTGCCCACGTGGAAGAGATGATCAAAGCCGTGACGCACGATGGCGTGGCTCTGATGGGCTATACGCCATGGGGCTGTATCGACTGCGTGTCGTTCACCACCGGCCAGTACAGCAAGCGCTACGGCTTTATCTACGTGAACAAGCACGACGACGGCACGGGCGACATGTCGCGTTCCCGTAAGAAGAGCTTCGAGTGGTATAAAGGCGTGATTGCCAGCAACGGCGAAGCGTTGTGATTTTTTGCCCGGTGGCGCTGCGCTTACCAGGCCTACACGAATAGTAGGCCGGGTAAGGCGAAGCCGCCACCCGGCTTATTTCCCGCCCGCCAGCTCTATAAAACTGCCCGTGACGTACGACGCCTTTTCGCTCAGCAGCCAGACAATCGCCTGGGCGACCTCTTCCGGCTGGCCGCCGCGCTGCATCGGCAGCAATGATTTCACGCGATCCACCCGCCCCGGCTCTCCGCCGGACGCATGAATATCGGTATAGATCAGACCCGGACGGACGCAGTTGACGCGAATGCCCTGCGCCGCCACCTCCAGCGATAAACCCGTTGTCAGCGAATCCACCGCCCCCTTCGACGCGGCATAATCCACATATTCACCCGGCGCGCCCAGACGTGACGCCGCGGAAGAGACATTCACTATCGCCCCGCCCTTGCCGCCGTGTTTGAAGGACATGCGCTTTACCGCTTCCCGGCAGCAGAGGAAGTAGCCCGTGACGTTGGTCGCCAGGACGCGGTTAATGCGCTCAGCGGAGAGATTCTCGATAGTGGATTGCTCAAACAGAATCCCCGCATTATTCACCAGCGCGGTCAGCGGCTCGCCTTCACGATCGAGGCTGTTAAACATCGCCAGCACCTGAGCTTCATCGCTGATGTCTGCACGGACGGCAAAGGCTTTACCGCCTGCATCCACAATCTGCCTGATGACGTCCGTCGCGGCGTTAATGTTGTGATGATAGTTCACCGCCACGGTGTAGCCTTCGCGAGCCAGCTGCAGCGCGGTGGCTTTACCGATGCCGCGGCTGGCGCCGGTGACCAGTGCAATTGCCATTATCTTCTCCCAATAAAAAAGCCGGGTAGCGGCTTCGCCTTACCCGGCCTACGTTACTACAGCAGCAATGTTACTGGTATTCGCTCATCGGCACGCAGGAGCAGAACAGGTTACGGTCGCCGTAGACGTCATCAAGACGCTTCACGGTCGGCCAGTATTTGTTCGCCACGCCTGCCGGGAAGACCGCCAGCTCGCGGGAATAGCCGTGGTTCCACTCTGCCACCATTTCGTGCTGGGTGTGCGGGGCGTTAACCAGCGGGTTATCTTCCAGCGTCCACTCGCCGTCCTGCACGCGGTCGATCTCCATGCGGATGGCCAGCATCGCGTCGATAAAGCGGTCCAGCTCGGCTTTGCTTTCAGATTCCGTTGGCTCCACCATCAGCGTGCCCGCAACCGGGAACGACATGGTTGGCGCGTGGAAGCCGTAGTCGATCAGACGCTTGGCGATATCCAGCTCGCTGATGCCGGTCTGCTCTTTCAGCGGACGAATATCCAGAATGCACTCGTGCGCCACGCGACCGTCGCGGCCGGTATAGAGCACCGGGAAGGCGGACTTCAGGCGAGTCGCAATATAGTTGGCGTTCAGGATCGCCACCTGGCTCGCCTGCTTCAGCCCTTCCGCGCCCATCATGCGGATATACATCCAGCTGATTGGCAGGATAGAGGCGCTACCGAACGGTGCCGCTGAGACCGCTCCCTGACGGGTCAGCATGCCTTCAATCTGCACCACGCTGTGGCCCGGCACAAACGGCGCCAGATGCGCTTTCACGCCGATTGGCCCCATGCCCGGGCCGCCACCGCCGTGCGGGATGCAGAAGGTTTTGTGCAGGTTCAGGTGCGACACGTCCGCGCCGATAAAGCCCGGCGAGGTAATGCCCACCTGAGCGTTCATGTTTGCACCGTCGAGGTAAACCTGACCGCCGAACTGGTGCACGACTTCGCACACTTCACGGATGGTTTCTTCGTACACACCGTGGGTAGACGGGTAGGTCACCATGATGCAGGAGAGCTTGTCGCCCGCCTGCTCGGCTTTCGCACGCAGGTCGGCCAGATCGATGTTGCCGTTCTTATCGCACGCCACCACCACAACTTCCATGCCCGCCATCTGGGCAGAGGCCGGGTTGGTACCGTGGGCGGAGCTTGGGATCAGGCAGATATCGCGGTGGCCTTCGTTGCGGCTTTCGTGATAGTGACGGATCGCCAGCAGGCCCGCATATTCACCCTGCGCGCCGGAGTTCGGCTGCATGCAGAGCGCGTCGTAACCGGTCAGCTTCACCAGCCAGTCGGAAAGCTGGTTGATCATCATGTGATAACCTTCCGCCTGCTCTGGCGGGCAGAACGGGTGCAGCTCGGAGAATTCTGGCCAGGTGATCGGGATCATCTCTGCCGCGGCGTTCAGCTTCATGGTGCAGGAGCCCAGCGGGATCATCGCCTGGTTCAGCGCCAGATCCTTGCGCTCCAGGGAGTGCATGTAACGCATCATCTCGGTCTCGCTGTGGTAGCGATTAAAGACCGGGTGCGTCAGGATGGCGTCGTTACGCAGCATGCTGTCCTGAATGGAGCGGCTGTCGAGCGCAACTTCTTTGTCGAGCGCATCAATGTCCAGACCGTGCGCATCACCCAGCAGCACGCTGAACAGGTTCAGGATATCGTCGCGGGTGGTGCTTTCATCCAGCGTAATGCCGACGGCGTTGTGAATGTCGCTGCGCAGGTTAATCTCTGCCGCATTCGCGCGCGCCAGCACGGCCGCTTTGTCCGCCACGTCCACGCACAGGGTGTCGAAGTAGTGGGCGTGGCGCAGCTTAAGGCTTTTCTGCTGCAAACCGCAGGCCAGAATATCGGCCAGGCGGTGAATGCGGCTGGCAATGCGTTTCAGGCCAGCCGGGCCGTGGAACACGGCGTACAGGCTGGCGATGTTTGCCAGCAGCACCTGTGAGGTACAGATGTTGGAGTTCGCTTTCTCGCGGCGGATGTGCTGCTCGCGGGTCTGCATCGCCATGCGCAGCGCGGTGTTACCGGCAGCATCTTTTGAGACGCCGATAATACGGCCAGGCATGGAGCGTTTGAATTCATCTTTCGCGCCGAAGAACGCCGCGTGCGGGCCGCCGTAGCCCATCGGTACGCCGAAGCGTTGTGCGGAGCCGAATACGATATCTGCGCCCTGTTTACCCGGCGCCGTCAGCAGCACCAGCGCCATAAAATCGGCGGCAACGCTGACAACCACTTTGCGGGATTTCAGCTCGGCAATCAGCGCGCCGTAGTCGTGTACTTCACCCGTCGTACCTACCTGCTGCAGCAGCACGCCGAAGACGTCCTGATGATCCAGCACTTTGTCAGCGTCGTCGACGATCACGTCAAAGCCGAAGGTCTCTGCGCGAGTACGCACCACGTCCAGCGTCTGCGGATGCACGTCCGCCGCGACGAAGAAGCGGTTGGCATTTTTCAGCTTGCTCACGCGTTTTGCCATCGCCATCGCTTCGGCGGCGGCGGTCGCTTCATCCAGCAGAGAAGCAGAGGCGATATCCATGCCGGTCAGGTCCAGCGTCACCTGCTGGAAGTTCAGCAGCGCTTCCAGACGGCCCTGGGAAACCTCTGGCTGATACGGGGTGTAAGCGGTGTACCAGCCCGGGTTTTCCAGCATGTTGCGCAGGATAACCGGCGGCAGCTGCACGTTGGTGTAGCCCATGCCAATGTAAGACTTATAGCGCTTATTCAGGCCGGCAATAGCCTTCAGCTCCGCCAGCGCGGCGAATTCCGTAGTGGCTTCCCCCACCTGAGGTGGCGTGGCAAGCTGGATGTCTTTTGGCACAATCTGGCCGATCAGTGCGTTTAATGAATCCGCGCCAACCGTCTTCAGCATCTCCTGCTGTTGCTGAGCATCCGGCCCAATGTGACGTTCAATGAAGGCGCCACGGTTTTCAAGCTGGCTTAAAGTCTGTGTCATGAGCGATGGTTCCTGAAACGTGCAGTGAATGTGTTTTCTCCCTCTCCCCAAAGGGGAGAGGGTTAATGACTTACTCGTCTTCTAACAGTGCTTCGTACGCGGTCGCATCCAGCAGAGCGGCAACCTGGGATTCGTCGCTGGCTTTGATCTTGAAGATCCAGCCGCCTTCATAAGGCTCGCTGTTCACCAGCTCTGGCGAATCGCTCAGCGCGTCGTTGACGGCAACGATTTCGCCGCTCACAGGGGCGTAGATGTCAGAGGCCGCTTTTACGGACTCCGCCACGGCGCAGTCGTCGCCCGCGCTAACGGTCGTGCCCACGTCAGGCAGGTCAACAAACACCATGTCGCCCAGCAGCTCTTGCGCGTGCTCGGTGATCCCTACGGTGTAAGTGCCGTCCGCCTCTTTGCGCAGCCACTCGTGTTCTTTGCTGTATTTCAGTTCTGCTGGCACATTGCTCATTGAAGTTCTCCTGATAAAAATGATTAGGCGACCGGCTTACCGGCGCGAACAAAAATCGGTTTGGTTACGTTGACCGGCATTTCACGGTTGCGGATTTGCACCACCGCCGTTTCGCCAATTCCCGCCGGCACGCGTGCCAGTGCAATACTGTAGCCCAGCGTCGGTGAGAAGGTTCCGCTGGTGATCACGCCTTCACGAGGATTGCCGTCAGCATCGGTAAAGCGCACCGGCAGTTCGCCGCGCAGCACGCCCTTCTCGGTCATCACCAGGCCCACCAGCTGTTCGGTGCCCTTCTCGCGCTGCATCTCCAGCGCTTCACGACCAATAAAGTCACGGTCAGCCGGTTCCCATGCGATGGTCCAGCCCATGTTGGCGGCGAGCGGAGAAACACCTTCATCCATCTCCTGACCGTAGAGGTTCATCCCCGCTTCCAGACGCAGCGTATCGCGCGCGCCCAGACCCGCAGGCTTCACGCCCGCTTCCACCAGCGCACGCCAGAAATCAGCGGCCTTCTCGTTTGGCATCGCAATTTCGTAGCCCGCTTCACCGGTGTAGCCGGTGGTGGCGATAAACAGATCGCCCGCCTGCACGCCGAAGAACGGCTTCATGCCAGCGGTGGCGTTGCGCTGCTCGTCGTTAAACAGAGAGGCGGCTTTCGCCTGCGCGTTCGGCCCCTGCACGGCGATCAGCGACAGATCGTCACGGACGGTGATGTCGATGGCATAAGGTTCGGCGTGTTGGGTGATCCAGGAGAGGTCTTTTTCGCGGGTGGCGGAGTTTACAACGAGGCGGAAGAAATCTTCAGTGAAGTAATAGACGATAAGGTCATCAATCACGCCGCCCGAGGCATTCAGCATGCCGGTATAGAGCGCTTTACCCGGCGTCTTCAGTTTGGCGACGTCGTTTGCCAGCAGATAACGCAAAAACTCCCGGGTGCGGCTACCGTGCAGATCGACAATCGTCATGTGGGACACGTCGAACATACCGGCATCGGTGCGCACCGCGTGGTGCTCATCAATCTGCGAGCCGTAGTGCAGCGGCATCATCCAGCCATGGAAGTCCACCATGCGGGCGCCGCATAACACGTGTTGTTCGTACAAAGGAGTCTGTTGAGCCATCTTGTCCTCGTTGAAAAATTCACCGTGAAACCCGGTATCGGCACCGCGTTCGGGCACCGACGCAAACGTTCTCTTTTACCTGAACTTACCACCGAAACCGGCGGTTAACCATAAGGCAAAATGGGTCATCACATTAGCTTATGACCAAAAAACGCTAAAAAGCCTACAGAGTTATTCACTGGAAAAATGCGATTAACCCCGCACAAAATTAACAATGATCTAACAGGATTTAGCACATGGTGATATTTCGTGCGGAAAATCGGGCCGAATTTCCGTAACGAGAAAAACGCGACATTAGATTATCTAATGCGAAAAATGACGTGAAATTAGAATATTTCAAACGAGGGAATTTCCCCGGCGCAGAGGCCGGGAAAAGAAAGTGTGACAGGGGTCTAAATTAACGTAGCCAGTCCGGCAGGTCGTTAAGACCCATCGCCTGACGGAGGAGTTGGGGTTTAACGCCCGGAAGGGTGTCAGCAAGCTTGAGTCCGATGTCGCGCAGCAGTTTTTTCGCCGGATTCGCCCCAGCAAACAGCTCGCGGAAGCCCTGCATGCCCGCCAGCATCATCGCCGCACTGTGCTTGCGGCTGCGCTCGTAGCGGCGCAGATAGAGATGCTGCCCGATGTCCTTCCCTTCGCGATGCAGGCGACGCAGCTCCTCGACCAGCTCCGCCGCGTCCATAAAGCCAAGGTTAACGCCCTGCCCGGCCAGCGGATGAATGGTATGCGCCGCATCCCCCACCAGCGCCAGACGGTGCGCGGCAAACTGACGCGCGTAGCGGCCGGTTAACGGGAACACCTGACGCTCGCTTTCAAGCGTGCACAGGCCAAGGCGGTTATCAAAGGCCACGCACAGCGCCTGGTTAAAGGCGTCCGGCGTTGCCTCCTGCATCTGCTGGGCTTTCTCCGGCACCAGGGACCAGACAATCGAGCACAGGTGCGGATCGGCAAGCGGCAGGAACGCCAGTATGCCGTCGTTGTGGAAAATCTGGCGCGCCACGCCGCCGTGCGGCTCTTCGGTGCGGATCGTTGCCACCAGCGCGTGATGACGATAGTCCCAGAAGGTCAGCGGGATATCGGCTTTATTACGCAGCCAGGAGTTGGCACCGTCAGCACCGACCACCAGACGCGCGGTCAGCATGTCGCCGCTCTGCAGGGTGATAAACGCCTCGTTTTCGCCCCACGCCACCTGCTGGATCTGCGCAGGCGCAATCAGGGTCACGTCGCTGCACTGCTGTGCTTTCTGCCACAGCGCGTGGTGGATCACCGCATTTTCAACAATGTGACCCAGATGGCTATAGCCCATGCTTTCATCATCAAAAGCAATATGACCAAAGCTGTCTTTATCCCACACTTCCATGCCGTGATAGCAGCTGGCGCGCTGCGCCACAATATCTGACCAGACGCCAAGGTGCGTCAGCAATTTCTCGCTGGCGGCATTGATCGCCGAGACGCGGAGTTCCGGCGGGGCATCCGGGGCAACGGGCTGAGGCTGCTTTTGCTCCAGCACCGCCACGCGCAGGCCGCTGCCCTGTAAACCACAGGCCAATGCCAGTCCGACCATACCGCCGCCAACGATGGCGACATCAACATTTTGCACGGTGATAACTCCTTAACGCGCGACCCAACCCAGGGTCCGCTGCGCCAGCACGTCACGTGCCGGAATGAATAGTTCCATCGCCATAAGCCCGAGGTTGCGGCCCACAACCAGCGGTGCCCAGCGATTGGCAAAAAGATGGACCAGACCATCGGTCACACCGATGGTGGCCTCTTTATCCGCCTTGCGGCGCTTCTGGTAATGGCTAAGCACTGAATACGCCCCACAGTCTTTTTGCTCACCCCATGCCTGCGCCAGTGATTCGGCCAGGCTCATGACGTCGCGTAAGCCCAGGTTAAAGCCTTGCCCCGCGATGGGATGCAGCGTCTGCGCGGCGTTACCGACAAGCGCCAGACGATGAGAGATGGACTGAGACGCCGTAGTCAGCGCAAGCGGATAGACCGCCCGCTGGCCGGCATGGGTGATACGCCCCAGCCGCCAGCCAAAGGCTTTTTGCAGCTCGGTACAAAAACGTTCGTCTGACCAGGCCTTCACCTCTTCAGCCTTATCCTGCGAATGACACCACACCAGGGAACAGCGCCCGTCCGACATCGGCAGCATCGCCAGCGGACCATGCTGCGTAAAGCGCTCAAACGCCCTGCCGTCGTGGTCAGCTGCGGTAGCGACGTTCGCAATGACCGCCACCTGGCCGTAAGGCTGCTGGCGCCACTTCACGCCACACTGGGCGCCGAGCGACGAGCGCGAACCGTCCGCGGCGACCAGAAGCTGGCCTTCAAGGACGGTGCCGTTTTCCAGCGTCACGCTAACCGACGCCTCACTACGGCTCACGCTGGCCACACGCGCCGGACAATGCAGCGTAACGCCCGGCGCGTCCTGAAGCAGGCGGAACAGACGCAATCCGACGTCATGCAGCTCAACAACCTGCCCAAGAGCATCAATACGATAATCCTGCGCGTCCAGGGTGACAAAGCCAGCATGGCCGCGATCGCTGACGTGAACGGTTTTAATTGCCGTGGCGCAGTCGGCAATGGCCTGCCAGATGCCAATGCGGGAAAGCTGCTGGCAGGTGCCCTGCGCGAGCGCAATGGCGCGGGCATCAAAACCGGGGTGGTTGGACGCCTCTGGCGCAACGGCTTCCACCAGGTGCACCGCAAGCTGGCCTTTCGTCAAATGTGAAATGGCCAGCGCCAGCGTGGCCCCGGTCATGCCGCCGCCAACGATAATCACGCTCATGCGCGTGCCGCTGCCATCAGCGCCTCAATATCGTCAGCGTTTTTCACGACACTCGCGGTCAGATTTTCGTTACCGGTTTCGGTAATCACGATGTCGTCTTCAATACGAATGCCAATCCCGCGGTACTCTTCAGGCACGTCGGCATCCGGCGCGATATACAGACCCGGCTCCACGGTTAACACCATGCCCGGCTCCAGCACGCGCGAACGGTCGGTGCCGTATGCGCCAACGTCATGCACGTCCAGCCCCAGCCAGTGGCTTAGGCCGTGCATGAAATACGGTCGATGCGCATTTTCAGCAATCAGGGTGTCGACATCCCCTTTCAGGATCCCGAGCCTGACCAGACCGGTAATCATGATGCGCACCACTTCACCGGTCACTTCCTGCATGGAGGTTCCGGGACGATACAGCCTGAGCGCCGTCTCAAGGGATTCGAGAACGATGTCGTAAATCGCGCGCTGTGCCGGCGAGAATTTACCGTTCACCGGGAAGGTTCGGGTGATATCCCCCGCGTAGCCCTGATATTCGCAACCGGCGTCAATCAGCACCAGATCGCCGTCGCGCAGCGCGCTTTCGTTTTCGGTGTAGTGCAGAATGCAGCCGTTTTCCCCGCCGCCAACGATGGTGTTGTAGGAAGGATAACGTGCGCCGTGACGGTTAAATTCGTGGTGAATTTCGCCTTCCAGCTGGTATTCGAACATCCCGGGACGGCATTTCTCCATCGCGCGGGTGTGCGCCAGCGCGCTGATTTCGCCCGCACGACGCATCAAATTCAGCTCTTCTTCAGACTTGAACAGGCGCATCTCATGCACCACCGGACGCCAGTCCGTCAGCGTGGCCGGTGCGGACAGGTTCTGCCGCGAGCCTTTGCGCAGCTTATCCAGCGCGGTGAAGACAATCTCATCGGCGTACGCATATTCGCCCTGCGCGTGATAGAGCACGTCGAGGCCGTTAAGCAGCTGATAGAGCTGCTGGTTGATTTCGCTAAACGCCAGCGCGCGGTCAACGCCCAGCTTTTCCGGTGCGGCCTCTTGCCCTAAGCGGCGGCCAAACCAGATTTCGGCCGTCAGATCGCGCACGCGGTTGAAAATCACGCTGTGGTTGTGGGTGTCATTGCTCTTAATCAGCACCAGTACCGCTTCCGGCTCGTTAAAGCCGGTGAAGTACCAGAAGTCGCTGCTCTGGCGATAGGGATATTCGCTGTCGGCGCTGCGCGTCACTTCGGGCGCAGCAAAAATCAGCGCGGCGCTGCCCGGCTGCATTGTTGCCAGCAGCGCCTGACGGCGGCGCGAATACTCTTGACTTGAGATAACCATGACACCCTCCTGTGCGTTATTTTTCTTAATGTAAGGTTGGCTTGCGGACTTCCGGCGCGGTCGGCTGTGAGCGCGTGAAGTTGTCGTGGCACAGCAGTGCCGCCACGCGCACGTACTCGATGATCTCTTCAAGCGACATTTCCAGCTCTTCCTGGTCTTCGTCTTCATCGTAGCCAAGCTGGGCGATGTTACGCAGGTCGTCGATCGCTTCACCCGCTTCGCCGGTGACTTTATCCAGTTTAGGCTGCGTCACGCCCAGCCCCAGCAGATAGTGGTTTACCCAGCCGGCCAGCGCATCGGCGCGATCGAACACGCTGACGTCGTCGCCTTCAGGCAGATAAAGCTGAAAAAGGAAGCCATCGTCTTCCAGCGAATCACTGATGGCGGCATGCATTTTACGCAGCGCTTCCGCCAGCTCGTGACCAAACGCCAGCCCTTCATTCGTGAGGTCGTGGATCAGCGGCTGCCATGAGCTGTCGCTGTTTCCGCCGCACAGCATGCCACTGATCAGACCGTGCATTTCGGCAGGGGTTAAACCGACACCCTGCTGGTTCAGTAACTGGTTTAAATCCTTGTAACCAGGCATTTCGTTCTGTATAGACATGAGCATTCGTCGTCAAAGGGGGGAAGTTTCATGATATGCTACCACTTTGGACCCTGGTGATACCAGAAAAGGGCTTGTATCTTCACATCAGGGTAGCTATAGTGTCGCCCCTTCGCAGCCCCCGGGGCAGTAAGCGAAGGCAGCGCAGTCAATCAGCAGGAAGGTGGCATGTCTGCACAACCCGTCGATCTCCAGATTTTTGGCCGTTCACTGCGAGTGAATTGTCCGCCTGAACAAAGGGATGCTTTGAATCAGGCAGCGGACGATTTGAATCAGCGGTTGCAAGATCTAAAAGAACGCACTAGAGTCACAAATACTGAGCAGCTGGTTTTCATCGCCGCGTTGAACATCAGCTATGAACTGACTCAGGAAAAAGCGAAGACCCGCGACTACGCGGCAAGCATGGAGCAGCGCATTAAAATGCTCCAGCAGACCATAGAACAGGCATTGCTTGATCAAGGTCGCAATCCCGAAAGACCGGGACCCAAGTTTGAATAACACTTCTCAGTTGACTATGGTAGAGTAACTGTGAAGACAAAATTTCTCTGAGATGTTCGCAAGCGGGCCAGTCCCCTGAGCCGATATTTCATACCACAAGAATGTGGCGCTCCATGGTTGGTGAGCATGCTCGGTCCGTCCGAGAAGCCTTAAAACTATGACGACACATTCACCTTGAACCAAGGGTTCAAGGGTTACAGCCTGCGGCGGCATCTCGGAGATTCCCTCTCTTTTCTTCTACCGACTACCATGACTCAATTCCCTGAAGTTTCGGCTTCACGCCAGGACATCCGTCAGCTCATTCGTCAGCGCCGCCGTGCGTTAACCGCCGATCAGCAAGCGCATTTTGCCCAGCAGGCCGCCGCCCGTATGATGGCATATCCCCCTGTCGTGATGGCGCATACCGTTGCGCTGTTTCTGTCATTTGATGGAGAGCTGGACACCCAACCGCTGATAGAGCAGCTCTGGCGCGCCGGGAAGAAAGTCTACCTGCCGGTGCTGCACCCGTTTAGCGACGGTAATCTGCTGTTTCTGCACTACCACCCGCACAGCGAGCTGGTGGTGAATCGCCTGAAAATCACCGAGCCGAAACTCGACGTGCGCGACGTGCTCCCGCTGTCACAGCTGGATGTACTGATTACGCCGCTGGTCGCGTTTGATGAACAGGGCCAGCGTTTAGGGATGGGCGGCGGTTTTTATGACAGGACGCTGCAAAACTGGCAGCAGTACGGGGTGCAGCCGGTGGGTTACGCGCATGATTGTCAGGGCGTGGAGGCGTTGCCGGTGGAGAAGTGGGATGTGCCGTTGCCGGCGGTAGTGACGCCATCGAAGTTGTGGGAGTGGTGAAACAGGCAGCCTGATGCCCTCACCCCAGCCCTCTCCCACAGAGAGAGGGTGAAAACATGAAAAACGGTAACTATCGTTACCGTTTTGCATTTACCTCGCACCCATCAGTACAGCAGACGCGCGCGAATCGTCCCCGCTATAGACTTCATGCTCAGCAACGCTTTCTCGGCAACATCGTCATCCGCTTCGATATCAATGACCACGTAACCCATCTGCGAATTCGTTTGCAGATACTGCGCGGCAATGTTGACGCCCTGCTCGGCAAAGATCTGGTTGATCGCGGTCAGCACGCCCGGACGGTTTTCGTGGATGTGCAGCAGACGACGACCACCGTGCAGCGGCAGAGACACTTCCGGGAAGTTCACGGCAGAGAGCGTAGAACCATTGTCGGAGTATTTGCTCAGCTTACCCGCCACTTCCAGACCGATATTCTCCTGCGCTTCCTGGGTCGAACCGCCGATGTGTGGCGTCAGGATCACGTTGTCGAACTCGCACAGCGGAGAGGTAAACGGATCGCTGTTGGTGGCTGGCTCGGTCGGGAACACGTCGATGGCCGCGCCCGCCAGATGCTTACGCTTCAGCGCATCCGCCAGTGCCGGGATATCGACAACCGTGCCGCGCGCGGCGTTGATCAGCAGTGAGCCTGGCTTCATCAGCGCCAGCTCTTCCGCACCCATCATGTTTTTGGTGGACGCATTTTCCGGCACGTGGAGGCTCACCACGTCGCTCATGTTCAGCAGGTCAGAGAGGTGTTGAACCTGGGTGGCGTTACCCAGCGGCAGCTTGCTTTCGATATCGTAGAAAAACACGTGCATACCCAGGGATTCCGCCAGAATACCGAGCTGCGTACCGATGTGGCCGTAGCCGATGATCCCCAGCTTTTTACCACGCGCTTCATAGGAGCCAGACGCCAGCTTGTTCCACACGCCGCGGTGCGCCTTGGCGTTCGCTTCAGGAATGCCGCGCAGCAGCAGCAGCAGTTCGCCAATCACCAGCTCCGCCACGGAACGGGTATTGGAGAACGGGGCGTTGAAGACGGGAATACCGCGTTTGGCAGCAGCATTCAGGTCAACCTGGTTGGTACCGATGCAGAAGCAGCCGATAGCCACCAGCTTTTCCGCCGCAGCAATAACGTCTTCAGTCAGGTGAGTACGGGATCGCAGGCCAATGAAGTGGGCATCACGGATGGACGCTTTCAGCTCTTCGGTATCGAGCGCCCCTTTGTGAAATTCGATGTTGGTGTAACCTGCCGCACGAAGGCTATCGATTGCTTTTTGATGCACGCCCTCGACCAGCAGGAATTTAATCTTGTCTTTCTCCAGTGATACCTTTGCCATTTACCCGACCCTGTTTTTGTCTGAACTGATGTTGTGCTGGATATGAATCCGCTGTAGCCAACATATCAAAAAAAACTATTGCAGCAATATGAACGTTTGCGTCGGCACTCTGAAGAAAAGTCATACAGAGCAAAATGTCAGAGGAAAATGCTATGGAAATTTACAAACGCGGCAGGATCGGCAAAAGAGGCTCAAAAACGTGACACAAGTCACCGAATTTAGCTTTTCAAAAATTTTTTAGCGGGGGGAGGACTCCCCCCGTCAGATCATTTTACGATGGTTTTCACGCCGTCAGCGGTGCCGATCAGTGCCACATCCGCGCCACGGTTGGCGAATAGCCCTACGGTCACTACGCCTGGGATAGCGTTGATGGCATTTTCCAGCGCAATCGCGTCGAGAATTTCCAGACCGTGAACGTCGAGGATCACGTTACCGTTGTCGGTGACTACGCCCTGACGATATTCCGGACGACCGCCCATCTTCACCAGCTGACGGGCAACCGCGCTGCGCGCCATCGGGATCACTTCGACCGGCAGCGGGAAATTGCCCAGAATGTCGACCTGCTTGGAGGCGTCTGCGATGCAGATAAACTTGTCCGCAACGGAGGCGATGATTTTTTCGCGCGTCAGCGCCGCGCCGCCGCCTTTGATCATCTGCATGTGGCCGTTGATTTCATCCGCGCCATCAACGTAAATCCCCAGACGATCCACTTCGTTGAGATCGAAAACGGTAATGCCGAGGCTTTTCAGCTTTTCCGTGGAAGCATCAGAGCTGGAAACCGCGCCCTCGATCTGCCCCTTCATCGTGCCCAGCGCATCGATAAAGTGTGCCGCGGTTGATCCCGTACCGACACCGACAATGGTACCCGGCTGTACGTACTGGAGAGCGGCCCATCCTACTGCTTTTTTCAGTTCATCCTGCGTCATGATCGTTTTGCCTGTGGTATGAAAACTCAGGGCGCATTATAGAACACGTCGAATGGAATTCGTCTGCCACAAAGGGAAAATTGTGTCATAGTGCAGAATAAGCAAAATTAAGGAGCCAGCCAGAGCAATGAAACGTCCGGACTACAGAACACTACAGGCACTTGATGCAGTTATTCGTGAACGAGGTTTTGAGCGCGCGGCGCAAAAGCTTTGCATCACGCAGTCCGCCGTATCACAGCGTATCAAACAGCTTGAAAACATGTTCGGTCAGCCGCTGCTGGTGCGTACCGTGCCGCCACGGCCAACCGAGCAGGGACAAAAGCTCCTCGCCCTGCTGCGCCAGGTTGAACTGCTGGAAGACGAGTGGCTGGGTGACGAACAAACGGGCTCTACGCCGCTGCTGCTCTCTCTGGCGGTCAACGCCGACAGTCTGGCGACCTGGCTGCTGCCGGCCCTGGCGCCGGTATTAGCTGACTCCCCTATCCGCCTGAATTTGCAGGTTGAAGATGAAACCCGTACCCAGGAGCGCCTGCGTCGCGGTGAAGTGGTTGGGGCGGTTAGTATCCAGCCTCAGGCGTTGCCAAGCTGCCTTGTCGATCAGTTGGGCGCCCTGGACTACCTGTTCGTGGGTTCAAAATCCTTTGCCGAGCGCTACTTCCCCAACGGGGTGACCCGTGCGGCGCTGCTGAAAGCCCCTGCCGTGGCGTTCGACCATCTGGACGATATGCATCAGGCGTTCCTGCAGCAAAACTTCGATCTGCCGCCGGGCAGCGTGCCTTGCCATATCGTTAACTCATCTGAAGCCTTCGTGCAGCTTGCGCGTCAGGGCACCACCTGCTGCATGATCCCGCATCTGCAGATTGAGAAAGAATTGAAAAGCGGTGAGCTGATTGACTTAACGCCGGGGCTGTATCAGCGTCGGATGCTCTACTGGCACCGTTTTGCGCCGGAAAGCCGGATGATGCGCAACGTCACTGACGCGCTGCTGGCGTACGGGCACAAGGTGTTGAGACAGAATTAAAAAATAAGCCGGGTGGCGGCTTCGCCTTACCCGGCCTACAGATTACTGAGCCGGTTTCGGCTGTGCTGCAACGGGTTCCAGCTGGAAGACCACATCCACCTGATCGTCGAACTGAATGGTTGGCTGCTCGTAAGTTTCCTGAGCGGACACCGGGGCTGCATCAGCCTTCATCATCCGTACCATCGGGCTTGGCTGGTAGTTAGAGACGTGGTAACGCACGCTGTAAACCGGGCCGAGCTTGCTCTTAAAGCCAGAAGCCAACTGTTCCGCCCGGTGAATGGCATCATCAATCGCCGCTTTACGCGCTTCGTCTTTGTATTTCTCCGGTTGCGCAACGCCCAGCGACACGGAACGAATTTCGTTCAGACCCGCCTTCAACGCACCGTCCAGCAGCGAGTTAAGCTTATCCAGCTGACGCACGGTCACTTCAACGGTACGCACGGCGCGGTAGCCTTTCAGGATGCTTTTACCATTCTGATAGTCGTAATCGGGTTGAGTACGCAGGTTCGCGGAGTTGATATCTTTTTTGCCGACACCGTTCTGCTCGAGGAAAGAAAGGTATTGCGCAACACGATCGTCAGCCTGCTTCTTGGCAGATGCCGCATCTTTCGCAGCCACATTGACTTCAATTGCCAGGGTTGCAACATCGGGTACCGCGTCCACGCTTGCGGTGCCAGAAGTGACGATGTGCGGGCCATCCGGCAGTTCACTTGCCTGCGCCGACACCGCACCAAAACTTACTAATGCCGCCAGGGCCATCACCTTAAACTTCACTGTTATTCCTCCATGTTGCGAAGAGTGCCCATTAACAGGGCGCATGCCAGCAAGCTTAGCGGGTCTTGTTCAGTTGTCCATAAGACAAGGATTAGTTGAACAATTCCTGAACGTGGTGAATCCCCTCTTTTGCCAGCTGAAAGGCAATAAACCACATCACCAGCCCCACCAGGGTATTAATGATGCGCTGGGCTTTGGCCGTACGCAGACGGGGTGCCAGCCATGCCGCCAGAATGGCGAGACCGAAGAACCACAGGAAAGAGGCGCTGACCGTACCGAGCGCGAACCAGCGTTTCGGTTCAACGTCCAGTTGACCGCCCAGGCTACCCAGCACGACGAAGGTGTCGAGATAAACATGGGGGTTTAGCCAGGTCACCGCCAGCATGGTGACGATAATCTTCCAGCGGCCTTGCTTCATGACCTCCGCGCTCGCCAGCTCGAGGTTGCTGCTCATCGCCGTTTTCAGCGCGCCGAATCCGTACCAGAGCAGAAACGCCACGCCGCCCCAGGTGACCAGTGCCAGCAGCCACGGAGACTGCATCAGCAGCGCGCTGCCGCCAAAAATCCCGGCACAGATCAGCAGTAAATCGCTTACCGCGCACAGCAGGGCAATCATCAGATGGTACTGGCGGCGGATGCCCTGATTCATCACGAACGCATTTTGCGGGCCGAGGGGAAGGATCATGGCTGCACCTAAGGCAAGTCCTTGAAAATAATAAGATAGCATGACGATTTTCTCGCAGTGTTGTTCTGGAAGCCGACTATACTGCGCGAATTACATAAGAGGAAATGGATAATATTAATTGGGTATTAGCGGAGCTTATGAAAGTAAAGCCCGGTGGCGCTAGCGCTTACCGGGCCTACGGGTGACGTTATTCTGCTTCTTTGACTTTTTTGACGTTTACGTCCATCTGCGGATACGGGAAGCTGATGCCGTTGGCGTCGAAGTCGCGCTTAATGCGTTCCAGCACGTCCCAGTACACGTTTTGCAGATCGCTGCTTTTGCTCCAGATACGCACCACAAAGTTAATGGAGGAAGCGCCGAGTTCATTCAGGCGAACCGTCTGCTCTTTGTCTTTCAGGATACGATCGTCTGAAGCAATGATGTTGGTAATCAGCGACTTCACCTGATCGATGTCGGAGTCGTATGCCACGCTGATAATCAGCTCATTACGACGCACCGGTTCACGGGAGAAGTTAATGATGTTGCCCGCGATGATTTTCCCGTTCGGCACGACCACGATGCGGCCATCGACGGTACGCATGGTCGTTGAGAAAATCTGCACCTGCAGCACGGTCCCGGCAATGCCACCAAGGTCAACATATTCGCCGGAGCGGAACGGACGGAAGGTGACCAGCAAAACGCCTGCCGCCAGGTTTGAAAGCGAGCCCTGCAGCGCCAGACCAATGGCCAGACCGGCGGCACCGAGAACGGCAATGACGGAGGCGGTCTGCACGCCCACACGGCCCAGCGCCGCAATCAGCGTAAAGGCGATAATGCCGTAGCGCACCAGTGCGGAGAGGAAGTCAGCTACCGTGGCGTCAATGTGACGGGCCAGCATTACGCGGTTAACCGCATTCGATACGATACGCGCCACGATCATCCCGACGATGATGATGGCAATCGCCGCGACGATGTTCACGGCATAGCTCAGCAGCAGCGCCTGGTTACGCACCAGCCAGTTACCGGCGTTATTGATGCTGTCTACAACATCGAGTTGTTCCATTTATTCTTCCTTTTGTTAAACCAAAACACAAAATCCATCCCCCATGGAGACAGGCAGGTCCGTAAAGGGTAAACAAAAAGCGCAAGTATTGCCAAACAGATCACAAAAACCGGTCCGGCAGGGTATTGAAAAAGCATAAAAAAAGGCCCGCATTTGCGGGCCTTCTGATGCTGTTAGCAGCTCAAATTACAGAACGTCGATCGCGTTCAGTTCTTTGAAAGCCTGCTCCAGACGGGTCACCATGGACGTCTGGGCAGCGCGCAGCCATACGCGTGGATCGTAGTATTTCTTGTTCGGCTGGTCTTCGCCTTTCGGGTTACCCAGCTGGCCCTGCAGGTAAGCTTCGTTCGCTTTGTAGTACTGCAGGATACCGTCCCATGTTGCCCACTGGGTGTCGGTATCGATGTTCATTTTCACTACGCCGTAGCTTACGGAGTCTTTGATTTCCTGAGCAGAAGAACCGGAACCGCCGTGGAAGACGAAGTTCAGGCTGTTGTGCGGCAGGTTGTGTTTCTTGGAAACATATTCCTGAGAATCACGCAGGATGGTCGGGGTCAGAACCACGTTACCTGGTTTGTAAACGCCGTGTACGTTACCGAAGGACGCTGCAATGGTGAAGCGTGGGCTGATTTTGCTCAGCTCGGTGTAAGCGTAATCAACGTCTTCTGGCTGGGTGTACAGTGCAGAAGCGTCCATGTGGCTGTTGTCCACGCCGTCTTCTTCACCGCCGGTGCAACCCAGTTCGATTTCCAGGGTCATGTCCATTTTGGCCATGCGCGCCAGGTATTTGGAGCAGATTTCGATGTTTTCGTGCAGTGACTCTTCAGACAGGTCGATCATGTGAGAAGAGAACAGTGGCTTACCGGTTGCCGCGAAGTGTTTTTCACCCGCGTCTAGCAGACCGTCGATCCACGGCAGCAGTTTCTTCGCGCAGTGGTCAGTGTGCAGGATAACTGGAACACCGTAGTGTTCGGCCATCTGGTGTACGTGGTGCGCACCAGAGATAGCACCCAGGATTGCAGCCCCCTGAGGAATGTCAGTTTTCACGCCTTTACCTGCGATGAACGCAGCGCCGCCGTTAGAGAACTGAACGATAACTGGAGCTTTAACTTTAGCAGCAGTTTCCAGTACGGCGTTGATGGAGTCGGTACCCACGCAGTTAACTGCTGGCAGAGCGAAGTTGTTTTCTTTAGCTACCTGGAACACTTTCTGTACGTCATCACCAGTGATAACGCCAGGTTTTACGAAATCAAAAATTTTAGACATGTTGCTTAGTCCTGTATCTTCGGCCGTTAGAAAAGGTGCGAGCTCTTAAAAGCGCGCTGAAAATTGGGCAGGTTTCCCTGCCCTTGAATGGCTTACTTCTTAGCGCGCTCTTCGAGCATTGCTACTGCTGGCAGTACTTTGCCTTCCACGAATTCGAGGAATGCGCCGCCACCAGTGGAGATGTAGGAGATCTTGTCAGCGATACCGAACAGGTCGATTGCTGCCAGGGTGTCACCACCGCCTGCGATAGAGAACGCTTCGCTGTCTGCGATAGCCTTAGCAACGATTTCAGTCCCTTTGCGGAAGTTCGGGAATTCGAACACACCCACCGGACCGTTCCACAGGATAGTTTTTGCGTTTTTGAGGATTTCAGCCAGTTTCTGTGCAGAAACGTCGCCCAGGTCCAAAATCTGCTCTTCATCTTTGATGTCGTTTACAGACTTCAGAGTCGCGGTTGCGGTTTCGGAGAACTCGGTCGCGACGCGAACGTCAGTTGGAACCGGGATATCGCAGGTGCTCAGCAGGCGTTTGGCTTCGTCAACCAGGTCTGCTTCGTACAGGGATTTACCCACGTTGTGGCCCTGAGCGGCAACGAAGGTGTTCGCGATACCACCGCCAACGATCAGCTGGTCAGCGATTTTAGACAGAGAATCCAGAACGGTCAGTTTGGTAGAAACTTTAGAACCACCAACGATAGCCACCATTGGACGAGCAGGTTCTTTCAGTGCTTTACCCAGCGCTTCCAGTTCGTCAGCCAGCAGAGGACCGGCACACGCTACGTCTGCGAATTTACCGATACCGTGGGTTGACGCCTGCGCGCGGTGAGCCGTACCGAAGGCATCCATCACGAATACGTCGCACAGTGCAGCATATTTTTTGGACAGGGTTTCGTCGTCTTTCTTTTCGCCTTTGTTGAAGCGAACGTTTTCCAGAACAACCAGTTCACCGGCTGCAACGTCAACGCCGTCCAGGTAATCTTTCACCAGGCGAACCGGGTTGGACAGTTTGTCTTTCAGGTAATTAACCACTGGCAGCAGAGAGAACTCTTCGTTGTACTCGCCTTCAGTTGGACGACCCAGGTGGGAGGTGACCATCACTTTCGCGCCCTGCTTCAGAGCCAGTTCGATGGTTGGCAGAGATGCACGGATACGCGCGTCGCTGGTCACTTTGCCATCTTTAACCGGTACGTTCAGATCGGCACGGATGAAAACGCGTTTACCAGCCAGATCCAGATCGGTCATCTTAATTACAGACATGGTGAATCCTCTCGTTGATTCTTAAAGTTTTGCAGACGCACGATGCGCCTTACCTGAAACCTTGAGCGGCCATTGCTAACGTGGTGTCGAGCATTCGGTTAGCAAAGCCCCATTCGTTATCACACCAGACCAGCGTCTTGATAAGGTGTGCACCACTAACCCTCGTTTGCGTGCCATCAACGATGGCGCTGTGCGGGTCGTGGTTAAAATCTACTGAGACCAACGGTAATTCCGTATAGTCAACTATACCATGAAATGCCCCCTGTGCCGCTTTTTGCAGCAACAGGTTGACTTCACAGGCTTTTACCGGTTTTTTCACCGTCACGCTGAGGTCGATTGCAGTGACGTTAATCGTTGGAACACGCACGGCAATCGCTTCAAACCGGTCATTAAACTGCGGAAAAATTCGGGTGATCCCTGCCGCCAGTTTCGTATCCACCGGAATGATTGACTGGCTCGCCGCGCGAGTGCGTCGTAAATCCGGATGGTAGGCGTCGATAACCTGCTGATCGTGCATGGCGGAGTGAATCGTGGTCACGGTGCCGGATTCAATGCCATACGCATCGTCTAACAGTTTGATGACCGGAATAATGCAGTTGGTGGTACAGGAGGCGTTGGAAACAATGCGGTGTTCGGCCTGCAGCTCATGCTGGTTGACGCCAAACACGACGGTCGCGTCGAGGTCGTTACTGCCGGGATGAGAAAACAGGACTTTTTTCGCGCCGGCAGCCAGATGCGCTTCGCCATGCTCGCGATTGCCGTAGACACCGGTACAGTCAAGCACCACATCCACACCCAGTTCACGCCAGGGTAGCCCGGAGATGCTGTTCTCATGCAGCACACGAATAGCGTCATCACCCACAAAGAGCTGATCTCTTTCCTGGCGCACATCCCAGGCAAAGCGTCCGTGGCTGGTGTCGTATTTCAACAAATGCGCCATGCCCGTAGCATCCGCCAGTTCATTGATTGCCACCACGGTTATTTCCGCCCGACGTCCGGATTCATACAAAGCACGAACCACATTACGTCCGATGCGACCGAAGCCATTAATCGCTACGCGTACGGTCATAGATCTCCTGCAAAGCAATCCCTGAGTTTGAGGTGGCTGAAAGAGTAATCCAGCTACGCCCGAAGGGGAATCCTTGCTGTCACAAACTGCGATTGATTGGTCAATTGTCGAACATTTAATCGACTGAAACGCTTCAGCAAGAATAAGCGAATCGGGGAATAAAAGGAATGTCTGTCCAGATGAATAAGCGAGCTATATGACTTGCGTCACATTTTAGGTGGAATAATTTACGGCGAGGTAAAAGCAAAACGGTAACCGAGAGGTTACCGTTTTTAGTGTTTGCACCCTCTCCCGGTGGGAGAGGGCTGGGGTGAGGGCATCAGCCCGCACCGTACAAACGATTACAGCAGTTCTTTCGCTTTCGCGACAACGTTCTCAACGGTGAAGCCGAATTCTTCGAACAGCTGCTCTGCCGGAGCAGACTCACCGAAGGTGGTCATACCGACGATAGCGCCGTTCAGGCCCACGTATTTGAACCAGTAGTCAGCGATACCCGCTTCCACTGCCACGCGAGCGGAGACCGCTTTAGGCAGCACGGATTCACGGTAAGCGGCATCCTGCTTGTCGAACGCGTCGGTAGACGGCATGGAAACCACGCGCGCCTTCACGCCTTCGGCAGTCAGTTTTTCCCACGCTGCCACAGCCAGTTCAACTTCAGAACCGGTGGCGATGAAGATCAGCTCTGGCTGGCCCGCGCTATCTTTCAGCACGTAACCACCGCGAGCGATGTTCGCCAACTGCTCAGGGGTACGCTCCTGCTGCGCCAGGTTCTGACGGGAGAGGATCAGCGCGGTTGGACCGTCCTGACGCTCAACGCCGTATTTCCACGCTACCGCGGATTCAACCTGGTCACACGGACGCCATGTGCTCATGTTCGGGGTCACGCGCAGGGAAGCCACCTGCTCTACCGGCTGGTGAGTTGGACCGTCTTCGCCCAGACCGATGGAGTCGTGGGTGTAGACCATCACCTGACGCTGTTTCATCAGCGCGGCCATACGCACGGCGTTACGTGCATATTCAACGAACATCAGGAATGTAGAGGTGTACGGCAGGAAACCACCGTGCAGAGAGATACCGTTGGCAATCGCAGTCATACCGAATTCACGTACACCGTAATGGATGTAGTTACCGGCAGTGTCTTCGTTGATTGGCTTAGAACCGGACCACAGGGTCAGGTTAGATGGTGCCAGGTCAGCGGAGCCGCCGAGGAATTCAGGCAGCAGAGGACCAAACGCTTCAATCGCATTCTGAGACGCTTTACGGCTCGCGATTTTAGACGGGTTCGCCTGCAGCTTAGCGATGAACTCGTTCGCTTTCGCGTCGAAGTCAGACGGCATGTCGCCTTTCATACGACGGGTGAATTCAGCCGCTTCCTGCGGGAACGCTTTCGCGTAAGCAGCGAACTTCTCGTTCCAGGCCGCTTCTTTCGCCTGGCCCACTTCTTTTGCATCCCACTGAGCGTAGATCTCAGATGGGATTTCGAATGCAGGGTGTTTCCAGCCCAGCGCTTCGCGGGTCAGTGCGATTTCCGCGTCGCCCAGCGGCGCGCCGTGGGAGTCGTGCGTACCCGCTTTGTTCGGCGAACCGAAGCCGATGATGGTTTTGCACATCAGCAGGGACGGCTTGTCCGTCACCGCGCGCGCTTCTTCTACTGCACGTTTAATCGAGTCAGCATCGTGGCCATCAACGCCACGCACAACGTGCCAGCCGTAGGCTTCGAAACGTTTAGCGGTGTCGTCGGTGAACCAGCCTTCAACGTGACCGTCGATGGAGATACCGTTGTCGTCATAGAACGCAACCAGTTTGCCCAGCTTCAGGGTACCTGCCAGGGAGCACACTTCGTGAGAAATGCCTTCCATCATGCAGCCGTCGCCCATGAACGCATAGGTGAAGTGGTCAACGATGTCGTGACCAGGACGGTTGAACTGCGCCGCCAGCGTCTTCTCAGCAATCGCCATACCCACAGCGTTAGCAATACCCTGACCCAGCGGACCGGTGGTGGTTTCTACGCCAGCGGTGTAGCCCACTTCCGGGTGACCTGGAGTTTTAGAGTGCAGCTGACGGAAGTTTTTCAGCTCTTCAATTGGCAGATCGTAGCCGGTGAGGTGCAGCAGGCTATAGATCAGCATAGAGCCGTGGCCGTTAGACAGTACGAAACGGTCGCGGTCAGCCCATGACGGGTTCTGCGGGTTGTGGTTCAGGAAATCGCGCCACAGGACTTCGGCGATATCAGCCATACCCATAGGGGCCCCTGGGTGGCCGGATTTGGCTTTCTGTACTGCGTCCATGCTCAGCGCACGAATAGCATTAGCAAGCTCTTTACGTGAGGACATTTTAACTCCAGATCGGACTGTTAAAGGCCATGCCCTTGACGACAGCGCGTTTTGGGCTACGCCGGAAAAAAGTGCCAACAATGTAACCCAAGCCGCAAGTCATGTACATGGAGCATTCTTTTGCTTGTTAAGAAATCTCTGGATCATGCTCGCATGTTGCGCAATCTGCTCGCCCGGCTCTGTCGATATTCCTTATACTTAGCCCGACACCGGCTTCGCTGACGGTGCACTTTTCGGATTTTATTCAGATTAACGAGTACGGAAGCAACCTCATGAAAATGCGTGCAATAGTGCTGGCCCTGGGTACAACGCTCCTGCTGAGCGGCTGTCAGAATATGGATTCTAACGGTCTGATGACGTCAGGCGCAGAGGCCTTTCAGGCCTATTCCCTGAGCGATGCGCAGGTGAAAGCGCTGAGCGACCAGGCCTGTAAAGATATGGACGGAAAAGCCACGCTTGCGCCGGCTAACAGTACCTACACGCAGCGTCTGAATAAGATTGCTTCTGCGCTGGGCGACAACATCAACGGCCAGCCGGTGAACTACAAGGTGTACATGGCGAAAGACGTGAACGCCTTCGCGATGGCGAACGGCTGCATCCGCGTCTATAGCGGGCTGATGGACATGATGACCGACAACGAAGTGGAAGCGGTCATCGGCCATGAAATGGGCCACGTTGCCCTGGGCCACGTGAAGAAAGGGATGCAGGTTGCTTTAGGCACTAACGCCATCCGCGCTGCGGCGGCCTCAGCGGGCGGTATCGTTGGCAGCCTGTCGCAGTCGCAGCTTGGCGACGTGGGTGAAAAGCTGGTTAACTCCCAGTTCTCCCAGCGTCAGGAGTCCGAAGCGGATGATTACTCCTACGATCTGTTGCGCAAACGCGGCATTAATCCATCAGGTTTAGCCACCAGCTTTGAAAAACTGGCCAAACTGGAAGCGGGACGTCAAAGCTCCATGTTTGACGATCACCCAGCCTCAGAAGAGCGCGCACAGCATATTCGCGACCGTATGGCCGCAGACGGAATTAAATAATTTTACCGGGAGGCATATTTGCCTCCCTTTTATTTCGCATGAATTGTTAACTTAACAGCACGTATCGATAACACCCCTGCAAGCCCCGCCAAATCTACCCTGCCACATTGAAACACCTGGTCACATAATTATTGCAAAGGTCACTTTTTCCGGTAATTATCACTTCCGCAGTTATTCAAATTAATATATCCAGACAGAGACGTTCCCTCCGTGAAAAAAGAATTATCATTAATTGCTTTAAGTTTATTTGCCGCATTACCTGCCGCTGCAAGCCAGCAATCCGACAGTCAGGGTTTTATTGACGACAGCCATCTGGATCTGTTTTTACGCAATGCCTATATCAGCCGCGACTACCATCAGGGCCAGCAGGACAAAGCCGAATGGGGTCAGGGGATCATCGCCACGTTTGCATCCGGCTATACCGAAGGGCTGGTGGGCTTTGGTGTGGACGGAATTGCTCAATACGGCGTGCGCCTGGACGGCGGCCGGGGCAAAAGCGGCGCAGGCGGCATCGACTTCTTTAAACAGGAAGATGATGGCCGGGCAAAATCCGATCTGGCAAAGTTTGGCGCTACCGCCAAAATGCGCATATCGAACACCGTGCTGAGCTACGGGAATCAGCGTCCTGAGCTGCCCATCGTCAATGCCGACAGCTCCCGCCTGCTGTTTGAAAGCTACACCGGCACCATGCTCACCTCGAAAGAGATCGACGGTCTGGAAATCAACGCCGGTTACTTCACCGACGAGCAGCGTAAAAGCGATGACCGCCACGACAGCGGGCTGAAGAGCCTCTCCTTCGGCGGCGCAAGCTACCAGTTCAACGACCAGTTCAGCGGCGCGCTTTACGCCTCTCATAATGAAGAGGTGATGAACAAGCAGTATCTGGGTCTGAACTTCAAACAGCCGTTTAGCACCGGGCAGCAGCTGGTGCTCGACTTCAACGGCTATAACTCCCGTCTGGACCAGGGTTACGCTGACAGCATCGACACGGGCCGCAGCAACGCTATATGGAGCCTGGCGGCGAGCTACATCTGGGATATTCACACGTTCAAAGTGGCCTACCAGCAGAGCAGCGGCAGCACCGGCTACAACTATGGCGGCTATCGCGACCAGGGCGGCGTGGGTGACGGCGGTAACACCATCTGGCTGGCGAACTCCTACTGGTCTGATTTTAACGGCGAAGATGAACGTTCCTGGCAGGCATCCTACGGTCTGGACTTTGGCGGCCTTGGTTTACCGGGCCTGAGCTGGACCACCGCCTACGTGCGCGGCGATAACATCAAAACCGCTGAAACCAGCAACGGTAAAGAGCACGAGTGGTTTAACCAGATCCAGTACCAGGTGCAGGATGGCCCGGCGAAGGATCTGAAACTGAAACTGCGCTACTCCGTGCTGCGCGTCTCAAGCAACGCCAGCGACTATAACGTGGGCGGGGACGAAATCCGCGCTTACGTGGAATACCCGTTTAACGTGTTCTAAAGGCAATAAAAAACCTCTCCATGGAGAGGTTTTTTTCACGCCAGGAGAGGCTTATTCGCCTTTTTTAGCAGCCTGGATGTAGAGCATTTCCAGTGCCAGGGTCGCTGCGGCCAGCGCAGTGATTTCGGACTGGTCATACGCAGGCGCCACTTCCACCACGTCCATCCCGACAATGTTCAGATCCTTCAGGCCGCGTACCAGCTTGATGGCGCGGTCTGAGGTCAGGCCGCCGATCACCGGCGTACCGGTACCCGGTGCAAATGCCGGATCCAGGCAGTCGATGTCGAAGGTCAGATACACAGGCATATCACCCACGATCTGCTTCACCTGCGCGAGAATGTCATCCACGCCGCGATCGTTAACCTGGCCCGCATCCAGCACGGTGAAACCGTTGTCCTTGTCGAACTCGGTGCGAATACCGATCTGCACGGAGTGGTTCGGGTCGATCAGACCTTCGTTCGGCGCGGTGAAGAACATGGTGCCGTGGTCAAACTCACAGCCGTTCGCGTAGGTGTCGGTATGCGCATCAAAGTGTACCAGCGCCATTTTACCGAAGTGCTTGGCATGGGCGCGCAGCAGCGGCAGGGTCACGAAGTGGTCGCCGCCGAAGGAGAGCATGCGCTTACCGGCAGCCAGCAGCTTCTCGGCGTGCGCCTGCAGCTTTTCGCTCATCTCACGCGCGTCACCAAAGGCATACACCAGGTCACCGCAGTCCACCACGTTCAGGCGCTCGCGCATGTCGAAGTTCCACGGGAAGCGGTTATGCTCCCAGGCCAGGTTAGTGGAAACCTGACGAATCGCCGCCGGGCCGTGACGACCACCCGCACGGCCAGATGTTGCCATATCGAACGGCACGCCGGTGATCACCCAGTCCGCATCGCTGTCGTACGGCTGGAAGTTCATTGGAAGGCGTAAAAAACCAAACGCGTTAGATACCAGAGAGTTATCGTACTGATGACCTAAAGTGCTCATGTCCTGACCTCTTTTAAAGTCGATACATTAAAAACAGATGAAAAAAAATCCCCTCCGCGTCGTTAAACCCGACGAGGAAGGGATTGATTCGTAAATCGCTTATTGGGGCGAATTATCGCCGGTAATGCATACGGGTTCAAGTGAGTATAGGGCATTGTGCGGACTGATGCCCTCACCCCGCCCCTCTCCCACAGGGAGAGGGAGGTTTTCCTACTCGTCTTCCAGGTAGGTGTACCCGTACAGACCCGCTTCAAACTCTTCCAGGAACTGCTGCTGCAGCGCATCGTCCAGCCCGGTGTTTTTCACCTGGTCGCGGAACTGCGTCAGCAGGGTTTTCGGATCCAGCTGAACGTATTCCAGCATGTCCGCCACGGTATCCCCTTCGTCAGACAGCTCAACTTCCACGCTGCCGTCAGGGAAGACAAACACGTCAACCGCCTCGGTATCACCGAACAGGTTGTGCATGTTGCCGAGGATCTCCTGATACGCGCCGACCATAAAGAAGCCCAGCATCGGCGGGTTTTCCGGGTCGTACTCCGGCATTGGCATCGTCGTTGCGATACCGTCGCCGTCAACGTAGTGGTCGATAGCACCGTCGGAGTCACAGGTGATGTCCAGCAGCACCGCGCGACGTTCCGGGGCGTGGTTCAGCCCTTCCAGCGGCAGAACCGGGAACAGCTGGTCGATACCCCAGGCATCCGGCATTGACTGGAACAGCGAGAAGTTGACGTAAATCTTATCCGCCATACGCTCCTGCAGCTCGTCGATAATCGGACGGTGCGCGCGGTTGCTCGGGTCGAGCTGTTTCTGCACTTCATGGCACATGTTCAGATAGAGCTGCTCCGCCCACGCGCGCTCCTGCAGGCTGAAGGTGCCTGAGGAATACCCCACGTGGATGTCATGCAGGTCCATCTGGCTGTCGTGCAGCCATTCGCGCAGGGAACGACGCGTGCCCGGCTCGTGCATTTCCTGCCAGGTTTCCCACATGCTTTGCAGGGAGCGCGGGGCATCGTCTGCCGGAGGCGTCGCTTCGGTGATTTCGCTACGCTCAACGCCGATGATGTTAGAGACCAGCACCGTATGGTGCGCGGTGACCGCGCGGCCGGATTCGGTGATTACCGTCGGGTGCGGCAGGCCGTTCTCTTCACAGGCATCGCCGATCGCCCAGATGATATTGTTCGCGTATTCGTTCAGGCCGTAGTTCACGGAGCAGTCCGACTGCGAGCGGGTCCCTTCGTAGTCCACGCCCAGGCCGCCGCCCACGTCGAAGCACTGAATGTTCACGCCAAGCTTGTGCAGCTCAACGTAGAACCGCGCGGATTCACGCACGCCGGTGGCGATGTCGCGAATGTTGGCCATCTGCGAGCCGAGGTGGAAGTGCAGCAGCTGAATGCTGTCGAGACGACCGCGCTCGCGCAGGATTTCCACCAGCTGCAGCACCTGGTTCGCCGCCAGGCCGAACTTGGATTTTTCGCCGCCGGAGGACTGCCATTTACCGGAACCCTGTGACGCCAGACGCGCACGCACGCCAAGGCGTGGCACCACGTTCAGACGCTCGGCCTCTTCCAGCACGATGGCGATTTCGGTCATCTTTTCGATAACCAGATAGACCTTGTGGCCCATCTTCTCGCCAATCAGTGCCAGACGAATGTATTCACGGTCTTTATAGCCGTTACAGACGATCACCGAACGGGTCATGCCCGCATGCGCCAGAACCGCCATCAGCTCCGCTTTGGAGCCAGCCTCCAGCCCCAGCGGCTCGCCGGAGTGGATCAGGGATTCAATCACGCGGCGGTGCTGGTTTACCTTGATTGGGTAAACCAGGAAGTAGTCGCCTTTATAGCCGTAGGACTCACGCGCGCGCTTGAAGGCGGCGTTAATAGAACGCAGGCGATGTTGCAGGATCTGCGGGAAGCAGAACAGTGCAGGCAAACGCTGGCCCTGAGCTTCACGGGCTTTCACCAGTTTAGCAAGGTCCACGCGCGCTTCAGGGACGTCGGGATCCGGGCAGACGCTGATGTGGCCCAGTTCGTTGACGTCGTAGTAGTTATTGCCCCACCAGGCAATATTGTAAGTGCGCAGCATCTTGCTGGCTTCCTCGGAGCTCATCGCAACCTCCTGCATAGAACGTAGTACACCCTGTTCGCCCGCTGACGAAGGCGAAAAAGAAGACATGTCGTCAGACATAGCGAACCTCAACTCTTTGTATTAAGTGTAAAACAGTTGACTACTATCGCAGCGTTATACGGCGATAACAACCCATAAACGGCTCCGTTTCCCAGCAGAGTATGCTGAAATCCAGACCGTGCGACCGGTTTCTTATTCATATCATTGTAAAACACGTATCCGAACTCTGTATGACAAGGTTCGGCGAAACCACGAGAAAACTCTTGTATTAACAAGAGCGCCCTTGTTCAGTTTTCACAAAGCGTGACCGGCCCTGGAATCCTGAGAAGCGCCGAGATGGGTATAACATCGGCAGGTTTGCAGACTAGAAATGCGGGTTGCGGGAATCAAATACGCGCCAGAACGGCTGCGCTGAGTTAGCGGAAAACGATGGTTCATTATCTCGTATCACCTCCACGGCCGCCTCTGCTGAAACGGACCCCAAGCCAAAGCTAAAAGTTCACTGCTTAACCCGGCTGGAAGTGGCGACACGATGAGTTCATCGAGCGCTTATTTTATATGAGCCGCGCGCCGCGTTTTATACCGAGAAGGGGGCTAAAAAGCAAAACAAAAATGCGCGTGTTGCCGGGGCCGTCAGGAATTATTGCCAGCAGCAATTTCAACTGAGTGAGAGGTTAGTCAAAAAAAACTGGAAATCGGGCGAAGAAGTGACCTAAAATAGCCATCCAGATGTTAATCCATCTATACTGATTAACACTCATACTGCCAGTGTCAAAAACCTGCAGGCCTTGGTAGAATTATCTCCTTTGGCTATTCCACACAGCAGCTTGAGCTAACCAAATTCCTCTTAGGTGAAATAAAACATGGCAAAACACCTGTTTACGTCCGAGTCCGTATCAGAAGGACATCCTGATAAAATTGCTGACCAAATCTCCGATGCGGTGCTGGATGCGATCCTGGCGCAGGATCCAAAAGCGCGTGTAGCGTGTGAAACCTATGTCAAAACCGGCATGGTTCTGGTTGGCGGTGAGATTACCACCAGCGCATGGGTTGATATCGAAGAGATCACCCGTAACACGGTGCGTGAGATCGGCTATGTGCATTCTGATATGGGCTTTGATGCCAACTCCTGCGCGGTACTGAGCGCGATTGGCAAACAGTCTCCAGACATCAACCAGGGCGTTGACCGTGCCGATCCGCTGGAACAGGGCGCGGGCGACCAGGGTCTGATGTTCGGCTATGCAACCAACGAAACCGACGTGCTGATGCCAGCACCGGTCACCTACGCACACCGTCTGGTGCAGCGTCAGGCTGAAGTTCGTAAAAACGGCACCCTGCCGTGGCTGCGCCCGGATGCGAAAAGCCAGGTCACTTTCCAGTACGACGACGGCAAAATCGTCGGTATTGACGCGGTGGTTCTGTCTACCCAGCACTCCGAAGATATCGATCAGAAATCCCTGCAGGAAGCGGTGATGGAAGAGATCATCAAGCCGGTTCTGCCGACCGAATGGCTGAGCTCTGCGACCAAATTCTTCATCAACCCAACCGGACGCTTCGTTATCGGCGGCCCAATGGGTGACTGCGGTCTGACCGGTCGTAAAATCATCGTTGATACCTACGGCGGCATGGCGCGTCACGGTGGCGGTGCGTTCTCCGGTAAAGATCCGTCTAAAGTTGACCGTTCTGCGGCGTACGCGGCACGTTATGTGGCAAAAAACATCGTTGCCGCCGGCCTGGCTGACCGCTGTGAGATCCAGGTTTCCTACGCTATCGGCGTGGCTGAACCAACCTCCATCATGGTTGAAACCTTCGGTACTGAAAAAGTGCCTTCAGAACAGCTGACGCTGCTGGTGCGCGAGTTCTTCGACCTGCGTCCATACGGCCTGATTCAGATGCTGGATCTGCTGCACCCAATCTACAAAGAAACCGCGGCATACGGTCACTTTGGTCGTGAACATTTCCCATGGGAAAAAACCGACAAAGCCGCCCTGCTGCGTGAAGCTGCCGGTCTGAAGTAATCGACTGACATCGCTTTTAAAAGGCCAGCCTTCGGGCTGGCCTTTTTTTATGTTTGAAACCGATTACACCATGCCGAATATATCCCGCTTTCAGAATAATCTCTTTGCCTGATCGCCTTTCTTCTGCTGTTACATTTCATTTCAGTTAAGTCCGAAATTCTAACAAACGCGATGCGCATCACCTCGTTTACCTCTATATTTTCAAAGCTTTAATTATTTTTACGGTTCCACGTTAGTGTAACCGATTACACCTATGTGATTAACCTCACATATTTTTACGAGTTGCTCACCTACCCTTTACATCAATAAAACTGATAACCCAACTGGAGGGCATAATGCCTGACAATAAAAAACAGGGGCGTACGTCCAACAAGGCGATGACATTCTTCGTCTGTTTCCTCGCCGCCCTGGCAGGATTACTTTTTGGCCTGGATATCGGCGTGATTGCCGGTGCATTACCTTTCATCACTGACGAGTTCCAGATTAGCGCTCACACCCAGGAATGGGTGGTCAGCTCCATGATGTTTGGCGCTGCCGTTGGGGCCGTCGGCAGCGGCTGGCTCTCCTTCAAGCTCGGGCGTAAAAAGAGCCTGATGATCGGCGCGATCCTGTTCGTTGCCGGTTCACTCTTCTCTGCCGCAGCGCCTAACGTTGAGGTTCTGCTGGTTTCACGCGTGCTGCTCGGCCTTGCCGTGGGCGTGGCGTCCTATACCGCCCCGCTCTACCTGTCTGAAATCGCGCCGGAGAAAATCCGCGGCAGTATGATTTCGATGTACCAGCTCATGATCACCATCGGTATCCTGGGCGCGTACCTTTCCGATACCGCGTTTAGCTACAGCGGCTCATGGCGCTGGATGCTCGGCGTGATCATCATCCCGGCCATCCTGCTGCTGATTGGCGTCTTCTTCCTGCCGGACAGCCCGCGCTGGTTCGCTGCAAAACGTCGATTCCACGATGCTGAACGCGTGCTGCTTCGCCTGCGCGATACCAGCGCGGAGGCAAAAAACGAGCTGGAAGAGATCCGCGAAAGCCTGAAGGTCAAACAGTCCGGCTGGGCGCTGTTTAAAGAGAACAGCAACTTCCGCCGCGCGGTGTTCCTTGGCGTGCTGCTGCAGGTCATGCAGCAGTTCACCGGGATGAACGTCATCATGTACTACGCGCCAAAAATCTTTGAGCTGGCGGGTTATACCAACACCACCGAGCAGATGTGGGGGACCGTCATCGTGGGTCTGACCAACGTGCTGGCGACCTTTATCGCCATCGGTCTGGTGGATCGCTGGGGACGTAAGCCAACCCTGACGCTGGGCTTCCTGGTGATGGCGGCCGGTATGGGCGTCCTCGGTACCATGATGCATGTGGGCATTCACTCCCCAACCGCCCAGTACTTTGCGGTAGGCATGCTGCTGATGTTTATCGTCGGGTTTGCGATGAGCGCCGGTCCGCTGATTTGGGTGCTGTGCTCGGAGATCCAGCCGCTGAAAGGGCGTGATTTTGGTATCACCTGCTCTACCGCAACAAACTGGGTTGCCAACATGATCGTCGGCGCAACGTTCCTGACCATGCTCAATACCCTGGGCAACGCGAACACCTTCTGGGTCTACGCCGGTCTGAACATCTTCTTTATTGTGCTGACCATCTGGCTGGTTCCAGAAACCAAACACGTTTCGCTGGAACATATTGAACGTAACCTGATGAAAGGTCGTCCTCTGCGCGAAATCGGCGCTCACGACTAATTATCTTGCGGGAGGCGCCTCTTGCGCCTCCCCGCTTCGCGCTTTATGCTCTGCCCCTATGAAAGCACCCCGTCTCCCCATCGCCATTCAGCAGGCCGTTATGCGCAGCCTGCGGGAAAAACTCGCCCAGGCGAACCTGAAGCTCGGTCGCAATTATCCTGAACCCAAACTCGTCTACCAGCAGCGTGGAACCTCGGCCGGTACCGCCTGGCTCGAGTCGTATGAGATCCGCCTTAACCCGGTGCTGATGATGGAAAACCAGCAGGCGTTTATCGAGGAAGTGGTACCGCACGAGCTGGCACATCTGCTGGTGTGGAAACACTTTGGCCGCGTCGCGCCGCATGGAAAAGAGTGGAAGTGGATGATGGAGGCAGTGCTCGGCGTTCCGGCACGCCGTACCCATCAGTTCGAGCTGGAATCGGTGCGCCGCAATACCTTCCCCTACCGCTGCCAGTGTCAGCAGCACCAGCTTACCGTCCGTCGCCATAATCGCGTGGTGCGTGGCGAGGCGACCTACCGCTGCGTCAAATGCGGCGAGCCGCTGGTTGCGGAATAATCATCTGAACTTTCAGGAACTTTCCTGATCTGACTGATTGCATACAGGAACAACATTCGTTACGTTGCGGGCTCGTTTTGACACGGAGTGTAAGATGTCCCGTAATTTTTCTCTCGCGGTCGCCTTTCTGACGACGGCGCTCTCAGGCCATGCTCTGGCCGACGGTATCAACAGTTTTTCCCAGGCCAAGGCCGCAGGCGTGAAGGTGAACGCCGACGTGCCGGGCGATTTCTACTGCGGCTGTAAAATTAACTGGCAGGGTAAAAAAGGGGTCGTTGACCTTGAGTCCTGCGGCTACAAGGTGCGTAAAAACGAAAACCGCGCCAGCCGTATTGAATGGGAGCATGTCGTTCCGGCCTGGCAGTTTGGCCACCAGCGCCAGTGCTGGCAGGATGGCGGACGTAAAAACTGCGCCAAAGATCCGGTGTATCGCCAGATGGAAAGCGATATGCATAACCTGCAGCCTGCCGTGGGTGAAGTGAACGGCGACCGGGGTAATTTCATGTACAGCCAGTGGAACGGTGGCGAAGGCCAGTACGGCCAGTGCGGTATGAAGGTTGATTTTAAAGAGAAAGTCGCCGAGCCCCCTGCCCGCGCGCGCGGCAGCATTGCCCGCACCTACTTCTATATGCGCGACCGTTACGACCTCAACCTTTCCCGCCAGCAGACGCAGCTGTTCAACGCCTGGGACAAGCAGTACCCGGTGACGGAGTGGGAATGCCAGCGCGACGAACGTATCGCCAGAGTCCAGGGGAATCACAACCCTTACGTCCAGCGGGCTTGCCAGGCGCAAAAGAGCTAACCTACACTACGGCAATTCGCTTATATCGCATGACACATGGAATTTCTGACTATGCGCATTCCCCGCATTTACCATCCTGAACTGATTACCGCAGGCCGCGAAATCGCCCTGTCTGATGACGCTGCCAACCACGTTGGCCGCGTGCTGCGCATGGGCGCAGGTCAGGCAATACAGCTGTTCGACGGCTCGAACCAGGTTTTCGACGCGGAAATCACGCGGTCTGATAAAAAAAGCGTACACGTTAACGTCCTGCGTGGCGAAGTGGACGACCGGGAATCACCGCTGCACATTCATCTGGGCCAGGTGATGTCGCGCGGCGAGAAAATGGAGTTCACCATTCAGAAATCCATTGAACTGGGTGTAAGCCTCATTACGCCACTTTTTTCTGAGCGCTGTGGCGTTAAACTGGATGCGGAACGTCTGAACAAAAAGATCCAGCAGTGGCAGAAAATTGCCATTGCGGCTTGCGAACAGAGTGGCCGCAACCGTATTCCGGAGATCCGCCCGGCGATGGATCTGGAGGAGTGGTGTGCAGAAGAGGACAGTGGGCTGAAGCTCAATCTTCATCCGCGCGCCAGCGCCAGCATCAATACGCTGCCCCTGCCCGTTGAGCGCGTACGCCTGCTGATTGGCCCCGAAGGCGGCCTGTCGGCGGACGAAATTGCGATGACGGCACGTTACCAGTTTACTGATATTCTGTTGGGACCTCGCGTTCTGCGCACTGAGACAACGGCACTCACGGCCATTACCGCGCTACAGGTACGGTTTGGCGATCTGGGTTGAAGCATTAACGGAGAAGAACATGATCAAGCTCGGCATCGTGATGGACCCCATCGCAAACATTAACATCAAGAAAGATTCCAGCTTCGCCATGCTGCTGGAAGCGCAGCGTCGCGGCTATGAACTCCACTATATGGAGATGAACGATCTTTACCTGATCAACGGTGAAGCCCGCGCGCGCACCCGCATCGTTAACGTCGAGCAGAACTACGACAAATGGTACGAATTCGGCACCGAGCAGGACATTTCCCTGGCCGATCTCAACGTCATCCTGATGCGTAAAGATCCGCCGTTCGACACCGAATACATCTACTGCACCTATATTCTCGAACGCGCTGAAGAGAAAGGCACGCTGATGGTCAACAAGCCCCAGAGCCTGCGCGACTGTAACGAGAAGCTCTACACCGCCTGGTTCTCTGACCTGACGCCGGAAACCCTGGTGACCCGCAGCAAAGCGCAGCTGAAGGAATTCTGGCAGAAGCACGGCGATATCATCATGAAGCCGCTGGACGGCATGGGCGGCGCATCGATTTTCCGCGTGAAAGAGAGCGATCCGAACATTGGCGTGATTGCCGAAACGCTGACCGAACTGGGCACGCGTTACTGCATGGCACAGAACTATATTCCGGCGATCAAAGACGGCGACAAACGCGTTCTGGTGGTGGATGGCGAACCGGTTCCTTACTGCCTGGCACGAATCCCGCAGGGTGGCGAAACCCGCGGTAATCTGGCCGCCGGTGGCCGCGGCGAGCCGCGTCCGCTGACCGAAAGCGACTGGGAAATTGCCCGCCGCGTTGGCCCGACGCTGAAAGCCAAAGGTCTGATCTTCGTCGGACTGGATATCATCGGCGATCGTCTTACCGAAGTGAACGTCACCAGCCCGACCTGCATTCGTGAAATTGAAGCGGAATTCCCTGTCTCAATCACCGGTATGCTGATGGACGCTATCGAAAAGCGTTTACAAAAATAACCTAACAATACTATTAGTGACAGCGCCTGAGTTTGTCCCCATACTGGGCGCTGTCGCTTTTTAAACCAGGAAACAGTACCTCTGACAATGAATTTACAGCATCACTTTCTTATTGCCATGCCTGCTCTCCAGGACCCGATTTTTCGCCGCGCCGTGGTTTATATTTGTGAATACAATGAAGACGGCGCGATGGGCATTATCATCAATAAACCGCTGGAAAATCTTCAGGTTGAAGGGATTCTGGACAAGCTGAAAATCCCGGCTGAAGCGCGACTGCCGGAAATCCGGCTTGATAAGCCCGTGATGCTGGGTGGACCTCTTGCAGAAGATCGTGGTTTTATCCTGCATACGCCGCCGGTATTCTCTTCCAGCATTCGCATCTCCGACAAGACCGTTATCACGACCTCGCGTGACGTGCTCGAAACGCTGGGCACCGCAGAGCAGCCTTCTGAAGTGCTGGTGGCGCTGGGCTATTCGTCGTGGGAGAAAGGCCAGCTTGAGCAGGAGATCCTCGATAACGCCTGGCTCACCGCCCCTGCGGACATGAATATCCTGTTTAAAACCCCTATCGCCGATCGCTGGCGTGACGCGGCAAAGCTGATTGGCATTGATATCCTGACCATGCCTGGCGTAGCGGGGCACGCCTGATGAGCGGAACGCTTCTTGCCTTCGATTTTGGTACCAAAAGCATTGGCGTCGCCGTGGGGCAGCGCATCACCGGTACCGCGCGTCCGCTTACGGCCCTGAAGGCCAACGACGGCACGCCGGACTGGAACCTCATTGAGCGCCTGCTCAAGGAGTGGCAACCGGATGACGTGATTGTTGGGCTGCCGCTGAACATGGACGGTACCGAACAGCCGCTGACCGCCCGGGCGCGTAAGTTCGCCAACAAAATCCATGGCCGCTTTGGCGTCTCCGTGAAGCTGCACGACGAGCGTCTGAGCACCGTCGAAGCGCGTGCGGGTCTGTTTGAGCACGGCGGCTTCCGGGCGCTCAACAAAGGCAGCGTGGACTCAGCTTCTGCCGTTATCATCCTCGAAAGCTATTTCGAGCAGGGCTTTTAAGCACAGGGGCCTACAGCCGCCCCTGCGCCCGTCTCTCCGCCAGGCTCTGGTCAAAGTTCTGCATGCCTGCCTGCTGACCGGTTTGAATGATGCCGGGAAGTTGCCACGTTTTCCCTTCACGAATGAGATTCGCCGCCGCGGCGGTATTCACCAGTAGTTCATACAGCGCGACGCGCCCGCCCTGAAGATCGGGAAGCAGCTTTTGCGCCAGCACCGCCCGCAGGCTGCCGGCCAGCTGGTTACGCACCGGATCTTTCTCCTGCGCCGGGAACGTATCGACCAGCCGTTCAATCGCCTGCGATGCCCCGCGCGTATGCAGCGTCGCCAGCACCAGATGCCCGGTCTCCGCCGCCGTCAGCGCCAGGCGGATCGTTTCGCTGTCGCGCAACTCCCCAAGCAGAATCACGTCCGGATCCTGGCGTAAGGCACTGCGCAGCGCTTCTGCAAATGACGGGCTGTGCTGACCTATCTCCCGCTGCTGGATCAGACAACGTTCGCTCCGGTAGATAAACTCCACCGGATCTTCAAGCGTGAGGATATGGCCATCAGCATGGCGGTTAAGAAAATCGACCATCGCAGCCAGCGTCGTAGATTTACCGCTGCCGGTTGCTCCTGTCACCAGAATCAGTCCGGCGTCATTGGTTAACAGTTCCGGGATTGCCCGCGGCGCACCCAGCGAAGCGAGCTGCGGGCAGGTACGCGGCAACAGCCGGAGCGTTACAGAGATACCGCTCATCTGCTTAAAGGCACTGCCGCGCAGACGCTGGCCTCCCGCCACCGTCACGGCAAAATCCACCTGCCCGCTGGCCCACCATATCCCCTGCTGCTCGTCGTTGAGCCACGCTTTTAACAACGCCCCGACGTCAGGAGGAGGAAACGGTGCCGGTTCAAGGCGGCCCGTTCTGCGCCAGCGGGGTGGCGAATCACTGCACAGGTGTAGATCGGAGACGTTATGCTTTACACTAAGGGCCACAATTTCTTCCACATCCATAGACTACTCCTCGGAAAATGAACGACATTGCACATAACCTGGCACAGGTCCGGGACAAAATCTCAGCCGCTGCAACGCGTTGCGGCCGTGCTTCAGAAGAAATTACCCTGCTTGCAGTCAGCAAAACCAAGCCTGCGAGCGCTATCGCAGAAGCCATTGACGCAGGCCAGCGGGCGTTTGGTGAAAATTACGTGCAGGAAGGCGTGGATAAAATTCGCTACTTCCAGGAACAGGGGAAGGCGGATCTGCAGTGGCACTTTATTGGCCCGCTGCAGTCGAACAAAAGCCGTCTGGTGGCAGAGCACTTCGACTGGTGTCACACCATCGACCGTCTGCGTATTGCGACACGTCTGAACGACCAGCGTCCGGCAGAGATGCCAGCGCTTAACGTGCTGATTCAGGTCAACATCAGCGACGAAAACAGCAAGTCCGGCATTGAGCTGAGCGAGCTGGACGCGCTGGCCGCAGAGGTGGCCGAACTGCCGCGCTTAACCCTGCGCGGGCTGATGGCCATTCCGGCGCCTGAGTCAAGTTATGAAAGGCAGTTTGCCGTGGCACAGCAAATGGCTGTAGCATTTGAGGCGCTTAAAGCGCGCTATAACACGGTAGACACGCTTTCTCTGGGCATGTCGGATGATATGGAAGCCGCCATCGCGGCAGGCAGCACTATGGTGCGCATCGGCACGGCAATTTTCGGTGCGCGCGACTACTCAAAATAATAAGGAAACCTGAGGAACGCCATGAAGACGTTGACTTTCCTGCTCTCAACTGTGCTTGAGCTGTATACGATGGCGCTTTTGCTGCGCGTCTGGATGCAGTGGGCCCGCTGTGACTTTTACAATCCGTTCTCGCAGTTTGTCGTGAAAATCACGCAGCCTGTTGTCGGACCATTGCGCCGTATTATCCCGGCCATGGGCCCCATCGACAGTTCGTCTCTGCTGGTGGCGTTTATTCTGAGCGTTATCAAAGCGATCGTGCTGTTTATGGTCATCACCTTCCAGCCGATTATCTGGATTGCTGCGGTCCTGATTCTGGTCAAAACCATCGGTCTGCTTATTTTCTGGGTGCTGCTGGTGATGGCCATCATGAGCTGGGTCAGCCAGGGGCGTAGCCCGGTGGAGTATGCTTTGATTCAGCTGGCAGAGCCGCTGCTGCGTCCAATCCGTAACCTGCTTCCGTCTATGGGCGGCATCGATTTTTCCCCGATGATCCTGGTTCTGCTGCTCTATGTGGTCAACATGGGGATCGCTGAGCTGTTACAGTCCACGGGCAATATGCTGCTGCCGGGGCTGTGGATGGCGCTATGAGTGCAGTAAGCACCTGCGCTGACGGGCTGGTCTTGCGGCTGTATATTCAGCCAAAAGCCAGCCGTGACGGTATTGTTGGGCTGCATGGCGACGAGTTAAAAGTCGCCATCACCGCCCCGCCGGTTGACGGCCAGGCGAACGCGCATCTGACTAAATATCTGGCAAAACAGTTTCGCGTCGCCAAAAGCCAGGTCATCATTGAAAAAGGTGAACTTGGGCGACATAAACAGGTAAAAATCCTTAATCCACAATCTATCCCGACGGAAGTCGCGGCACTGAAAGAACAGGACTAAACCATGCAGAAAGTTGTTCTCGCGACCGGCAACGCTGGTAAAGTGCGCGAGCTGGCCTCGCTATTAAATGATTTTGGGCTGGACGTGGTCGCCCAGACCGATCTTGGCGTGGATTCCGCCGAAGAGACGGGGCTGACGTTTATCGAAAACGCGATCCTGAAAGCGCGCCACGCCGCGCAGATTACGGGCCTGCCCGCGATTGCCGACGACTCCGGCCTGGCCGTGGATTTTCTCGGCGGTGCGCCGGGGATTTACTCCGCGCGCTACTCCGGCGCTGACGCCACCGACCAGCAGAATCTCGAAAAGCTGCTTGTCGCCCTGAAAGACGTACCGGACGAGCAGCGCACCGCGCAGTTCCACTGCGTACTGGTTTATCTGCGTCACGCGGAAGACCCTACGCCTATCGTCTGCCACGGCAGCTGGCCGGGCGTGATTACCCGTGAAGCGGCTGGCAACGGCGGCTTTGGCTACGACCCGATTTTCTTTGTCCCTTCCGAGGGCAAAACCGCTGCGGAACTGACCCGCGAAGAGAAAAGCGCGATTTCCCACCGTGGACGCGCGCTGAAACTGTTACTGGAAGCACTGCGTAATGGCTAATTTGCCACCTCTGAGTCTTTATATTCACATCCCGTGGTGCGTGCAGAAATGCCCGTACTGCGATTTTAACTCGCACGCGCTGAAGGGCGAAGTGCCGCACGATGATTACGTTGCGCATCTGTTGGCCGACCTGGACGCCGATGTACCTTACGCACAGGGACGTGAAGTTAAGACCATTTTCATTGGTGGCGGTACGCCGAGCCTGCTTTCAGGCCCGGCGATGCAGACGCTGCTGGACGGCGTGCGTGCGCGCCTGAACCTGGCAGCGGATGCTGAAATTACGATGGAAGCCAACCCCGGCACCGTTGAGGCCGACCGTTTTGTCGACTATCAGCGCGCGGGCGTAAACCGCATCTCAATCGGCGTGCAGAGCTTTAGCGAACCGAAGCTAAAACGTCTGGGGCGCATTCACGGCCCGGAAGAGGCGAAGCGCGCGGCAAACCTGGCGACCGGGCTTAATCTTCGCAGCTTCAACCTCGATTTGATGCACGGCCTGCCGGATCAGTCGCTGGACGAGGCGCTGGACGACCTGCGCCAGGCCATTGCACTGAACCCGCCACACCTGTCGTGGTACCAGCTCACCATCGAGCCAAACACGCTGTTCGGTTCCCGCCCGCCGGTGCTGCCGGACGACGACGCGCTGTGGGATATCTTCGAGCAGGGTCACCAGTTGTTAACCGCTGCGGGCTATCAGCAGTATGAAACGTCCGCGTACGCGAAGCCGGGCTACCAGTGTCAGCACAACCTGAACTACTGGCGCTTTGGCGACTATCTCGGTATTGGCTGCGGCGCGCACGGCAAGGTGACCTTCCCGGACGGGCGCATTCTGCGCACCGCCAAAACCCGCCACCCGCGCGGATATATGGAAGGCCGCTACCTGGAGCGTCAGCACGACGTCGAGGCGGCGGATAAGCCGTTTGAGTTCTTTATGAACCGCTTCCGCCTGCTGGAGGCCGCGCCGCGTGCGGAATTTACACGTTACACCGGGCTGCCGGAGTCGGTGATTCGCCCGCAGATCGACGAGGCGCTGGCCCTGGGGTATCTCACCGAGTGTGATGAATACTGGCAGATCACCGAGCACGGCAAACTGTTCTTAAACTCCCTTCTTGAGCTGTTCCTCGCCGAAGATTCCTGAAGGCTGATTCAGGATTTTGCATCCCGCTCTGCCGGCTGAGGGAAAGGCTGGCAGAGTGCGGGGATGGACAAATCAAAACAACTCCGCAAACAAATGACGCCCGAAGAGTTACGCCTCTGGTATTTACTCAGGGGACGCCGCTTCTTTGGCTATAAGTTTCGCCGCCAGATGCCGATTGGTGCCTATATCGTGGATTTTGCCTGTTTTAAGGCAAAGCTGATTATCGAGCTGGACGGTGGACAACATCAGAACAACGAAATGTATGATTCACGTCGTGCTGAATTTTTGAATGTAAACGGCTGGGAAATACTACGGTTCTGGAATAATGAAATCAGAGCTAATGAGGAGGAGGTAATGATGGCAATTCTGCAACGACTGCAATGCCTGATGCCCTCACCCTAACCCTCTCCCACAGGGAGAGGGAACGATTACACCCTCTCCCCTGGGGAGAGGGATGGGGTGAGGGGCCCAGCGCGCAGAGATCTTACTTAAGCGTCCCCACCAGCGCCTTCCTACTATCTTCCAGCGACACCACGCGTTTACACACGTCTTTGCCGAACTGCTGGAAATCATCTTCCTGGTTCTTCCACTCGTTCTGAATAGAGGTCTGCAGGCCGCCAAGACTGCCCAGCACGCCCTGCAGCGGGTTACCGCCGCCTTTTAGCACGGCTTTGGCGCCCATCTCGTTGATGCTGTCCTGCAGGATGCCGCCCATCGCCTGATTCACCAGCTGCTGCCCGTCGGCACGGACCTGATCAATCGCCTTGTAGTGGAACGTCAGGCCGTCGGAGCGCGTCTCGATAATGCGGTTCATCTGTTCTTTAAGCTGCTTATCAAGCTTCGTCAGGCGGGTGCGCATATTGCTGCTCTCCCCCACCTCTTTAGTGATGATCTTATCCAGCGCCACGCGGCTCTTTTCGACGCGCGTCAGGGCACCTTCATTAATCCACGGCAGCGCGGTACGCAAATCGGCCTGATAGTCTTTCGCCTGCTCACGCTGTGCGGCAGTCAGGTTGTACTGCTTGCCGTTAAAGGTGACGTTCCCCTGCGGCGTAATCACCAGATTGCCGTTCTCGCCTTTGACCTGCACGGTTTGCGGGCTTAACACCACGTCATCACGCGGGGTGACGCTACACTGATAATCCGCATGGGCGGTGAATCCAGTTGCCATCAAAGCAACAGCCAGCAACGTTTTGCGCATCTTAAACACTCCCTCAGACAAAATGGGCCAGCTAATGCTGGCCCCTGACTTCTTTATTAGTCCCACCAAACGTCGAAAAGTTCGCTGACGCGGACATCTTCCAGCTTGTGGTCCTCAAGCCATTTACGCACCAGCGCCTGATGTTCTTCAGTGCATTTACCCACTTCCTGGGTGCAGATCAGACCTTCCCATGCCAGGTAGCCGCTACCGTCGAAGGCCAGCTTGTTTGGCTCAATCACGTCGTTGATGAACGCATCCACGTCCTGATCGATCTGCTCAACGCTGGTGCCTTCCGGGAAACGCCACGCAACGGAGAAGCCCACTTCCTGGAATTCTTCGATGTGCATCTTTTTACGCAGACGACGGCTACGATTCTTTGCCATTATTTCACCCTCTCGAACATTAAGTCCCATACACCGTGACCAAGACGATGGCCACGCTGTTCAAATTTCGTTACCGGACGCGATTCCGGACGCGGTACATAGTCGTTGCTCGCAGACTGGTTTTTATAGCCGTCCAGCGACGACATCACTTCCAGCATATGTTCCGCATACGGTTCCCAGTCGGTCGCCATATGGAAGACACCGCCCAGCTTCAGCTTGCTTTTCACCAGCTCGGCAAACGGCGCCTGAACGATACGGCGTTTATTATGACGTGCTTTGTGCCACGGGTCAGGGAAAAAGAGCTGAACCATGGTTAAAGAATTGTCAGGAATCATTTTGTGCAGCACTTCCACCGCGTCATGACACATCACGCGCAGGTTCTCTACGCCCTCTTCATGGGCCGTTGCCAGGCATGCACCCACGCCCGGGGAGTGGACTTCAATACCGAGGAAGTTCTGCTCCGGGCGGGCTTTCGCCATGGTCACCAGCGAGGTGCCCATACCAAAACCGATCTCCAGCGTGACGGGTGCTTCGCGGCCGAACAGTTCAGTAAAGTCCAGAGGCTGCTCGCTGAACTCAACGCCCATCACCGGCCAGTAGTTGTCCAGCGCGTGTTGCTGACCTTTTGTCAGGCGGCCCTGACGACGGACAAAGCTGCGAATACGGCGCAGCGGGCGACCGTTTTCATCAAATTCCGGTGAAATGACGTCGTTTTTCATAAAAGAGTTGTCTGCTTGTGAGAATGTTCGGGAAACGGGCATTATCCAAAGTTAAGGCTTCTATGCAAGCATGGGAAAGATCCGGTTTACAGCAGATTGACGCTGTGCTGCAATCTGCGTCCCTGATTATGCGAATCGATGACCATGCAAGCCTCTCAATTTTCAGCCCAGGTGCTGGACTGGTACGACAAATACGGGCGTAAAACCCTGCCCTGGCAAATTGAAAAAACGCCTTACAAAGTATGGCTCTCCGAGGTGATGTTGCAACAAACGCAGGTCGCCACGGTGATCCCTTACTTCGAGCGTTTTATGGCGCGCTTCCCGACGGTGACCGATCTGGCCAACGCCCCGCTGGACGAGGTCCTGCACCTGTGGACCGGTCTTGGCTATTACGCCCGCGCGCGTAACCTTCACAAGGCCGCACAGCAGGTCGCGACGCGCCGCAACGGGAAATTCCCGGAAACCTTCGACGAGGTGGCCGATCTCCCCGGCGTCGGACGCTCAACCGCAGGTGCGATTCTTTCCCTGTCGTTAGGCAAGCATTTCCCGATCCTCGACGGCAACGTAAAGCGCGTGCTGGCACGCTGCTATGCCGTCGACGGCTGGCCGGGGAAGAAGGACGTTGAAAAACGTCTTTGGGAAATTAGTGAAGCGGTCACCCCGGCCAACGGCGTCGAGCGTTTCAACCAGGCGATGATGGATCTCGGCGCCATGGTCTGCACGCGCTCAAAACCAAAATGCGAACTCTGCCCGGTGAATACTCTCTGCGTGGCGTATGCCAACCATTCCTGGGCGCAGTATCCGGGTAAGAAACCCAAACAGACGCTGCCGGAGCGCACAGGCTATATGCTGCTGATGCAGCACGGCGACGAGGTCTTCCTGGCCCAGCGTCCGCCGAGCGGCCTGTGGGGTGGTCTATACTGCTTCCCACAGTTTGAAGATGAAGACTTGCTGCGTGAATGGCTTAAAAAGCGCGGGATTGCTGCCGATAACCTGACGCAGTTGACCGCGTTTCGCCATACCTTCAGCCATTTCCACCTGGATATTGTACCCATGTGGCTTCCCGTGTCGTCATTTGCCTCGTGCATGGATGAAGGCACCGCTCTCTGGTATAACTTAGCGCAACCGCCATCAGTCGGACTGGCGGCTCCCGTGGAGCGCCTGTTACAGCAATTACGTGCCGGTGCAATGGTTTAGCATCGACAAGAAAAAGAGGAATGTGTATGGCCAGAACGATTTTTTGTACTTTCCTGCAGCGTGACGCTGAGGGCCAGGATTTCCAGCTTTATCCGGGCGACCTGGGTAAACGCATCTACAATGAAATCTCCAAAGAAGCCTGGGGACAGTGGCAGAAAAAGCAGACCATGCTGATCAACGAGAAGAAACTCAGCATGATGAACCCGGAACACCGCAAGCTGCTGGAGCAGGAGATGGTAAGCTTCCTGTTCGAAGGTAAAGACGTGCACATCGAAGGCTATACGCCACCGGAAAAATAACAGCGTGCGGGGGAAACCCCGCCGTTAAAGCAAACACAACACGCACTCCCGGAATGATGAAAAAACTTTTAGCGCTAGCCCTTGTTGCGCCGTTGCTTGTCTCGTGTTCGTCAAAAAAAGGCGAAGATTACAACGAAGCCTGGATCAAGGACACCAACGGTTTTGACATTTTGATGGGGCAGTTTGCCCACAACATCGAGAACATATGGGGATTTAACGAAGTTCTTATTGCCGGACCCAAGGACTACGTTAAGTACACCGACGCCTATTTGACCCGTAGCCACATCAACTTTGATGAGGGTACGATCACGATTGAGACCATTGCAGGCACTGACCCTGCAGCGCGCTTACGTCAGGCCATTATCAAAACCCTGCTGATGGGTGACGATCCGGGATCTATCGATCTCTACTCCGATGCCGACGATATTACGATCTCGAAAGAGCCGTTCCTGTACGGTCAGGTTGTCGATCAGACCGGCCAGCCGATCCGCTGGGAAGGTCGCGCCACGAAATTTGCCGACTACCTGCTGCAGACGCGCCTGAAAAGCCGCTCTAACGGTCTGAAGATCATCTACAGTGTCACCATAAACCTCGTCCCGAACCACCTCGACAAGCGTGCGCATAAGTACATTGGGATGGTGCGTCAGGCCTCACGTAAGTACGGCGTGGATGAGTCGCTGATCCTGGCGATTATGCAGACCGAATCCTCGTTTAACCCGTATGCGGTAAGCCGTTCCGACGCCCTGGGGCTGATGCAGGTGGTGCAGCACAGCGCCGGGAAAGACGTCTTCCGCGCGCAGGGGAAATCCGGCACGCCGAGCCGCAGCTATCTGTTCGACCCGCAGAGCAACATTGATACCGGTACCGCCTATCTGGCGATGCTGAACAATGTGTATCTGGGCGGAATTGATAACCCAACGTCGCGCCGCTATGCGGTGATCACCGCCTATAACGGCGGCGCGGGCAGCGTGCTGCGCGTCTTCTCGAATGACAAAGTGCAGGCCGCGAACATCATCAACAGCATGGCGCCGGGGGATGTTTACTCCACCCTCACCACCCGCCACCCTTCTGCGGAATCCCGCCGGTACCTGTATAAGGTGAATACGGCGCAGAAAAACTATCGTCGTCGGTGATCGGCACACCTTCTCCTGCAAGGAGAAGGTGTTCTGCTTCCCCCCACACATACGAAAATGTTATTTGCATCACAATCCAAACTGCAAATTAATGTGGATTGCATTTTTTTGCGGGAGGTAACAAAACATATCGTTGCCAACTGATAGAATTGCATCAAATAACAACCCTGAATGTTCCTATAACAACATATCTCCCGCTCACTTGTGAGGAAAGTAACATGAACCTTAAGCTGCAGCTTAAAATATTGTCGTTTCTGCAGTTCTGCCTGTGGGGTAGCTGGCTGACTACACTCGGCTCCTATATGTTTGTGACGCTCAAGTTCGATGGTGCGTCAATCGGTGCCGTATACAGCTCGCTCGGTATTGCGGCGGTCTTCATGCCAACGCTGCTGGGGATCGTGGCGGATAAATGGCTAAGCGCCAAATGGCTGTACATGCTTTGCCATCTGGTGGGCGCGGGGACGCTGTTTATGGCAGCCCAGGTGACCACGCCGGGGGCAATGTTCATGGTGATCCTGCTTAACTCGCTGGCCTATATGCCAACGCTTGGGCTGATCAACACCATCTCCTACTACCGCCTGAAATCCGCGGATATGGATATCGTGACCGATTTCCCGCCAATCCGTATCTGGGGCACCATCGGCTTTATCATGGCGATGTGGGGCGTGAGCTTCGCGGGCTTCGAACTGAGCCATATGCAGCTCTATATCGGTGCGGCGCTCTCCGTGCTGCTGGCGATCTTCACCCTGACGCTGCCAACCATTCCGGTGTCTAACCAGCAGAAAAACCAGAGCTGGAGCACCATGCTCGGCCTGGACGCCTTCGCGCTGTTCAAAAACAAACGCATGGCGATCTTCTTCATCTTCTCCATGCTGCTGGGCGCGGAGCTGCAGATCACCAACATGTTCGGCAACACCTTCCTGCACAGCTTCGATAACAATCCGCTGTTCTCAGGCAGCTTTATCGTTGAACATGCGTCGGTGATGATGTCCATCTCTCAGATCTCTGAGACGCTGTTCATCCTGACCATCCCGTTCTTCCTGAGCCGCTACGGCATCAAGAACGTCATGCTGATCAGTATCGCGGCATGGATGTTGCGCTTCGGTCTGTTCGCCTACGGCGACCCAAGCCCGTTCGGCACCGTGCTGCTGGTGCTGTCGATGATTGTTTACGGCTGCGCCTTCGACTTCTTCAATATCTCCGGTTCCGTGTTTGTAGAAAAAGAGGTGAAGCCTGAAATCCGCGCCAGCGCGCAGGGTATGTTCCTGATGATGACAAACGGCTTCGGCTGTATTCTGGGCGGCGTGGTGAGCGGTAAAGTGGTGGAGATGTACACCACCAACGGTATCACCAACTGGCAGCCTGTATGGCTGATCTTCGCGGCGTACTCGCTGGTGCTGTTCTTCGCGTTCATCGCGCTGTTCAAGTACAAGCACGTACGTGAACCACACGGTGCGCAGCCAATAGCGCATTGATTGTTGTGCCCGGTGGCGCTGCGCTTGCCGGGCCTACAAAACCAGACCGTAGGCCGGGTAAGGCGAAGCCGCCACCCGGCTATTTTATTGCAGACAGCACCCATCCCACCGACAGCAAATCCGCACTGCCGCCCGGACTCAGATTGCGTTCAATCAATGCGTTATCCATCCTAAGCAACGCCTCGCGGTCCCAGCCGTTAGCCAGCAGTTCCCGCGCGTAGCCCTGAACGTAGCGCAGCCCTTCCATGCCGCCGCGAGATACCAGATTACTGTCCTGATTGACGGCCATCAGGCGTAACAGCAGGCCGTGAAGTGAATGTCCGTTCCACTGCGCCAGCGCCTTACACACCGTCGCAAAGCCGCTCTCCGCCTCACCGCGCGCGCCGGTTAAGCCGTACTGCTGGAACTGTCGCTCGCCAGCCGTCGCCTGTCCGCTGCGTGCGGCCAGCTCCCGCGACACCAGCCCGCGGCAGATGTTACTCACCTCACAGCAGAGGCTCTCTGCGGAGATATTTTTCACACGACCGGCGGCGAAGCACAGTAAACCCAGGGCAAAAATCCCGCCTTTGTGCGTGTTCACCCCGTTCGTCGCGGCATACATCGCCTGCTCGCAGGCCAGCCCCATCGGGCGGAGAAACCGTAGCTGTTCGCCAGCGGGTTTATCCGCATGCGCGCTGCCCAGCTCGGCAAAGCGCGAAAACCACGGCGTAATCGCCGCAATGCTGCGAACAAACAGCGCGTGGTCCATATCCCGATGGGAACCGTTATTGAGCTTGTCCACCAGTCCCGGCTTGGGCGTCAGCTCCAGCTCCTGCCACAGCGCCGCCTCGGCAAGCGCGGGCACGTCAGCCGGGCGCGGTTTAGTCGCGAGCAAACCAGTCATCGATCATCTTCTCCACGCGGGAAACCACCTGCTCAACGGGGTGATTGCGCGAACGGGAACAGGCATGAGCGGGCGCGTCGCAGATCAGGCAGCGCCTGAGATTCGCCCCCAGCGACTGACGCCCGACGTGGCCATGCTGAGGGCAGATCACGTCCAGATCCCACAGCCTGCCGAGCGGGTGCGTCTGCTCCAGATCCGTACAGTGCGCTTTGATTTCCACCGCCGGATGGGCCACGCACCAGAGGGCTTCTGGCCCGGTCGGGAGCCACAGCACCTGACGGTCCAGCACCTGCCAGCGGTTTTCCCACAGCAGCTGGTCGCACATCTGCAGCGCCACGCCCATGGTATTGCGGTAGCGCAGGCTGTCCTTGATTTCCCCTGGCGTGACCAGCGTGAGGGAAATCACCGGTTGTTGATAGTGCTCGAGCATGTCAGCCTGGCGCGCTGCGCGGCGCTCTTTCGCCGCCAGCAGTTCGTCAAGGCTGACACCCGCCCGCACGGGTGTCGCTAAAGTCATTCTTCCTCCTTCACCTGTCGCACGGTGTCGATCACGCTGCCGTCGCGGTAGCGGATCACCCCGACGATTTTATCGGTAAACTCAATCGGTTTCGGGACGCCGGTCAGGGAGATCGCCCGCTCGTACAGCGCGTTGATATCCACAACCTTCAGCCCGGCCTCCAGCAGCCGCTCGCGGATTTCCGGGCGCGCCGGGTTGACCGCGATGCCGTGATCGGTAACCAGCACGTCGATGCTTTCGCCCGGCGTGAGGCGCGTGGTAACCCGCTTCACCACCGTCGGAATGCGGCTGCGCAGCAGAGGGGCAACGACGATGGTCAGGTTCGCCGCGGCGGCCACGTCGCAGTGCCCGCCGGACGCGCCGCGCATCACGCCGTCGGATCCGGTGATGACGTTGACGTTGAACTCGACGTCGATTTCCAGCGCGCTGAGGATCACCACGTCGAGCTGGTCGCAGCTTGCCGCCTTGCTGCCTGGGTTAGCGTAAACGTTGGTGGAGATCTCCACGTGGTTCGGGTTACGCGCCAGCGAGGCCGCCGCCTGGCCGTCAAAGCACTGGGTATCGAGCAGCTTTTCGATGAGCCCCTTCTCGTGCAGATCCACCAGGCTGCCGGTGATGCCGCCGAGTGCAAAGCGCGCCTTCACGCCGCTGCGCTCCATCTTCTCTTCCATAAAGCGCGTGCAGGCCGTGGCCGCCGCGCCGGAGCCGGTCTGCATCGAGAAGCCCGGTTTAAAGTAGCCGGAATGCTCGATCACGTCCGCCGCATAGCGGGCGATCATCAGCTCGCGCGGGTTGCTGGTGACGCGCGCCGCGCCGACGCTGATTTTCGCCGGGTCGCCCACGCTCTCGACCTGCACGATGTAGTCCACCTGGTCCTGCACCAGGCTGGCGGGCATATTGGGGAACGGCACCAGCTCTTCAGTCAGCAGCACCACCTTGCGCGCAAAGTGGGCGTCCACCATCGCGTAGCCGAGAGAACCGCAGCACGATTTGCCGTGCGTCCCGTTGGCGTTGCCAAACTCATCGCTGCACGGCACGCCGAGAAATGCCACGTCGATATTCAGCTCGCCGTCCTGGAGCAGCTTCACGCGCCCGCCGTGGGAGTGAATTTGCACCGGCTCGTCCATCAGCCCGTGGGAGATGGCGTCCGCCAGCCTGCCGCGCATGCCGGAGGTGTAAATCCGGGTGATGACGCCGCTTTTGATATGCTCGATCAGCGCGTCGTTGCAGGTCATCAGCGAGCTGGAGGCCAGCGTCAGGTTTTTAAAGCCCATCCGCGCCAGCAGCGCCACGACGGTGTTGATCACCCGGTCGCCTTCGCGAAACGCATGGTGGAAGGAGATGGTCATCCCGTCCTGCAGGCCGCAGCGCTTAACCGCCTCTTCAACAGAGGCGCAGAGCTTACGGCTGTGCTTCGCATCGCTGTCCGCCAGCCACGGCGTGGCGCTGTGGGCGGTATCGAAGGGTTTTAAGTCCCGCAGATGGGGAAAATTCACGTGAAGAAGTTCAGTCTGGTTCATCATCTTATCCTTACCGACGCACTCCGGAGGCTGCCGCGCGCTCCAGCACCACCTGCGCGTGGTTAATAATCGGTGCATCCACCATTTTGCCGTTGAGCGACACCACGCCCAGGCCGTTACGCTCGCCCTCTTCTGCCGCCTCAATCACCCTTCTGGCGTGATCCACCTCTTCCTGCGTCGGGGCGTAGGCGTTGTGCAGCAGATCAATCTGACGCGGGTTGATCAGCGATTTGCCGTTGAAGCCCATCTTGCGGATCAGATCGACCTCGCGCAGGAACCCGGCCTCGTCGTTAACGTCTGACCACACCACGTCGAAGGCGTCGATACCGGCAGCGCGGGCGGCGTGCAGCACGGCGCAGCGGGCGTAGAACAGCTCGGTGCCGTCGCCGCGCTCGGTCTGCATGTCCATCACGTAGTCAAAGGCGGCCAGCGCGATGCCGATGAGGCGCGGGGAGCTGCGGGCAATCGCCACGGCGTTGATGACGCCAATGGCCGACTCAATCGCCGCCATCACGCGGGTGGAGCCGACCTCGCGGCCGCACGCCTGCTCGATGCGCTCGAGGTGGCCCTCCAGCTCGTAGATGTCGTCCGGCGTGTCGGTTTTCGGCAGGCGGATCACGTCCACGCCGGCCCGCACGGCGGCTTCCAGATCCAGCAGGCCAAACGGCGTGCTGAGCGGGTTAATGCGCACCACGGTTTCGATATCCTGATACATCGGGTGCTGCAGCGCGTGAAACACCAGCATGCGCGCGGTATCCTTCTCGCGCAGGGCAACGGCGTCCTCAAGGTCAAACATGATGGAGTCGGGACGGTAGATAAAGGCGGTCGAGAGCATGGCGGCGTTGGCGCCCGGCAGGAACAGCATGCTGCGGCGGAGTTTGCTCATTTCAGCGCCCCCCAGTTGATGGCCTGTTCATCGGCGGCACGCATCAGCGCGCTTTGCAGGCGGGCGCGGATCACACAGTCCAGCGCCCCTTTGTCTTCAATAATGATTAATGCCTGGTGCACGTTCATGGCGCGCAATGTGTCGTTGACCACCTGGCGAATGTGCTCGCCAAACTGCTTAATCACTTCGCTGTGGATGACGATCTCCAGCTCGCCGTGAGCGGGAGCGATTTTCACCATCAGGTCGCTGGACTCCTGCGTTCCGGCCAGCGCCTCCCTTACAATTTTCATGATAAATTCCTGGTAGTTAAGCGACTTCCGCACTCGCACGGTAATGCGTTTCGAGATGCGCGAAGGTGGAGTCCGGGACAATCTCCCGGATCCGGGAAAACTGCTGTGTCTTCAGTAATCGGCGCACTTCGGATGCCGATATGGCGTTGCCGGTGGCCTTGATGCGCGGCATCTCCACCACCTCGATATGCGAGGCCAGCAGGTCGTGCAGCGTCTGGTTGTACTGACGGGTGATATCGCAGAACGGCTCCGAGCCGATGAAGCGGTGCGTGATGCCGAGCGCCGGGGCGATAAAGTCCCGGAAGATCAGCACGTCGATCTCGCTCCACGCCTGCTGCACTTTGCCGGTCTCCTTCAGGAAGTAGGCCGGAAACGTGGCGCGAGAGATGATGTACTGCGAGCCTTCATGCACCACCACGTTCGGCAGATGCGCCACGCCCGCGCGCACCATCTCGAGGCGCGCGCTGAACGGGAAGAACGACGCGTCTTCGCGCACCACGAACAGGTGCAGGGCGTCGCACTGCGCCGCCGCCTGCTCCACCAGATGGCGGTGGCCGAGGGTGAACGGATTGGCGTTCATCACGATGGCGCCAATCTTCTCCCCGCACCTGCGGTTCGCGCGCAGAGAACGGCAGTAGCGCTCGATCCCCTGCGGGGTGTTCTCCATCAGCACGGCGTTGTTCCCGCTCTGGGCAATCGGCCAGAAGCCGCTGCGGGCAAAGCGCTCCCGATTGCACGGACGGGTGCAGAGGAAAAGATGAAAATGGCCGCGCTCCAGCGCCGCATGTTCCACCTCTGCCAGCAGCCGCGCGCTGAGGTTCTCGCCGCGAAGCTGCTCGTTGACCGCCACGCACTTGATGACGTTGGCGGCAAGCCCTGCGCAACCCACCAGCTGCGGGCCTGACCAGGCTTCGACAAACAGCGTGATGTCGTTGTCCAGGCCAAGGCCGCTGTCTGCCAGCAGGTAACGGATCTGGCTTAAGCGTTCCGGATGCTTCGCCACGAGGGTGTGGCGAAAATCGATGGGTTGACTGTTCATGCCGCCTTACTCAGTGTGCCGCCGCAAGCCCGACGGCTGGCGCTTCCACGATCACGTTGCTCAGATGACCGATATGCTCGATCTCCACCTCAATGCGGTCGCCCTCTTTCATAAACAGCGGCGGGTTACGCTTTTTACCCACCCCGCCCGGGGATCCGGTGATGATCACGTCGCCTGGGCTTAAGCGGGTAAAGGTGCTGATGTACTCAATCAGCTCCGCAACCTTGTGGATCATGCTGCTGGTGTTGTCTTCCTGCACCATGCGGCCGTTCAGCCAGGTGCGGATCGCCAGCTGATGCGGATCCGGGATCTCGTCCGCCGTTGCCATCCACGGGCCGAACGCGCCGGTCTGACGCCAGTTTTTACCGGCGGTAAACCAGGTGTGCTGCCAGTCGCGGGCGGAGCCGTCCATGTAGCAGCTGTAGCCCGCCACGTGGCGCAGGGCGTCTTCGCGGCTGATGTTCTCTCCGCCTTTACCGATGATCACCGCCAGCTCGCCTTCGTAGTCGAATTCGCTGGAGTGGCGCGGCTTCAGCACCGGCTCGTTGTGGCCGGTCTGTGAATCCGGGAAGCGGACAAACAGCGTTGGGGCCGGGTTGTGCTGGTCAAACTCCTTGCGCTTGTCGGCGTAGTTCATGCCCACGCAGAGGATTTTTTCCGGCTGCTCAATCACCGGTAAGAAGGTGATGGCGCTCATCGGCACGTCCACGGCATCGTTCAGGTAGCGGGTGGCCTGTGCCAGCCCGTTGCCCTGCAGCAGCGCCTTGAGGTCGCTGTAGCGGTCGCCCAGACGGCGGCCTAAATCAATCACGCCGTCGGCCTGGACGATGCCGTAGCTGCGTTTTCCCTGGTATAAAAAGCTTGCGAGTTTCATTGTTCTTTCCTGAAAACTTAAACGAGGAAGTTGCCCAGAATCAGCAGTGAGACAGAGACGTTAATCGCCCCGCCGATACGGGTAGCAATCTGGGCGAACGGCATCAGGCTCATGCGGTTGCCTGCGGTCAGGATCGCCACGTCGCCGGTACCGCCCTGGCCGCTCTGGCAGCAGGAGACGATGGCGACATCAATCGGGTGCATACCAATCTTTTTGCCGACGAAGAAGCCGGTGGCGACCAGTGCAGAAACGGTGCTGACAATCACCAGCAGGTTGCTGACGGTGAACGCCGCCACCAGTTCATGCCATGGGGTGATGGCCACGCCAACGGCGAAGAGGATCGGGTAGGTCACAGAAGTCTGGAAGAATTTGTACACCACCTGAGAACCTTCCAGCAGGCGTGGAGAAGCGCCGTTGCAGAGCTTCACCAGCACCGCCATAAACAGCATGCCGACCGGAGCAGGCAGGCCAATCAGCTTGTGGCCGAGCATGCCCAGCATGTAGAGCAGCACCGCCAGCAGCGCGCCGGAGGCGATAGTGGTCACATCCGCTTTGCCGGAGAACGCAGGCTGAGAGACGGTGGTATCGGCATTGGCGCGGTTAGGCATCAGCTGGCCTTCACCGGTCAGGTGCGGGAAACGTTTACCGAGCTGGTTCAGGCAGCCGGAGATAATGATCGCCGTCAGACCACCGAGCATCACCATCGGCAGCACGCGGCCGAGCGCCACGCCCTGGTCCATGTGCAGTAAGGTGGCATAGCCGATGGAAAGCGGGATCGCCCCTTCCCCGACGCCGCCCGCCATAATAGGCAGAATGATAAAGAAGAAGATCTGGAACGGCTCAAGACCCAGCGCCAGGCCGACGCCCATCCCCACCAGCATGCCGACGATTTCGCCGCACAGCATCGGGAAGAAGATGCGAAGGAAGCCCTGAATCAGCACCGTGCGGTTCATGCTCATGATGCTGCCGACAATAATGCAGCAGATATAGAGATAGAGAATGTTGGTGGATTTGTAGAACTTGGTGGTGGACTCGACCACCACGTCCGGCAGCAGGCCATAGTAGACCAGCGCGGAAGGAATAAAGGTGGCGCAAATCGCCGCCGCGCCGAGCTTGCCGACAATCGGCAGGCGTTTGCCAAACTCGCCGCAGGCAAAGCCGAAGAAGGCCAGCGTTGCCACCATCACCACGATATCGCTCGGCAGTTTTCCGCCCAGGCAATCAATCGCGATCAGTGCGCCCGCCAGAACGAACAGCGGCAGAGGAATAATCCCAATTTTCCAGGTATCCATAATATGCCACCAACGCTCTTTGAGCGAAGGTCGCTGAATTTCAATCGGGTCGTGGGTAACAGAGAAAGAATCGTCAGTTGTGCTCATAATAAGCCCCTTGGTTATTTTGTGCGTTCAGCTTAGAGTCACAAAGGCTTACTTTATGTGAGGAATGGCATATTAAAAGCGAAGTTTTAATGGCAGCTATGGTTTTAATGGTTTCTTTTATTTAATGTGATTTATACCTTATTTATTAGCGTGGTTTTTATGGTTTCTTTTCCGAATCGAACAAACAAATAACATTTGTTCATGCAGCCAGAGGCACGGCAGACTTTAGGATAACGCTTTTACAGCGCCCGCTGTGCAAGGGATCACAAGTTTTCGGCAAAGCGGGCGTCCGCGTGAAAAAAGATGATATATTGGCGATCTTTGCTGCTACCTTGCGTGATAGTTATGAAAGTCTCTTTCCAGATCAAGTTGTTTATTTCGCTGGTTGCCTTTTTCTCAGTACTTTTTGCGTTACTGGGCGGATATTATTATGCCGACGTCGGAAAACAGCTATATCAGGAAATGAGTACGCGAGCCAAAATACAGGCTGAAGAAATTGCGCTTATTCCGACATTGCGTAATGAAGTTGAACAAAAAAATATCAGCGCCATCCATGATTTTATGCAGAAGATTTCTGCGCACAGTGACGCCAGCTTTATTGTGATTGGTGATAATAAGGGTCAGCATCTTTTTCACTCCGTCTTTGCCGACAGAGTGGGCACAACCCTGGTTGGCGGAGACAACGAAGCCGTATTGCAGGGTAAAAGCACCACCACCATTCGCAAAGGCGGGTTGGGTATTTCGCTGCGCAGTAAGGCCCCCATCTTCAACGCTGCCGGACAGGTGGTCGGCATTGTTTCGGTCGGCTATCTCACCAGCTACCTGGACACCATTACCGTCAGTAAGGTGGTCAATATCCTGATTGCCGCCGTGCTGCTGCTGATCGCTCTCTTTATCTTCTCCTGGTTCTTTACCCGCAGCATCAAGAAGCAGATCTTCTCTCTTGAGCCGCGAGAAATCGGGCTGCTGGTGCGCCAGCAGAAGGCGCTAATGGAGTCTATTTATGAAGGGGTGATTGCCATTGACGATCGGCGGCGGATTGAAGTGATCAACCAGGCGGCGCGCAAGCTGCTGGGTCTGAGCCAGCCGGCCCGTGAGCTGCGCGGGCAGCTGATAAGCCAGGTTATCGATCCGGTCCCGTTCTTCGACACGCAGACGATGCTGGCGAAAGATACCCATGACGAGATTTGCCGTTTTAACGATCTCACGGTAATTGCCAGCCGGGTGCACATCATGCTTGAGGGGTCGCTGCAGGGGTGGGTGATCACCTTCCGCGATCGCAACGAAATCGACTCGCTGAGCGCCCAGCTCAGCCAGGTAAAACGCTATGTCGATAACCTGCGTATTATGCGCCATGAGCAGTTAAACCGAATGACCACGCTCTCCGGCCTGCTGCATATGGGCCGCTATGAGGAAGCCATTGGCTACATTCAGGCGCAGTCGGAGCATGCCCAGGAGCTGCTGGACTTTATCTCTTCGCGCTTCAGCTCCCCGACCCTGTGCGGCCTGCTGCTGGGGAAAGCCGCCCGCGCGCGGGAGAAAGGCGTCGAACTGAGTTTCGACCCGGCATGTCGGCTGGACAGGCCGTTCCTGCCGTTAGGGGAGCAAGAGCTGATTTCGATTATTGGCAACCTGCTGGATAACGCCATCGAAGCGACACAGCGATCGCCGCTTCCCCATGCGCCGGTAGAAGTGCTGATAAAACTCAGCGAACAGGAGCTGATTATTGAAGTGGCCGACCAGGGCGTTGGCATTACACCGGAGATCCGTGACCGGATCTTTGAACGCGGCATCACCACCAAAACACGCGGCGATCATGGGATTGGCCTGTATCTGATCGAAAGCTATGTCACACAGGCTGGCGGCGCGATAGAAGTTGCCGATAATACCCCGCGCGGCGCCATTTTCTCCTTGTTTATCCCGGCCACGGGAACCGCCCGGCAACTGGAAGACACCGACTATGCAACATGAACTTATCGACGTACTGATTGTTGAAGACGAGAACGAGCTGGCGCAACTGCACGCGGAGCTGATAAGCAAACATCCGCGACTGAGGCTGGTGGGCATTGCCTCGTCGCTGGCTGCGGCCCAGGCAGAGCTTGCAAACAAACAGCCGCAGCTGGTGCTGCTGGATAACTATCTGCCAGACGGCAAAGGGATCTCGCTGATCAATAACCCCATGCTGGCCCGTGCCAACTGCTCGGTGATTTTTATTACCGCCGCCAGCGATATGGATACCTGCAGCCAGGCGATCCGCAACGGCGCGTTCGACTACATCCTCAAACCCGTCTCCTGGAAGCGGCTCAGCCAGTCGCTGGAGCGGTTTGTGCAGTTTGCCGAACAGCAGCGGGTCTGGAAGATTGTCGACCAGCAGAACGTGGATTCGCTGTATCAGCTACAGGCGAAAAACTACCGCCAGGACAACGGCAGCAAGGGTATTGAGGAGAATACGCTGGCGCGGGTGCAGTCACTGTTTAACGACAAGGCAACCCACTGCTTTACCGTGGATGAGGTGGTGAGCGAAACGGGATTAAGCAAAACCACCACCCGGCGCTATCTGGAACACTGCGTGGAGGCAGGTTTTCTGACGGTGGAGATGCTGTACGGCAAGATTGGGCATCCGAGGAGGATGTACAAGCGTAGTGCGGTTTGATGAAAGGTTCCCTCTCCCTGTGGGAGAGGGTTAGGGTGAGGGCTGCAGCCCGCACTATCTCAACACATACCCATACAGCCGCTTGATCCCGTCGGCATCCTTCTCGCTGTAAACCCCCTGCAGCTCCGGCGAGAAGCCCGGCAGCAGGTTGATCCCCTCCTCCAGCGCCAGGAAGTAACGCTGTACCGCCCCGCCCCAGACTTCACCCGGCACCACGCACAGCACGCCCGGCGGATAGGGCAGCGCCCCTTCGGCAGCAATCCGTCCTTCGGCATCCCGTATGCGAACCAGCTCCACGTCTCCGCGAATATACGCCTGATTGGCATCCTGCGGGTTCATCACCACCTCAGGCAGGCTCTCCTTGCGGAACATCGCCTTCTGCAAATCCTTCACGTCAAAGCTGACGTAGAGATCGTGCATCTCCTGGCACAGCTGGCGGAGGGTATAATCCCGGTAGCGCACCGGGTATTTCTGGAAGATCGTCGGCAGCACGTCCGCCAGCGGCGTATCGTCTTCAATATGCTGTTCAAACTGCCCCAGCATCGCCACCAGCTGCGCCAGCTTCTCGCTGCTTTCGGCAGGCGTCAGCAGGAACAGGATCGAGTTGAGGTCGCATTTCTCCGGCACGATGCCGTTTTCGCGCAGGTAGTGCGCCAGAATCGTCGCCGGGATCCCGAAATCGGTGTACTCCCCGGTTTCGGCATCGATACCCGGCGTGGTCAGCAGCAGCTTGCATGGGTCGACAAAGTACTGCTCGTGAGCATAGCCCTCAAACCCGTGCCATTTGGCCCCCGGCTCAAAGCTGAAGAAGCGCAGCTCGCTGGCAATGGCGTGCGTCGGATGATCCTGCCACGGCCGCCCCGCCACCACCGGTGGGATAAACGGTTTGATCATATGACAGTTGGCAATGATCGCCTTGCGCGCCTCAATCCCCAGCTCAACGCACTCGGCCCACAGCCTGCGCCCGCTTTCCCCTTCGTGGATCTTGGCATTCACATCCAGCGCGGCGAACAGCGGGTAAAACGGGCTGGTGGAGGCATGCAGCATAAAGGCGTTGTTCAGCCGCTTGTGCGGGCAGAAACGCGCCTGACCGCGGATGTGGTTATCCTTTTTATGGATCTGCGACGTTTGTGAGAACCCGGCCTGCTGTTTGTGCACCGACTGGGTCACAAAAATGCCCGGATCGTTCTCGTTCAGCTCCAGCAACAGCGGGGACGTTGCCGCCATCATCGGAATAAATTGCTCGTAGCCCACCCAGGCGGAGTCAAAGAGGATGTAGTCGCAGAGATGGCCGATCTTGTCGATCACCTGACGGGCGTTGTAGATCGTCCCATCGTAGGTGCCGAGCTGAATGATCGCCAGGCGGAACGGACGCGCCTCGTCGGCTTTCTCCGGCGCCGCCTCGCGGATCAGGTCCCGCAGATACGCGTCGTCAAAGCAGTGCTCGTCAATCCCGCCAATAAAGCCAAACGGGTTACGTGCAGCCTCCAGATAAACCGGCGTGGCACCCGCCTGGATCAGCGCCCCGTGGTGGTTAGATTTATGGTTGTTGCGGTCGAACAGCACCAGGTCGCCGCGGGTGAGCAGCGCGTTGGTCACTACCTTGTTGGCCGCCGACGTTCCGTTCAGCACGAAGTAGGTTTTATCCGCGTTGAACACTTTCGCCGCGAACTTTTGCGCGTGCTTGGCGGACCCTTCGTGGATCAGCAGATCGCCCAGCTTCACGTCGGCATTGCACATGTCGGCGCGAAACACGTTCTCACCGAAGAAATCATAGAACTGCCGCCCTGCCGGGTGTTTTTTGAAAAAGGCGCCGTGCTGGTGTCCCGGGCAGGCGAAAGTGCTGTTGCCCATCTCCACATACTGACTCAAGGTGTCGAAAAACGGCGGCAGCAAATTCTCTTCATAACGGCTGGCAGCAGTTTCCAGTTCCAGAAACTCCTGAGCTTTACCCGAGATGACCGCGGTGGCACCGTCAGGTACGTCCGTTGCCTCCTGCGAGAAAATAAACACCGGTAGCTGAAAGCCCGTACGTTTCAGCAGTGCAAGAATGCCGCTGCGACTTTCAGCTGTTGTGATGACGACGGCCGCCACATCGGTAAAATCAGTGCTGTCAAGCGTCACCTTTTCGCGGTGCGTAGACACGGTGGAGACCAGCTCGCGGCTGACGGCAATTTTCATGGTTTTCATAGGCGCAGTTACCCTCACCGAGCGGTGAGACAGGGAGGAGAAAATTCGCGCAATAATGTCACCTTTTATTTTGAGGTGCAAGAAGGAATCAGTATGCACGAAACCACCCAAAGCTAAGGCTCGAGCAGGCCTGACGTGCCATAATAATGCAATATCAATGATTAAATAACAGGAGTTAACTTTGGTTATCGGGCCATTTATCAACGCAGGAGCCGTATTGCTGGGCGGCGTACTCGGCGCCGTGCTGAGCCAGCGGTTGCCGGAGCGGATTCGCACCTCCATGCCCTCGATATTCGGCCTGGCATCGTTAGGGATCGGTATTCTGTTGGTGGTCAAATGCGCCAACCTGCCGGTGATGGTGCTGGCCACCCTGCTCGGCGCGCTGATTGGCGAGTTCTGCTATCTGGAAAAAGGCATTAACGGCGCGGTGAGTAAAGCCAAAAACCTGATTGCCCGACCCGGCGGCAAGGCGAAACACGGCACGCACGAGTCGTTTATTCAAAACTATGTCGCCATCATCATTCTGTTTTGCGCCAGCGGCACCGGGATTTTCGGTTCGATGCAGGAAGGGATGACGGGCGACCCGAGCATATTGATTGCGAAGGCGTTTCTTGATTTCTTCACCGCCACCATTTTCGCCACTACTCTTGGCGTCGCCGTGGCGGCGATTTGCGTCCCGATGCTGCTTATCCAGCTGGCACTGGCTACCTGCGCCACGTTAATTCTCCCGCTCACTACGCCGGCGATGATGGCAGACTTTACCGCCGTCGGCGGCCTGCTGCTGCTGGCTACCGGGCTGCGCATCTGTGGGATTAAGATGTTTGCCGTGGTGAACATGCTGCCCGCACTGCTGCTCGCCATGCCGCTCTCCGCACTCTGGACGCACTTTTTCGCTTAAGGATGCGGCGAAATGGTGAGAGATTGCGCAGTCTGTAACGAAAACAACATTTTTCGTTGACGCCACCGGGCAGATCGGGTTTAATGCGCCCCGTTGCCCGGATAGCTCAGTCGGTAGAGCAGGGGATTGAAAATCCCCGTGTCCTTGGTTCGATTCCGAGTCCGGGCACCACTTCTTCAGAAAACCCGCCCTCGTGGCGGGTTTTTGCTTTTGCGCTAGTCCAGCAGCTCATACAGCCAATCACTGACAAAGTATTACGCTTCCAGCGTCAGACTTTCTTTTAATTTTTGATTAAAAAATAACAAGTCATTGTCTTAAAAAACAAAGACAGGCCGTAAACATGATCTGTTTTGAACTTCTATACCAGCTACGCGTATACGCTTGCCCGAATGGTCTGCGAAAGCAGGATGGAGATCCACACGCAAAAAGGAAGGAATATTCGAATGGCTATACCGGCTTATCTATGGCTGAAGGACGATGGTGGCGCGTTGATTAAAGGCGGAGTTGATGTTCAACACAGAGAATGCAGCATTGAAGTGAAAGGTTTTCATCATAACCTTGTTATCCCAACAGATAATGCAACCGGTAAAATAACCGGTACGCGAATGCACTCACCTATGTTGATCATTAAGGAATTCGATTGTTCAAGCCCATACCTCTACAAAGCCGTTGCGACAGGTCAAAACCTGTCATCAGCTGAGATAAAGTGGTATCGAATAAATTACTCTGGCATGGAAGAAGAGTATTTCAACATGTTGCTTGAAGACGTCAGGATAGTGTCGATTTCCCCTGCGATGGCTTCAGGCGATAACCCTAACGAAAACCATATGGAAACCATCGAACTCAGGTACGAGAAAATCACCTGGAAGCATAACGATGGGAACATCATCTTTAGTGATGCATGGAACGAGCGTCAATCGGCGTAAACATCATAAGGGGCTTTCAGCCCCTTAGTCATATAGCCAGCGCCCCGCTTTTGCCGACTCAATAATCATTTCGAGATTTAGCGGCTTGTACTGCCGATCGCGGAATTTTTTTCTGAGCCGAAACTGAAACCAATACAGCTCCGGTTCAAAATAATGGTCCATCACAAAGTTGCTATATTCAATTCCATACCGGGTGAAAAGGTCAAGCAGCATGTCCTCAAGATCTTCTGGTACGAGATTGAAATGCTCCTGGAAGGTCCATTCTTTCCTTGCCGGAGTTTTACGGTCACTATAATTCTCAGTGATGTAATCTAGTAATTCTTGCTCATCAGGAAGCAACATCAGAAGTATGTCCAGGCAATACGATCTTTAGGTCGCGCGATGAGGTTGTACTTGCTTCTCGTTTCTCTGGCAACCGTAATAAAAATAATCACCGCCTGAGTATAGCCAACATACGGAACCGCCCGCCCTACTGCTGCCCCGACCTTGTTTGTTAGACGTGTCTTACCCATACCAATGGTGGTTTCGACCCTTATGCCATCGGGGAAACGTGCTCCCTTTAAAATACGCCGCGCCACTTTCGAGGCAATACTTGTCCGTGATCCGGATGCACCCAGGACCTTTCGCTTAGGCAGAAGGGGTTGCCCAGCCAAAATGGTTGCAGCAGTCTCAACCGTCACCCCTATATGATTTGCAAGACCTTCAGCAAATATGAGCAAAAATAGCTCCTGCGCTGTTACGTTAGCATTACCGTGATAGAAATATGTTCCACCAGACTCTTCAACCGTGTCCATTACGCGTCCTTTCTCTCGTTTTGAGCCAGAGTAAATCCATATCTGAAACAAGGATGCTGTCACCGTCCATTTTTCTTAAAACTCAGAATAGCGCCCGCAAGACAGTTTTATGCTTTTGGTCTCTCCCCAACCCAGGGATCGTTCCTACCTGCGCCCAGCAGTTTGTTTTTGAAGATAAACAAACACGCCTCATTAAAATTCTCCGCCCCCAGCCGTTCCGAGAGCGCCGTCCGTTTACGATAGAGACTTTTCACCGACGTATTCAGCTCGCCTGCAACCTCCTCCATTAACATCCCTGCCCTCAACATGGACTGACCCCGCCAACCACTCAGCGAAATGAGTAAATTACTCAACAGGATAGGGGCTCTCCCCGTCATCCGGCTTTATCGAAAGTGCAAAGATTGCTTTCAGATATGTAGGGCAGCTATTCACTGGAGCAGGAGTGGCACAACACATGTGAGCACCGGCGACAAAGCAGGCCGAGGAGCGAAGCTGCAAAAAGCGACTTCTGCTTCAGACCCCGTAACTACATTGCTACTATATTGTCCATGCGTTGGCACGCATGGCTGTCAGAGGGAGCCGTTTATCAGTCTAAACAGATGCCGGTAAAGCAATTGAGAGGAATTACAATGGATGCAGCATTGCTTAACATGATGCAATCAGGTGGAAGAAATAAAGCCTGGGCGGAAACGATGGTGAATATGGAAGCCAGAAAACTGGTAAATACAGCCAACACTCTGTCGGCTTTTCATCTCAGCGATGGTCTGACTCGAATGAAGTTTATTCAGGAAATTCGGGACCTCATAGAACAACAGTTTACGTTAGCTCGTCGTGCTAAATCAGATGAAGAATGCATGGAATGCGTTAAAAAACTTAGAGAAGAAAACTATAACCTTCTGGAACAAGCTCGTTTATTACGAACTAAGGCAGCGAAGCTTTACGCTAAAGTCGAGTTCATCCGAGAGAATAACAAAATTGTTGGGTATGTGATCTCGGCAGTTAGTGTTGTCCTGGCCGGTGCTGAAATAGCCGCAGGATTTACCCTTATTGGCACTATGACCCCTCTCGGGGTCCTTGCTGGTGCGGTTCTGGTTACTGACGGGGCAAACAGCATCAGTAAAGAAGTGGCTCGCTACGCAACGAACAACACTACCAGTGAAGGGCTGGTCGCGGATGCCGCGATGTCTACAGCTGAGTTTATGGGCTTTAGTCGTGAGAACGGGTTAGGTGTCTACAAATCAATTTCACTGGCCGCTAACGCTTATACCATTTTTGGCTTGTTGCGGCGACCAGGTACCTGGCGACTGTTTCGTTATCTACCCACAGACTATTACCGAAAGGTGAGCACGCTGAGCCGCCCGCAGCTTACAATGAAAATTGCTGGTTATGGGGTCAAAGCTAAGATTATTTTTGATCTGTTGTCCGTCAGCGACCCGTCCCAGAATTAGTCAGCATTTTACGATAACGCCAGGATTTGTAGCCAAGTTTTGCTGGCGTTATATACCAGATAAAAGGGAGTACAATCAATAACGTGAGCGCAAGTGTCAGACTTGTATCCCTGGATGCAAGTAAAAGAGTTAAAGCCAGTATGATAAAGGCAATAATAGTTATCCACTTCATTGCCTTAAAACGATTGGCCAGATCATGAGTTACGCTATCAAACGAACCACCGTAATTCTCGATATTGTTTTTTAGCTTTTGAAGATCTCGTTTACTAAAACCTGATTTTAAAAGTGCTTCTTCGCTCGTCATTCTGCCATCCGTCCCATAACTCACTGAAACCTGTGACGAAGTTTAACTTAATTTGACGGATAAATCGCTCCTTGACGATATTTGTAAAATTTTTATTTAAATCAAATATTTGAAGATATGCTACACAGTAGCGGTGACCAGACTCTTCAATCGTGTCCATGACAACGTCCTTGTGTCGTTTTGAGCCAGAGTAAATCCAAACCCAAGGCCAGGAAGTTGTCCTCATCCAGCATTCTCAAAGCTCAGAATACCGCCCGCAATTTTGCTTTTGATCTCTCCCCACCCTAGGGATCGTTCCCACCTGCGTCCAGCAGTTTATTTTTAAAGATAAACAAACACGCTTCGTTGAAGTTCTCCGCCCCCAGGCGTTCCGAGAGCGCTGTTCGTTTGCGGTAGAGGCTTTTCACCGACGTATTCAGCTCATCGGCAATGGCTTCCATCGGCATCCCTGCCCTCAGCAGCCGCAGCATGATCGCTTCGTGCGTGCTAAGCCGTAAATTCAGCAGCCACTTCGTGGTCAGGCGCCTGCCCTTCATATTGAGCACCAGATTAAACAGCGAGGCCATATCCGGCGCAGTAAGCGACGTGTTCATAAACAGCTTCATACTGAGCAGATTCTCCTCGCGGTGACGCATATCAAGCATAACGCAGCAGATTGTTTTTTTCGTTCTGGCCGGATGGCGTATCAGGTAATCATATAAACGGAGCGGACAACGACTATCAATCAATACAGAATATTCATCTGCACCGTTATCAAATATGTTTCTGTCAATCGAGTCGAGCAGGATAATATCCGGAAAAAATATCCGCATTCCCCTGACAAGGTAGCGATCCTGAGTCACTAACACTATTGAAGTTGCCACTAACCATCCCTTTTAGATTAAAGCAAGAACGATCCTTCAGAAAGAAGGCCGCCTTCGTTTTATAGCGCTGTTATATTAACGATAAATGTATTCTGGCTTTGGACATCCCTCAATACAGACATTGATGAGTAAGACTTCCTGTAGACTATCATTCAATGTCTGCCATTAATTATAAATAAAAAACAATCGCAGAAAAGTCACTTCTCTAAACATTAAGAATTTTTGTCATGAAACTTCCCAAACATGCACCAGAAAGTACTTTAATTGAGGCGGATAAACGTCATTAAAAATATATACAAAACTGTCACAATAAAAATAAAATCATTTTATTTCAGTTAGTTACGATTAATCCTCCAATTCAAAATAATCATTAAAACCTGCTCATTCCAGAATTATCTCAAAACTACTCAGCCGCTTTTCAGCATATTTATCCGGCAACATATCAGGTGTACATTACCTCCCATCCAGTCTACTGAGATGAGGATCCATAATTACCTTTAAGTAAGTACCCCGTAACATCACTGCATTCAGATTTAATGTTCTCATTTATGGCCTTTTACGCTGAGCTTAAAGGCGGCCGTGTTATGCAATGGATTCATGATAAACAAATGGCAAATAGATATGGAAAGATCACTTAGCTTCAGTACATTATTCTTTTATCGCACCCCAACATTATTGTTTCTGTTATTACTCTTTCCTGTTCTGGTTCAGGCTACGGAATCCGTTTATGAGCAACAGATTCAACAGGCGCGTAACGGTAATTACACGTCGTTTCTCGATTATCTTCAGCGTTATCAGCAGCAGCATGCCCTGACGCCTGAACACGTCGCGGACTGGTTACAGGTGGCAGCCTGGGCAGGTCATGATGACGAGGTTATTCAGGTCTGGCAGCGCTACAGCATTTATATGCCGCTACCCGCCCGTGGCGTTGCGGCTGTCGCGCAATCCAGGCGAAATCAAAAGGCGTGGCAGCCCGCCCTGGCGCTCTGGGAAAAGGCGCGCAGCCTTGCGCCGGATAACGACGATTATCGTATCGGCTATATCAAAACCCTGGCCGATGCCCGCAAAGATACGCTTGCCCTGCAGGAAGCCCGGCGGCTGGTGGCGGAAAATCCCTCTCAGGCGCATCTTCAGACGCTGGCGTATGTCTGGTTACGCCAGGGAAAAAGCTGGGATCGGCTCTTAGCAGACACGCGCGCGCTGAATATCGCACCTGAGAATAAAACGCTCCTCAGGGAGCTGATTGATGCGCTAACGGATAACCGGGTCAATACCCCCGCGCTCCTTCTTTCACAAAAGGTGGCGCTGTCCCCCGCAGAGCGTCGTCGCCTTGAGCTGAATGCCGCAGCCGAAAGCGTTCGCCTTGCCGATGTGCCTGGCCGAACAGAAAAGGAGCGCCTGCAGCTTGCGCAATCTGCGCTGAATCGTTACGGCGCGCTGCTTGCTCGCTGGCAACGCGAGCCGCAGGCGGCGGAAGACATCATCCTTGCGCGTATCGACCGGCTCGGCGCGCTGTATGCCCATGGTGATTACCCGCGGGTCATCAGCGAATATCAGGATCTGACGGCAGCCCAGCATCCGGTGCCGGGCTGGGCAATCGGCTGGGTGATCTCCGCGTACCTGCAGGAGAAAAACGCGGCTGCCGCCTTCGCGCTTCTGCAACGCTATCCGCAATACGCTTCCGACCCGCAGGACGAGGAGCACGCGCTTTTCTACGCCTGGCTGGATACGGGAGAGTATCCGTCCGCCCGCCGGTATGCAGAGCGCCAGACCCGCAACGTCCCCTGGACCCGTTACGATTTCGGCTCCCCTACCCCTCAGCCTAACGATCTGTGGCTTACCGGGCAGTCGCTCCGTTTTAACTATTTGCTGGCGACGAATGCCCTGCCGGAAGCCGAAAAGCTGGCACACCATCTGGCGACAACGGCGCCGGGCAATCAGGGATTACAGATTGACTACGCCACGCTGCTTCAGGCGCGGGGTCTGCCGCGCGCGGCCGAGCAAACGCTGAAAATGGCGGAGGCGCTGGAGCCCTCGAATCTGGAACTTGAGCAGCAGCAGGCTTACGTCGCCATGGATCTGCAGGAGTGGCGGCAGATGGATTTACTGGCCGACGACGTCATCACCCGCACGCCCGTCGATCGCAGCGCCAGGCGTCTGGACAGGCTACGCACCGTCCACCATATGTCCGAACTGCGCCTCAACGCGAGCAAGGGCTTGCACTCCGATAACCCCGTCAGCGGGACGCACGACCTCAACTGGGACGCCACGCTCTATGGCCCGCCCGTAGCGGATAACTGGCGGCTGTTTGCCGGCACCCGCTATGCGCAGAGTAATTTCGAAGAAGGCAAAGGCACCAGCCGTCACCTGTTGGGCGGCGTCGAATGGCGACCACGCGACCTCCAGCTCGAAGCCGAGCTCTCCAGCAACCGCTATCACGGGGCAAACAAGCCGGGCGCTCGCCTCTCAACCTCGTACGTTCTGACGGATAACTGGCAGGTCAGCGGCAGCCTTGAACGCCTGTCGCGCACCACGCCCCTGCGGGCGTTACGCAACGGAATTAGCGCCAACCGGGGTGAAGGCGGGGTGCGCTGGTATCAAAACGAGCGCCGTGAGTACCAGTTCAGCGCCGCCCTCAGCCGCTTCTCAGACCATAACCGCCGTCAGGAATACACCCTCATGGGTAAGGAGCGTCTCTGGCAGACCCCGTCCCTGACGCTGGATCTCGAACCAGGGATCGCCGCCAGTAAAAACAGCCTGCACGACACGCTCTATTACAACCCGGCGCGGGACCTGTCCGTGACGGCCGCCCTGTCCATCGACCATGAAATGTATCGCCATTACGACACCCTCTGGAGCCAGCAGTTCGTGGCGGGTGGCGGCGGCTACTGGCAGAAAAATCAGTCCGCTGGCGCCATCACCCTGCTGGGTTACGGACAACGCGTTCAGTGGAACAACGTCATGGACACCGGCGTGATGCTGAACTGGGACAAGCGCCCTTACGACGGCAAACGCGAGAGCAACCTCTCCGTCACGTTTGATGCGACTTTACGCTTTTAAGGATGATGATGATGAACACACGTTTTTCCGTGAGCCTGATACTCATCGGCTGGCTCTGCCTCAGCGCGAGCGTCTGCGCGCAGGCATTTACGTTTATTGCGCCCAACGCGCGGCCACAGCTGGAGGCGAGCAAACCCTGGCCGCAGAACCAGTTTCTGGTACTGGCCTACCACGACGTCGAAGACGATGCCGCCGATCAGCGCTACCTCTCCGTGCGTACCAGCGCGTTAAACGAGCAGATAAGCTGGCTGCTGCACAACGGCTATCACGTCATCAGCGTGCAGGACATCCTGGATGCCCATGACGGGAAAAAAACGCTGCCGCCCAAAGCCGTTCTGCTCAGCTTTGACGACGGCTACAGCAGCTTTTACACCCGCGTCTGGCCGCTGCTTCAGGCGTGGAACGTTCCTGCGCTGTGGGCGCCGGTGGGCAGCTGGGTGGATACGCCGGAAAATCAAAAAGTTAACTTCGGCGGCCTGATGACGCCCCGCGATCGCTTCGCGACGTGGGACATGGTGCGCGAACTCAGCCAGTCCCCGCTGATTGAGATTGGATCGCATACCTGGGCCTCGCATTACGGCATTCCGGCCAACCCGCAGGGCAGCCGCGAACCGGCGATCGCCAATCGCTTTTATGATAAAGCAACGGGCCGCTATGAAACCGACCAACAGTTCAACCAGCGGATCGGCGATGACGTTCGTAAAGTGACCGAAAAAATCACGCAGGTGACGGGCAAGGCGCCGCGCGCCTGGGTCTGGCCCTATGGCGCAGCCAACGGCACGTCGCTCGCCATCGCCAGACAGCAGGGTTATCAGCTGGCCTTTACCCTTGAGGACGGGCTGGGGAACGTGCAGGAGCTGGGCAATATTCCTCGTCTGCTGATCGCCGGCAATCCCTCGCTCAAGGCGTTTGCCAGTACGGTCAGCCAGGTTCAGGAGCGCGAACCCGTGCGCGTCATGCACGTCGATCTCGACTACGTTTACGATCCCGATCCGGCCCAGCAGACTCAAAATATCAACAGGCTGATCCAGCGGGTCTACGACATGAAAATCAGCCATGTTTTCCTGCAGGCGTTTGCCGACCCGCAGGGCGACGGCAGGATCAAGGCGCTCTATTTTCCCAACCGTCGGCTACCGGTCCGGGCCGATCTCTTTAATTTTGTCTCCTGGCAGCTGCAAACCCGCGCGGGCGTGAAAGTCTTCGCGTGGATGCCGGTGCTCTCGTTCGATCTCGATCCTGCTCTGCCGCGCGTGCAGCGCCGGGATCGCCAGACAGGCCAACTGAGCGAGGCCACCGAGCCCTATATCCGGCTCTCCCCGTGGGACCCGCAGGTGCGCCAGCAGGTGACGGACATCTATGAAGATCTGTCCCGCTATGCCAGCTTCAATGGGATTTTGTTTCATGACGATGCGGTGCTGACGGACGTGGACGATGCCGGGCAGGACACGACTCGCCAGAAGAGCCAACTGCTTATCGGGTTTACCCACGCCCTGAGCCTGGCGGTGAAGCATATCCGTGGCCCGCAGATAAAAACCGCGCGCAATATGTTCGCCTTACCCATTCTGCAGCCCGAAAGCGAGGCGTGGTTCGCGCAGAATCTTGACGATTTTCTGGCGGAGTATGACTGGACGGTGCCGATGGCCATGCCGTTGATGGAGTCCGTCCCGGTAGACGAAAGCGATGCCTGGCTGACGCGTCTGGTTAAAGCGGTCGCCACGCGTCCCGGCGCGCTCGATAAAACCATTTTCGAGCTGCAGGCCAGAGACTGGGATAAGCAACCGCCGCGCGCCGTTTCCGACAGCCAGCTGGCACAGTGGATGCGCGTGCTCCAGCTGAACGGCGTCAAAAACTACGGCTACTACCCCGATGATTTCATCAACAACCAACCTGATATCTCACGTATCAGGCCTGTATTTTCTTCGTACTGGTATCCTGACAATGACTGATCGCATTATCGCCTTTTCTATTTTATGTCTGGTATTCGGGTTGCCGTTAGGCGTGGCCGCCCTCTTTACCGGTGAGCTGATTCTGGATTTTGTGTTCTTCTGGCCGCTGTTCATGTCGGTGCTCTGGATAACCGGCGGCCTCTATTTCTGGTTTCAGCTTGAACGCCACTGGTCGTGGGATAAAGACACGCCCGCGCCGACGCTCGCCGGTGAGCCGCTCATCTCCATTCTGATCCCCTGCTTTAACGAGGGACGAAATGCCCGGGAGACCATCAGCGCCGCGCTGGATCAGCGGTATGAAAATATAGAAGTTATCGCCATCAACGACGGTTCGTCTGACAACACGGCGGAGGTATTGCAGGCTCTGGCGCAGGAACATCCGCGCCTGCGGGTGATTAACCTCGCGGAGAACCAGGGGAAGGCGCTGGCGCTCAAAGCCGGGGCAGCGGCGGCCCGGGGCGATCTGCTGGTCTGCATTGACGGTGACGCCCTGCTCGATCGCGATACGGCAGCGTATCTGGTGGCACCGCTGATTCAGTATCCCCACGTTGGGGCAGTCACCGGCAATCCACGTATTCGCACGCGCTCCACGCTGATTGGTCGCATCCAGGTGGGCGAGTTCTCATCGATTATTGGGCTCATCAAGCGGACGCAGCGGATCTATGGCCGGGTCTTTACCGTCTCGGGCGTTATTGCCGCCTTTCGCCGACAGGCGCTGGCGGACGTCGGGTACTGGAGCCCGGACATGATCACCGAAGACATCGACATCAGCTGGAAGCTCCAGCTGCGCCACTGGGATATCTTTTTCGAGCCGCGGGCGCTGTGCTGGATCCTGATGCCGGAGACGCTCAAGGGTCTGTGGAAACAGCGTCTGCGCTGGGCCCAGGGCGGCGCGGAGGTGTTTCTGGTCAACCTGCGCAGGATTGTGCGCTGGGAGCATCACCGCATGTGGCCCCTGTTTCTTGAGTATGCCCTGTCAACGCTGTGGGCCTTCGCGTACGCGATGACGGTGCTGTTATTTATCCTCAGCCATATCGCCCCTGTTCCTGCCAGGCTGACCGTGGAGAGCCTTTTTCCACCGGAGTTTACCGGGCTGCTGCTGGGGGTGATGTGCCTCCTGCAGTTCCTGGTCAGTTTGTACATCGAGCGGCGCTATGAACGGAAGGTGGCCAGCTCGCTTTTCTGGGTGATCTGGTTCCCGATGGTGTACTGGATGATTGGCCTGTTCACCACCCTCGTCGCATTTCCAAAAGTCATGCTTAAACGCCAGCGCGCCCGCGCGCGCTGGATCAGTCCGGACCGGGGAAAAGGAAGCATTCAATGAACGAAAATACCTTAATTTTGACCGAACATCGGCTATTGCCACGTGTTTTCGATGCCGCGTTAACGCTGGTGGCGTGGGGAGGCTTTCTGTTTTTCCTGTATGCCCGGCTCTGGATGCAGCTCACCGAGGAGAGCGACCACCGCTGGGGCGTCATTATTGCGTCCTTTAATACGGTGTTGATCTATTTACTGTTCGCCGCGCTCAACGGCTGGCTGCTGATTTTGTGGTATCAGTACAACCGCCGCCGCGCCCACGTGAGGCGGCGTCAGCCGGGCTATTTTCACCAGGAGGAGCTGGCCCGCAGCTTTAATGTCTCACCGCAGATCATCTCCGAGATGAGCCAGTACAACCTGCTGACGGTCTATCATGACCAGATTGGCCGCATCATCGATCTGAAGATCAACGGGCTGGAAGAGGAAGAACAGTAACGAAAAGCCCCCGCAGAATGCCCTGCGGGGGCTTTTTTACTGCGGGTAAGAGCTACTTATCTTTAACTACAATCAGCGGCTCGATATCACTCTCTTTCTTCACCACCAGCGAGTCATCGCCGCGCAGGCAGGTTCCGCCGTAGTTCCCACCCACGGTGAAGGTGCAGACCTGAATGTACTTGCCGTCGACCTTCGGCAGGCACCACAGCTGCTGGTAGATGTTTTTACGGTCGACAAACTTGCCGCTGGATTTATCCAGCAGCTCGTCCTGGGCGCTAATCAGGTCGATATTGCTGCCGCAGCGTCCGGCAATCGGCTTGACGGCATAGCCGGTCTGCTTCAGCAGATCGTTAACCTCAAAATCGGTGTCGAGCAGGTAACGGTGGTTCGGGAACAGCTGCCACAGTACCGGGAGAATCGCCTTGTTGCCGGGAATGACGGTCCACAGCGGTTCAAAGACCAGCACCTCCGGGCGCAGCAGGACGTCAATCAGGCGCACCTCGCCTTCAGGATGTCCGGTGCGGATCGGCACGGCGGCATATTCGGTTTCGCTGACCTCACGGATCTGCTCTATCGCCGTCTCCCACGCCCAGGTTTTCCACACGCAGTTGACGTGGCGACCTTCGTCGTCAATCAGCTGTCCGGCGGCATCCCAGCTCAGAGCCCCCAGCCCGTGCAGGATTTTGGTTTCAAACCCGGCCTGCATCAGCGAACGCTGGATAAAGAGCGCGTGATAGTCCTCTTCGACATCGTTGTCCTGCATGATGTGGACAAACGGCCGCGCGTGACTGTGCTTCCAGGCGCCGGTCAGCTCTTCCAGCAGCCCTTCCGCCGGGTTATGCCCGTTGCCGCGATAGCCGTTTTTCACCCACTCTTCGAGAATCAGCCCGCCCTCGGTATGGCATGAGGCGGAATCCGCGTTGTACTCGTAGACCTTGATGCCGCGCTCATCCATGCAGAAATCCATACGACCGGTGATCATATGGTGACGACGCCACTGCCAGGAGAGGCGCAGGCGCGGCCAGAGGATTTTCGGGATGTCGAAAAGCGCCAGCAGGCTGTCGTCTTTCAGCACCTTGTCCGTCGCGTGCAGGTACATCAGATGCAGTTCGTTGGTGGCCTTGATCAGCTCCTGCTCGGCGCTTTCGGTAATGGTGAAGTACTGGCAGGGATCTTTGTTGATCACATGGCCGTTGGCGCGGATATACGCCTGCTGCAATGCGTCATTTTCGTTAAGCCATTTTCCGTCGAACTGACGCCTGTTTTTCAGCCGCGCGCCGCTGATTTTCAGCAGTTCGCCGTCGATTTCCGGCTGGGGAATGCTGTGTTCCGTGTCGTCGGTCTGGATCATCCAGCCGAGGATCTCCGTGTCGTTGAAAGTGTCATGGATCGTATAACACCCGTTCTCCACGCTCAGACGCAGCTCGCGCGTCCATTGCTGCCCGAGCGGCAGCGGAGAGTGAATCACGTTCTGCTCGGCGATACGCACCTTATCGTCCAGAAGCTGGGTGATCACCGCCACGTGGCCGGTCTCATGGAACTCGCCGCCCTTTTGCCAGATCAGCAGCGCCCCGGCCCGCGGCGCGCGTTTTGAGCCATTAGCAAAAGCCTGAAGGGGCAGGATGTTATCGTTCACCACCTGACGCAAAAAGCGCAGGGAGAAGATCTCCCATGCCATGCCGACGTCGGTAAACACGAAGCCATAGTTGAGAAACAGGAAACGGCGGGCAAATTCAACGCACTGCCACTTGTGGCCCATGTATTCGTTGCCAATATAGCTGCGAAAATCCGCATCTTCCGGGTAGTTGCGCGGGTCCAGACTGCCGTAATTTGAAGAGTAAATCGCCACGCCACCGGGCGCATAGCCTAACAATGTCCCGAATGGCGCATCACTGCTTAACTTTCCTTTACGCATGTATCCAACCTAAAACAGGCAGGCGGCAATTTTTTTAAGGGTTGTCGTCGTCTGCACGTTGTAATTAACCTGACAGAGGGGCATTTATCATACACCTGCGTGGGGCATTAATTACACGTTAAACAACCAGCACGCCGCGAAATGCCCTGGCGCAATCTCCCGCATGGCAGGCTCCTGCGTCTGGCAAACCGGCATGGCGTGCGGGCAGCGGCTGCAGAACTTACAGCCCGGCAGCGCGGACGTGGGGCCTGGAATGTCGCCGCGCAGGGTGGCGTCTTCGAGATTGCGGATGCGCGGATCGGGCCGGGGAACCGCCGCCAGCAGCGCGCGGGTGTAGGGGTGCGCCGGACGCTGATACAGTTCATTCGCCGGGGCCACCTCCACCAGCTTACCGAGATACATCACCCCAATGCGGCTGGAGATATGGCGCACCATGGAGAGATCGTGGGCGATGAACAGATAGGTCAGCCCCAGCTCCTGCTGCAGATCCTGCAAAATATTCACCACCTGCGCCTGCACCGAGACGTCCAGCGCCGAAAGCGGTTCATCGCACAGCACAAATTCAGGACGCACGGACAACGCGCGGGCAATACTGATGCGCTGACGCTGCCCCCCGCTGAACTCATGCGGGAATCGTTCAAGGTGTTCGTGCTTCAGCCCCACTTTGTAGAGCAGCGTTTCCGTACGTTCCCGCTGTTCTTCGCGGCTGTAGCCGTGGATCTGCATCGGCTCGGCCACCAGCTGTCGTACCGTCATGCCGGGGTTGAGCGAGGAGTAAGGATCCTGAAAAATCGCCTGCATCCGCTTACGCAGCGGCTTGAGCTCTTTTTCGCGGGCGTGAGCGATCGCCTGCCCGGCAAAGTGGATCTCGCCAGAGGTAATATCGAAAAGGCGCAGGATGGCGCGCCCGAGGGTGGATTTCCCACAGCCGGACTCTCCCACCAGGCCAAACGTCTCGCCGGGCTGAATATCAAAGCTCACGCCATCAACCGCCTTCACGGCCACGCCTTTATGCAGCAGACCGCCGTTGAGCGGATAGTGTTTGTGCAGATCGCGCACGCTCACTAATGGCACCTGTTGTTCACTCATGCCTGAATCTCCTTATCGGCCCATAGCCAGCAGGCGGCGCGATGGCCCTCTCCCATGGCGTAAAATGCGGGCTGCCGTTCACACTGGGGCATGCGTTTCGGGCAGCGTTCGGCGAACGGACAGCCCGGCGGCGGGTTAAGCAGGCCAGGCGGCGCGCCTTCGATGGGCGATAAGCGTTGGTTAACCTCATCCGGGCGCGGCAGCGAGGCCAGCAGACCCTGAGTGTAAGGATGCGCAGGGCGATAAAAAATGTCCTCCACGCTCCCCTCCTCCATCACCAGCCCGCCGTACATCACCACCACGCGGCTGCAGACCTGCGCCACCACGCCGAGATCGTGGGTGATCAGCAGAATCGCGGTTTGGGTCTGCTGTTGCAGGCTTTTCAGCAGACGCAGGATCTGCGCCTGAATGGTCACGTCCAGCGCGGTGGTTGGCTCATCGGCAATAAGAAGCTTAGGGTTGCAGGAGAGCGCAATCGCGATCATCACCCGCTGGCGCATCCCGCCGCTAAACTCGTGGGGATACTGGTCGTATCGGCGTTCCGCTTCGGCAATCCCCACCTGTTCCAGCATGGCGATCGCCGCCGCTTTGGCCGCTTTTTTGGTCAGTCCTTTATTGCGCATCAGGATCTCCGCCATCTGTTTGCCGATGGTCAGCACCGGGTTCAGGGCGGTCATCGGATCCTGGAAAATCATCGCGATCTCGTTGCCGCGAATAGCGCGCATCTGCTCAGGGGTTTTCTGCGCCAGATCGTCATTCTGGAAGCGGATGCTGCCGCCGGTTATCCGTCCGTTGTTCCCCAGAAGCTGAATGATCGACTTACAGGTGACGCTTTTCCCGCAGCCCGACTCGCCGACGATACCGACGAGTTCGCCCGGCTGAACCTGAAAGCTCACGCCGCGCACAGCGTGAACCTCGCCCTCGCGGGTGCGGAAGGTGGTTTGCAGGTTCTCAAGCGCTAATAAGTTACTCATCGCGATTCGCTCCTGGCTCAAAGGCGGTACGGAAGACATCGCCCAGCACGTTAAAGCTGAACACCGTCAGCAGGATCAAAATGCCGGGGAACATCGCCAGCCACGACGCTTCGCCAATATACGACTGGGCGTTGTTGAGCATGCTTCCCCACGATGCCGCAGGCGCCTGCACGCCCAGCCCTAAGAAGCTGAGCGTCGACTCCATCAGAATGGCCGAGGCGATATTGAGCGTGGCGGCCACGATAATGGTCGGCAGCACGCCGGGAATAATGTGGCGCACGATAATGCGCAGCGGGTTTTCCCCCGACGCGCGGGCATAAAGCACATACTCGCGCTCTTTCACCGATAAGGTTTCTGCGCGCACCAGCCGCGACATGTTCATCCACGTCAGCAGGCTGATGATCAGAATGATGTTATCCACGCCCGGCTTGAGGTAAGCATTCACCACCAGCAGCAGGAAGAAGGCCGGAATGGCCATCAGGATATCCACGGCGCGCATCATCAGGTTATCCAGCCAGCCGCCAAAATAGCCGCTCACCGTTCCTACCACCGTGCCGATAAGCGTGGAAAAGAGCATCGCCAGAAAACCGACCATCAGGGAGATCTGGCCGCCATACAGCGCGCGGGTGAAGTAGTCGCGGCCATACTCGTCGGTACCGAACCAGTGTGCGGCATCCGGCGGTAGCGTGCGTGCGCCGAGCGCCATCCGATCCGGATCGTACGGACTTAGGCCCGCACAGAGCGCGGCGACAACGAAAATAAAAAGCACAAACAGGGAGAACTGCGCCGGACGGTTGCGGCGCAGCTGGTGACGAACCTGCTGCCAGCGTCTGCTCATCCGGGTTACCTCAGCGTACGAATGCGGGGATCGGCGAAGCGATAAAGCAGATCGGCGATCAGGTTACCGACGATCAGCATCATCGACGAGAGCATGATGATCGCCATGATCAGCGGGTAGTCCAGCGAGGCGATCGACTGGATCCCGAGCAGCCCCATCCCCGGCCACGAGAAGACGCTTTCCGTCACATAGGCCCCCACAATCAGCTCACCGAACGACAGGCCGAACAGGGTGATCACCGGCAGCAGCACGTTTTTCAGCACGTGGCGGAACAGAATGCTGGAACGCGTGGCGCCGTAAGCCAGCTGGGTCTGCACGTAGTCGGCCGAGAGCTGCGAGATGGTGTTGGAGCGGATGTAGCGCACGTAGCTGGAGAGGTTGTAGAACGTGAGGGCAATACACGGCAGCACGCCGTGACGCAGCACGTCCAGCGCGTTATCTTCCATGCCGATGGTGCGCATCCCCATGCTGGGGAACCAGTTAAGCTGCACGGCAAAAACGGTGATGAGCAAAATGCCGAACCAGAAAATCGGTACCGAGATGCCGATATAGGCGAACAGGTTAAGCACGTGATCCAGCCAGCGGTGCTTAAATGCCCCCGCCAGCAGGCCCAGCGGGATGGCCAGCACGATCGCCATCAGCAGCGACGCGCCCATCAGCCCCAGCGTGGCCGGAATGCGTTCGCCGATCATCTCCAGCACGGGGCGGTGGTAGATAAGCGAATAGCCGAGATCGCCCTGCAGGACGTTTTTCAGCCACAGGACGTACTGCGTGACCAGCGGCTTATCCAGCCCCAGGCTCTGGCGAATACGTTCGATATCTTCCGGGGCCATGCGCGGCGTAATGTACGCCGCCACCGGATCGCCGGGCGCGAGCTTGACCAGCAAAAACGCCACCAGTGAAATAAAGAACAGCATCGGCAGCAGTTGCAGCAGCCGACGGGTGAGGAGTGTGTTCACGACATGCCCTTACAAAATCCCCGACCTGACGGCCGGGGCAATCACTTATTTCTGATAGATTTTTGACAGATCCTGGAACAGATAGACCGGTTTCGGCTCTGCCTCCTGGGTGCCGCCGAAGCGCTTGTCCACCGCGACGGTCGCATTGGTGTAGGCAATCGGGTAGTACGTCATGTCGTTCGCCACGGTCTGCTGAATGTGCTTGTAGATATCGGCACGTTTCGCGGCGTCGGTTTCCACGGCGCCTTTATCCCACAGAGCATCAAACTGCGGATTTTTGTAGTGCGCGTAGTTATAGGCTTCGTTGCTCATGAACAGCGATTTGTAACCGTCCGGCTCGGAGCCCATGATGTAGCCGCCCAGGTTCAGCTCCCACGCGGTGTTGTTCATATCGAGGCTGCGCTGGGACATGGCGTTGGAATCCAGCGGCATCAGCTCCACGTTCACCCCAATCGCCTTCAGCGCCTGCTGAATATAGAGCGCCATGCTCTCCTGGGTTTTGTTGGTGTTCACATACGCCAGGCGCAGCTTGAGGTTGTCCGGCGCGCCGGACGCTTTAAGCAGCTCTTTGGCTTTTTGCAGATCGAATTTGTACTGTTCAACGTCATCCGTCTTGTAAAGCGTATCGGGCGTCAGGAACGAGGTCGCCGGTTTAGCGTAGTCCAGCGAGGTAAACGCGGTCTGGGTGAGCTCGTCTTTGTTGATGGCATACGCGATGGCCTGACGCAGCGCTTTGCTCTTCATCACCGGCACGTTCTGGTTGAACGTCATATAGGCCAGGCGGCCTTCCGGATAGACCACGAAGTCAAACTTACCGGTATTTTTCAGGCGGTTTACATCCTGCGGGTCAACCATCTTGAGGTTGATTTCTCCGTTTTGCAGCGCCAGGTTGGCGGCGTTGCTGTCTTTGGCGAAACGGTAGGTAACCGAATCAAGCTTCGCTTTGCCGTTCCAGTAATCGTCAAAACGGGTCAGGGCGTAGTATTGTCCGGCGCGGTACTCTTTGAATTTGAACGGCCCGGAGCCGACCGGCGCATCGTTTTTGCTGCTCTTTTCCAGGTCACCTTCACCTGCGAACACGTGCTGCGGAATCGGGTAGATCTGTACCAGCGTGCCGGTAAAGGCGGCGCTAACCTGCGGTAAGGTGAACTTAACGGTGCGGTCGTCAACCTTGCTTACCTGTACCGGCTTATCGCCGTAGGTGAACATGCTGCGGAAGAAGCTGTGCTGTTTGGCATCCAGCAGCTTATTGAACGTAAAGACCACGTCGTCCGCCGTCAGCGGCTGTCCGTCCTGCCATTTGAGGTTGGGTTTTAACGTCAGGGTATAGCTCAGGTTGTCGGCGGAGGGCGTCAGGCTTTCCGCCAGGCCCCACTCGATCTTACCGTTGTTGAAGCTATAGAGCGGGGCATAGAGCGCCTGCATGATCGTTAACGTGGTACGGTCGCTGGCATAGAGCGGATTCACGGCTAACGGATCGCCGGAGGTAATACCGATAATCAGCGAACCGCCCTCTTTTGGTGCGTCGCTTTTTGCCGCTGAGGGCGTATTGGTCTCTTTATTTTTCGCATCATCACAGCCCGCCAGGCCTAACGCGAGCGAAACCACCACTGCCGATAACAGAAGCTTGCGCATCTCACTAACTCCTTGCCTTATAAAGTGTTTATTACTGCATCTTTTATTTATGTTGAAGCATCATATGCAGCTTTATCCGTTTACGCATTAATTATGAAAATGCGATTTTCGATTAAGCTAATGCCGGATTTGATATATATAAGCGCCGGAAGGAATAGCGGCAGATCGATTACGCTCAGTTCGTTAAACGCTTCACAAATCTCCTGCTACACTGCCTCAACACATCACTCAAAAGGCAGGCCAACATGTCAGACAACACGTATCAGCCACCAAAAGTGTGGGAATGGAAAAAGAACAACGGCGGCGCGTTCGCCAACATCAACCGCCCCATTTCCGGCGCGACCCATGAGAAAGATCTTCCTGTCGGTTCGCACCCGCTGCAGCTCTACTCGCTGGGAACACCGAACGGCCAGAAAGTAACGATCATGCTCGAAGAGCTGCTGGCGCTGGGCGTGACGGGCGCGGAGTACGACGCGTGGTTGATCCGCATCGGCGAGGGCGATCAGTTCTCCAGCGGCTTCGTTGAGGTGAACCCGAACTCGAAAATACCGGCGCTTCGTGACCACTCCACGAACCCGCCAACGCGCGTATTTGAATCCGGCAATATTCTGCTCTATCTGGCGGAGAAGTTCGGCCACTTCCTGCCGAAAGATCCGGCGGGACGCACCGAGACGCTGAACTGGCTGTTCTGGCTGCAGGGCGCGGCGCCGTTCCTCGGCGGCGGTTTTGGCCACTTCTACAACTATGCTCCGGTGAAAATCGAGTACGCGATTGACCGCTTCACAATGGAAGCCAAACGCCTGTTCGACGTGCTGGATAAACAGCTGGCGCGCGGCCGCTACGTGGCGGGTGAGGAGTACACCATCGCGGATATCGCTATCTGGCCATGGTTCGGCTGCGTAGCGCTGGGCAGCGTGTATAACGCCGCTGAGTTCCTCGACGCAGAAAAGTACACCAACGTGCAGCGCTGGGCGAAAGACGTGGCGAACCGCCATGCCGTTAAGCGCGGACGTATCGTTAACCGCACCAGCGGCGAGCTGAACGAGCAGCTCCACGAACGCCACGCGGCGAGCGACTTCGAGACCAATACAGAAGACAAACGTCAGGCGTGACGACTAGCCGGGCGGTTCGCCGCCCGGCCACAGAGATCCTTGCTCAGGGCATGATTGGCCTAAAGGTTGAGCCGGCATTGCTGGCACTATCTGTGCGTTTTTCTCACCTCAGAGTGAGAAGCAACGTATCAACCGACAGCAGTCACAAAGGATCTGTTATGAAACTTATTAAAACAACGCTGGTTATCAGCGCCCTCATTTTTTCCACCTCGGGAATGGCCATCGACAAAACCGCCGCTGGCGCGGTAGCAGGCGCAGCCATTGGCGCGGCGACGGGTAAAGATCTGAAATCGACCGTTGGCGGTGCCGTTGTTGGCGCAGGCACCGGTGCCATGTTCAAAAACGGCGACAAAGGTAAAGCCGCGCGTAAAGGTGGTGCGGTAGGTGCTGCCGTGGGCGCAGGTGCCGCAGCGGTTACCGGCAAGAGCGTGCTGAAAGGTGCAGCCGTTGGCGCGGGAACGGGCGCGCTGATTGGTGAAGCGACGCACTGATAAACTTCGCCGGGCGTCGCAGCGCGTGCCCGGCCTCATGACTGTTCAGTAATAACTCCCTGCACCCAATCACGACTATTTGCCCTCAACTTATGGCCAGAAATGTCACCCGGAATACATCAATGGTGATCGTCATACTGATGCTCAATCACCATCCCTTCCGCCACGCTCGCCACATGGCGTGCACGCGGATGATAGACCGGTGCAGGGGCGGCATACGTTGTTTGTGCAGGTGCAGGCGCAACGCTTACCGCCTCAGGAACCGTGGCTGACTGCGGAACAATCACGACCTTATACCCGGCAGGGACATCGACCGTGACGCTCTGGGCCATCGCTGTATTGACCACGGCAAAACCTGCCAGGGCAGCAAATAAAATAATACGGTTTTTCATAAATTGAATTATTTCCGGTATCAAGAAGATAATTCATTATGTCGACTGAATCTTAAGACAATATTAATTTTCATGTTCTGGAATGTGCAGAAAATGCCAAATATATTGTTACAAGCAAATACTTTAATATTTAAAAAAATAGTGCCTTACGTTTTTTAAAAAGGCGGCAAGAAATACGCTTGCATGCCGCCTAACCTGTTATGTTAATACTTAACATCCCGCGCTTTTTGCCGTCCGGACTGTTTCATCTGGCGCTTGTCCTGGCGGCAGTCGTGATTACTCTGGTTATTGTTTGCCACGCAGGTCTGCTTCACCTGCCGTGACGCATCGCGGGTTTCCTGCCTGACATCACGCGCCACGCGCCGTTCCTGCGCCTGCTGGGTCGCACTGGCAAAAACCGAAAACAGCATCAGAAAAATGAAAGAGAGAACAGGGATGACAGATAACGATCTGTTCATAGCAACACCTCATAGAAGAGAGCCCAGAACGTCAGGGGGTTAGCAAAAGAATAGCAGTTTCAGCGCGAGCTGGAGAGGAAGACGTTAATAATGCAAGGCCGCACAAGACGGCCTTGCAACGCTGCGTTATGCCGTCAGGCGGAACTTCTGCACCGAGCGCTGAAGATCTTCGGTCTGGCGCTCCAGCGCCGCCGCCGCCGCGGAGACCTCCTCCACCAGCGAGGCGTTTTGCTGGGTAACGCCGTCCATCTGAGTAATGGCAACCCCGACCTGCGAAATGCCCTTGCTTTGCTCCTCAGAGGCAGAGGCAATTTGCTTCATAATGGTCGTCACTTCCGTCACGTCACGCAAAATCGCATCCATGGTGGTGCCGGTGTCGCCCACCAGCTTCGCCCCCTGCTCCACGCGGGAAACGGAGTCGGTAATCAGCCCCTCAATCTCTTTGGCCGCGTTGGCGCTGCGGCTTGCCAGGTTGCGGACCTCACCTGCCACTACCGCGAAACCACGGCCCTGTTCGCCCGCGCGCGCCGCTTCAACCGCCGCATTGAGTGCCAGAATATTGGTCTGGAAGGCAATGCTGTTAATGACGTTGGTGATTTCAGCAATTTTCTTCGAGCTTTCCGAAATCCCGCTCATGGTGGTCACCACCTCTTCCACCAGCGAGCCGCCGCGGCTGGCAGTGGTAGAGGCCACATCGGCCAGCTGGCTTGCCTGACGCGCGCTTTCCGCGTTCAGCTTCACCGTGGCGGTCAGCTGTTCCATGCTGGCGGCCGTCTCTTCCAGTGCGGCCGCCTGCTCTTCGGTACGGGACGAGAGATCGTTGTTACCGCTGGAGATCTCCGTTGCGCCGCGCCAGATATTCTCACTGCCGGAGCGGATCGTGCTGACCGCTTCGCGCAGGCTGTCCTGCATGGCGCTCAGCAGCGGCACCAGCTGGCCCACGCAGTTGCGGCCGAACGGCTCAATGGGCTGGCTGAGATCGCCCTGGGCAATCTGGCGGAACTGCTGGCGAATGCGATCCAGCGGTTTGACCAGCATCGCCACCAGGTAGCGGTCGGTAAAGAGCAGGATCAGCAGGCCGAGAATCGTGGCGACGATAATCACCGTGCGGGTCATGCTGGTCAGGCCGTCCACCACCACGCGGGTGCTGTCGAGCGACTTCGCGGCAGCATTGTTGAACTCTTCAGCCGCCGCACCGAACGCGCGGCTCAGCGGTGGGGTGACGTTGTTGGCCTGCTGACGGTAGCCGTCCAGCGCGCCCAGCTTCGCCTGCTGCATTTGCGGCGTCACGCCCTGTTCAAGCAGCGCCTGCCAGGTGCCGATCACCCGGGAAGAGATCTGCTCATCCATCGGGCCTGGAGAGATCGCTTTCATCTCGGCCAGCTTCTTGCCCATGTTATCCAGCGCCTGCTGGGCAGAGGCCAAATCCGGCGTGCCGCCTGCGGCTTTAACTTCCATTGCGCGGCTCAGACGGGTCACAAAGCGGAAATACTGATCGTTACCCTGGCTGAGTACCGTCATCTGTTTAACCAGTTGGCGATCGACTTCATTGCCATCAGTCACGCGAGACAGGGACCAGGTGCTGTACAGCCCAACACCCGCCCACATTAAACAAAAGATCCCGAGGATCGCCAGCATGACGAAGCGGATCGTGAAATTACGGAGCATATTCATAAGTCTTCCTTGCCGTGAGGGTGAGTTCGCCCAGAGGCGAGTACTACTCTCGTTATCGGCAGGAACGAGGGAAATTATAACGTTTTGTGATCATTTTTAATTAGCGTGGCTTCACTGGTCGCACAGCCGCCGTTAACCATTATCTTCGCGCTTAGTGATGTGATAAGTTCAGAATGAAAACGACGTTTCAAAAAATTATCGATAAGAAAAGGAGACATCATGTCCTGGTACCCTGACGCTACCCGCTATGAACATATGCAGTACCGCTACTGTGGAAAGAGCGGTCTGCGCCTTCCTGCGCTGTCGCTGGGACTGTGGCACAGCTTCGGCCACGTTCAGCCTCTTGATGCCCAGCGCGCGCTGCTGCGCAAAGCCTTCGACCTCGGCATCACCCATTTCGATCTCGCCAATAACTACGGACCTCCGGCGGGTAGCGCGGAAGAGAATTTCGGCCGCCTGCTGCGTGAGGACTTCGCCGCGTACCGCGACGAGGTGATTATCTCCACCAAGGCGGGTTACGACATGTGGCCAGGGCCGTACGGCTCGGGCGGTTCCCGCAAATATCTGCTCGCCAGCCTCGACCAGAGCCTGAAGCGCCTGGGCGTCGAGTATGTGGATATTTTCTATTCCCACCGCGTGGATGAAAACACGCCGATGGAAGAGACGGCCTCTGCGCTGGCCCACGCCGTGCAGAGCGGCAAAGCGCTGTATGTGGGCATTTCCTCCTACTCAACCGGGCGCACGCAAAAAATGGCCGAGCTGCTGCGCGAGTGGAAGATCCCCCTGCTGATCCACCAGCCGTCCTATAACCTGCTCAACCGCTGGGTCGATAAGACCGGTTTGCTGGATGCGCTGGAAGCAAACGGTACGGGGTGTATCGCCTTTACCCCGCTGGCGCAGGGTTTGCTGACCGGAAAATACCTGAACGGTATTCCTGAAGATTCACGCATGCAGCGTGAAGGCAAGAAAGTCCGTGGTCTGAACGAAAAAATGCTGACCGAAGCCAACCTGAACAGCCTGCGTTTACTGAGTGAAATGGCGCAGGCGCGCGGTCAGACCATGGCGCAGATGGCGCTAAGCTGGCTGCTGAAAGATGCGCGCGTGACGTCCGTGCTGATTGGCGCAAGCCGCCCGGAACAGCTGGAAGAGAATGTTCAGGCGCTGGAAAACCTGCGCTTTACGGAGGACGAACTCAAGCGGATTGACCAGCATGTTGCGGATGGGGAGTTGAATCTGTGGCAGGCGTCGTCGGATAAATAGTGCGGTCTGATGCCCTCACCCCGGCCCTCTCCCACAGGGAGAGGGAGCTAACTCTTCCCTCTCCCTGTGGGAGAGGGTTAGGGTGAGGGGGAATTACTTCTTACTGATCTTATCCAGATACCCCATCACAAACGCAGAGAGCACAAACGTCAGGTGGATAATGACGTACCACATCAGTTTGTTATCCGGCACGTTCTTCGCGTCCATAAACACGCGTAGCAGGTGGATAGAGGAGATAGCCACAATCGACGCGGCCACTTTATTCTTCAGCGAAGATGCATCCATTTTGCCCAGCCAGCTGAGCTTCTCTTTACGCTCGTCGATATCAAGCTGGGAGACAAAATTCTCGTAGCCGGAGAACATCACCATCACCAGCAGCCCGCCCACCAGGGTCATATCCACCAGCGACAGCAGAACCAGAATCAAATCCGCTTCGGCAATGGAAAAAATGTTCGGCAGAACATGCAGGATTTCCTGAAAGAACTTAATCGTCAGCGCGACAAGCGCCAGCGAAAGGCCAAAATAGACGGGGGCCAGTATCCAGCGAGAGGCGTACATGGCATTTTCAAAAAAGCGTTCCATAAAGTCCTGTTTGCAAAAGAAACCAGCGCCCAGTATATCTCAACGGCGCTGACTGTTTGCAATAACTCAACAGTACGTCACTCAGACGTTGTCCGGGTTAACCTCGGGACGGGCGTACTCCGGCCAGACAAGCGCCACCAGCTCAGGATAGGCTTCCAGACTGAACTCGCGAAAACACTGCCGCAAATTTAATACGTCCAGATCGGAATAAGAGACCTTCTCGCCGTTAAGGCAGCGCTTTTTGATATTGTCATAATATTTATACACGGCTGAATTCAGGTCGCTACAGCGACGCTGCGCCTCAAACAGTCCGGGCGTATCATTAATTTCCGACATTTTCATGCGCTTAATTGTCGCGTGTAAAAAGTCGATATATTCGTGGTTCACCCGCCAGTACCAGACCGGCGTAACGGAGTTCATCAATACAGAGAAATGGTCTTCACCTTCCTCTTTTGTCATCAGTTCAGGTTGCGGGGGTTCACTGGTGTCTTTCGACACTTTCGTTTTATTGAACTCCTGCATCAATAAAAGAACACCAGCGGTCAGTAATAGTAATGTGATGACCGTAAAAAAGATGCTGTTCATGGGTAGGCTCCATTTTTTTTGATTTTAAATTTGCCTCATGATATTGTCAACGAATCTCACGCCTTTACCAACCCCACCCTGTTGAAATTAAAGGAAATTGAAAATGCTGCCCGACTATCTCGTCCCGGCTAAGTACCACATCACGCCTGTGGAACAGCAACCGACGGAAGCAGAAAAAGAGGCCAGTTTCACTCAGGGGAAAAGAAAGCTCTCTGATTTCGAGCCCGATATATTAATTGGTGTTTCCCGAACTGGCAAATCCCGAAATATGTTGCTGGAAGAGCACGATCGCCATATAAAAGACCGCTTATTTCGCGCCATAAAAATTGAAGCCTTTGTCCACCTGCTGAATGACCTGCAGGCCGAGGGTGAAATAGATGCCCAGAAACTAAGTCAAATATTGGCCGAGAAAACCCAAGAAATTAATGAAGCAGGCAATGAAATTTGGCTTAACTTAATTACGCGCGAAAAAAACAACCCAATTTTTTATAGCCTGGGGGAGGATTAACGTGAAGGAAGTTAAAAACAACGACGTTTATTTGACTTTAGATGATAAGAAAAGTGATGAATTTATCTTAAAGCAAAATCTCGATGCGCTGCGAAACACAAAAAATGACGAGATGACGCGTATTACCCAGGACCTGGTATCGATCCCGGCAACGCTGGTGCGGCTGAAATGGCAGAATCGCCGCGAAATTTATCCGCTACAGGTCAAAGAAGAAATTTATGGCGCCGTGATGAACGCCATCATGGAACAGCGGCCAGAGCTGAAAGAGAAGCTTCTGGGTCGCCTCGAGGCCAATTACCAGTATCTGCTTGCCAGAGAAATCGCCACCCTGCGCCTGACGCGCAAGCTGTCAGACGGTGAGTTCCGTACCTCAAACGTCACCTGCGTGGCGCTTGATGAAGACGCGCTGGCGTCTGGTGCCAGCGCCCCTTCCGAACCGCAACGCTAATTAAATCTGAATACGGCAATCGCCTCTTTTAACTGACCCGTCTGCTGGCGCTGCGCTTCAGCCACCTGCACTGTTTGCGCTACGTGACGCACGTTCTCCTGCACGCTGGCATCGATGCTGGCAATGCTGTCGTTCATCTGCGCAATGCTCGCCCGCTGCTGCTCGCTCATCTGCGACAGCTCCTCCAGCAGAGAGCGAAGCCCTTCGATACTCTCAATGATCGACTTCATTGTCATACCCGCCTGCTCAACCTGCTCGACGCCCTGCAGCGTGGTTGCCTGCGATGCGGTCAGAAGCTGGCGGATATCTTTTGCAGCCCCCTCGCTGCGCTGGGCCAACACGCGCACTTCCGAGGCAACCACCGCGAAGCCTTTGCCATGTTCGCCCGCTCTGGCAGCCTCGACCGAGGCGTTGAGCGACAGAATATTGGTCTGGAACGCAATCCCGTCGATCAACTCCAGAATGGCGTAAATGCGCTGCGACTCCTCGCGAATGTGCTCCATCGCCGCAATCGCCTGCCGTACGTTATGGCCCCCCTGCTCCGCCACGTTACTGGTGCTGAACGCCACCTCCCTGACCTGGCTTGCTTTTTCACTGGTCAGGGTGGCGACAGCCCTTAACTGTTCCATCGCACTGGCCGCCGTCGCCAGCGAACTTGCCTGGTGATCGGTACGTTCCGACAGCGCGCTGTTGCGCTGTCCTAACGCGCGGGATGCCTCCAGCAGTTGCCCAATATTGGCGCTAACCTGCTCAAGCGTGGCGCGCATGGTGCCCAGCGTCAGGCTGAACGTGCGGGCAAAGGAAGACTCTGCGGGGACCGCATCGACGGCCAGCGTGAGGTACCCCGGTTCACGGTTGATCACCCCCGCCAGCCTTGCCACCTCGCTCGCCGAGCGGGCGTCCTGCTCCATTCGTATCGCCAGCAGAACCAGAATTGCGGTCTGGACCACCACAAACAGCCCGTGGAAAACCACCATATGAAAGCCGGTGTGCATGAACACCACGACGCCGTAAAGGTCATTCTCCTGCAGATAGTTAAACACCAGATGATGTAACGCGATGACCGCCGCCCCCATCACCAGCGGGCGCCAGTCTCGCCAGGCAAGGAGCGCGGAGAGCAGGACAAAAACCGAAAAATGGTATTCAGTTTCGCCTTCGCCCAGATGAATCAGCAGCGCGGAAAATGCCATTAGCACAAACGCAGAGCTCAGGCGGAGCAACAGCGCGCCGGGAAACAACAGCGTCAGCAGCGTCGATAAACAGGCCAGAGAGGTGCCAATAATCGCCCCCTGCACGATATTCTCGTTGATATAGCCCCCCCCCAGCGAGATGGCCCACAGCGACCAGATGAGCACCAGTATTAGCCTGTCGGCGCGTCGTCGAATGGCAGAAAGCGAAAACAGATCGTTTTGAGGCGCGTGCGGATACAGCCATGTCATCGTAGCCATAGGGAGTCTCTTGCTGTGCAGGTGAAAAGAGCCTTCGAAGAAGGTTTGTTTTTATTATCTTTTTTAAGCGTAGTGGGGATATTCCCCGACGCCATTTCAGCCAACGATATATTTTAATGGCTCAGCCGAATACTGATATTTACTTAACTATCAATGGATTATTAATTATTGCTTTATTGATAAGGAAATATGAAGAATGGGGATATACAGCAGAAAATAATAACGATGTTGCGTGGCAGAAAACAAAAAAGCTGGCTTTCGCCAGCTTTCGTTCTATTTTTTGGCCGCTTTTTCTTCGCCGACCAGCCCAATCTTCAGGTAACCCGCCTGATGCAGCGTGTCCATTACCTTCATCATGGTTTCATAATCAACGGTTTTATCCGCACGGAAGAAGACCGTGGTGTCTTTCTTACCGCCCGTAAGCTGATCCAGGGCCGGGATGACAGAGTCGGCCGTCACCGGGTCATTGCCGAGGAACATGGATTTATCCGCCTTCACCGACAGGTAGATAGGCTTCTCCGGGCGCGGCTGGGGCTGGCTGGATGAGGCAGGCAGATTTACCTTCATATCCACCGTCGCCAGCGGCGCAGCCACCATGAAGATAATCAGCAGAACCAGCATAACGTCGATAAACGGCGTCACGTTGATCTCATGCATTTCACCGTTATCGTCCAGATTTTCGTTTAGACGCATCGCCATACTATCAACCCACGCGCAGTTTGGACGCCGCGTGCACCGGCTTAACCGAGCTGGCATTCAGGTCGAGATCGCGACTTTGCAGCAGCAGAACCTGCGCGGCAACGTCACCCAGCGTGGCTTTGTAGCTGCCAATCATACGCGCGAAGATGTTATAGATAACCACCGCCGGAATCGCCGCGACCAGACCAATCGCCGTCGCCAGCAGCGCTTCTGCGATACCCGGGGCCACAACCGCCAGGTTGGTGGTCTGGGTCTGCGCGATACCGATAAAGCTGTTCATGATGCCCCAGACCGTACCGAAAAGGCCGATAAACGGTGAGATCGCCCCGATGGTCGCCAGATAACCATTGCCGCGCCCCATGTGTCGGCCAACGGCCGCCACGCGACGCTCCAGGCGGAAACCGGTACGTTCTTTGATGCCTTCGTTATCTTCACTGCCCGCGGAGAGTTCCAGCTCGTTCTGCGCTTCATTCACGAGCAGGGTGGTCAGGCTTTTCACGTGGAAGGATGAGGTCATGTCTGAAGCCTGATCCAGAGAGCGGGCTTCAGCCAGCTGCTGCTGTTCCCGCTTGAGGCGACGCTTCTGCGAAAGCAGCTCGGCGCTCTTGCTGAAGAAGATAGCCCAGGTGACAACGGACGCCAGAATCAGGCCGATCATCACAATCTTAACCACGATGTCAGCATGCTGATACATGCCCCAAACGGAGAGATCCGCCTGCATCAAATTATTACCCACTCTGTATCTCCAGGACGCAAATCACAAAATCTGAACGTAATAATATCAAAACGTCGTCGAATTGATAGTAGTTCTCATTAGTATTTGCATAGTGCCGCAATTTTCGTTCACTTTCCTTGCGCTTACGCAGTAAAAATTTCTTATGCGGTTTTTTGCTAATATTTTCTGCTTATTCGATAAGCCTGCGGGTGCAGTTTTTTCCAATCGTGGTAGTCTGGACGTCCAGACGTATAAAAACAGGGTTAGCGAACATGACAAAGAAGCATCTTGATACCACGCTGGTACAGGCAGGACGCAGCAAAAAATATACTCAGGGATCGGTCAACAGCGTGATTCAACGCGCCTCCTCGCTGGTGTTTGATACCGTTGAGGAGAAAAAAATCGCCACGCGCAACCGCGCGAAAGGCGGCCTGTTTTATGGCCGTCGCGGCACGCTAACCCATTTTTCTCTGCAGGAGGCGATGTGCGAGCTGGAAGGCGGCGCAGGCTGCGCGCTGTTCCCGTGCGGAGCGGCTGCGGTCGCCAACACCATTCTGGCGTTCGTGGAACAGGGCGATCACATCCTGATGACCAACACCGCCTACGAACCCAGCCAGGACTTCTGTACCAAAATTCTCAGCAAGCTCGGCGTAACCACCGGCTGGTTCGACCCGCTGATTGGTGAAGGTATTGCCGAACTTATTCAGCCCAACACGCGCATTGTGTTCCTGGAATCGCCGGGGTCGCTTACCATGGAGGTTCACGACGTGCCGGCTATCGTGAAGGCCGTGCGCAGCAAAGCGCCAGAGGCGATCGTTATGATCGACAACACCTGGGCGGCAGGCGTGCTGTTCAAAGCGCTGGAATTCGACATTGATATCTCCATTCAGGCGGCGACCAAATACCTGATTGGCCACTCGGACGGCATGATCGGCACGGCGGTCTCCAACGCGCGCTGCTGGGATCAGCTGCGTGAAAACGCCTACCTGATGGGGCAAATGGTGGATGCCGACACGGCCTACATGACCAGCCGGGGCATCCGCACGCTGGGGGTTCGCCTGCGTCAGCACCATGAAAGCAGCCTGAAGGTGGCCCAATGGCTGGCACAGCATCCGCAGGTTGAGCGCGTAAATCACCCCGCGCTACCCGGCAGTAAAGGCCATGAGTTCTGGCAGCGTGACTTTACGGGCAGCAGCGGGTTGTTCTCGTTTGTGCTGAAAAAACGGCTGAATAACGACGAACTGGCAAGCTATCTGGATAATTTTACCCTCTTCAGCATGGCCTACTCGTGGGGCGGTTTTGAATCCCTGATCCTGGCTAACCAGCCGGAACAGATTGCGGCCCTGCGCCCCGGTGGCGACGTGGACTTCAGCGGTACCCTGATTCGACTGCATATCGGTTTAGAAAATGTTGACGATCTGATTGCGGATTTAGCAGCAGGGTTCGAGCGTATCGTGTAGAGTGCTGGCTGAAAATGTACTCTCTGGACGCTTTTATGGACACCGCAAGCGGAAAAGTCTGCATGAGTTGCGCCCGGGATCAAACCCGACGGGCCAATAAGGGAGTACAATAGCGCTATATCTGCTGTTCCACAGGAAAGTCCATGGCTGTTATTCAAGATATTATCGCGGCGCTCTGGCACCACGATTTTGCCGCGCTGGCGGATCCTCACGTCGTCGGTATCGTCTATTTCGTGATGTTCGCAACTCTGTTTCTGGAAAATGGATTACTGCCAGCCTCGTTTTTACCCGGTGACAGCCTGCTTTTACTTGCCGGGGCGTTAATCGGTAAAGGCGTCATGGACTTCACGCCAACGATGGTTATCCTCACCTCCGCCGCCAGCCTGGGCTGCTGGCTGAGCTATCTGCAGGGCCGCTGGCTGGGGAACACGCGCGTCGTCAAAAGCTGGCTGGCGCAGCTGCCGCATAAATATCATCAGCGTGCGACCTGCATGTTTGACCGGCACGGCCTGCTGGCGCTGCTGGCGGGGCGTTTCCTGGCGTTCGTTCGCACGCTTCTGCCGACGATGGCGGGCATTTCCGGCCTGTCGAACCGCCGCTTCCAGTTCTTCAACTGGCTGAGCGCTCTGCTGTGGGTTGGCGTGGTGACGACGCTCGGCTACGCGCTGAATATGATCCCCTTCGTGAAACACCACGAAGATCAGGTGATGACCTTCCTGATGGTGCTGCCGATGTTCCTGCTGGTGGCGGGCCTGGTGGGGACTATCGCAGTGGTGATTAAGAAGAAGTACTGCAGTGCATAATTCAACAAAGCCGGGTGGCGCTATCGCTTACCCGGCCTACGTTTTTCGTCAGACTCCCTGCATCGTTCTTATACGTGATGCATCTTCTCCCGGCGTAACGCCGAAATAGCGCTTAAACTCCCGACTGAACTGCGAGGCACTTTCGTAGCCTACCCGCATTGCCGCCGCGCTGGCCTTCATGCCGTCGTGGATCATCAGCATCCGCGCCTTATGCAGCCGGTAGGTTTTGAGGTACTGCAGCGGCGAGGTGCTGGTCACCGATTTAAAATTATGGTGAAACGCCGAGACGCTCATGTTCGCTTCCGCCGCCAGCTGGTCGACGCTGAGATTTTCGGTGTACTGGCTCTCGATACGCTTGAGCACGCGGCTTATCAGGCTGAAGTGGGTCTGTCGGCTCACCAGGGCCAGTAACGCTCCACCCCCCGGGCCCAGCAGCACGTGGTAGAGAATTTCGCGGATAATCTGCTTGCCCAGAATGCGCGCGTCCAGCGGCCTCTCCATCACGTCCAGCAGACGCTCAATGGCGCAGAGGATCTCTTCCGACAGCGTCGCCGAGTTAATCCCGCTCGAAGCCATCGAAGGCTGGAAGAACTCGTCTTCACCTATCTCCATCAGCAGCTCCTGCAGCTGAAGAATATCGACGTTGACGCGAATACCGGCCAGCGGAACCGCCTCTGTCGCGAAGGTTTCACATTCGAAGGGTAAAGGTACCGTCAGAAGCAGATATTCATTGGTGTCGTAGCGGAACACGCGCTCGTTGATATAGCCAATTTTATGGCCCGAGAAGAGAAAAACGATGCCCGGCTGGTACATGACCGGCGTGCGCGTCCCTGGCTGCGTGCCATAAAGCAGGCGAATGTCAGGAAGCAGCCCACTGACGCCATTTTCGTTATCTATCAGTCTCTTAATCTGCGCAGTGAGCTGCTGGCAGATAGCCTCACGGTTCATCTTGCGTTACTCCGGGTACGGTTTTCGACGTTGACAGTGTGCGTCGTTTTCCGCGCTTTCTCCAGCGCTCTGTAGAAATGGGCAAGACATCGGCAGGAATGTGCATTGAGGGCGTAGCCCCGGGCGGCCACAATGAGCAGCAACAGGTCGCCCTCTGCGCCACCACGGTTTTTCACCCACTAAAGGGAACGAGCAATGAACAACTTTAATCTTCACACCCCAACCCGCATTCTGTTTGGTAAAGACGCTATCGCCGATCTGCGCGCGCAGATCCCTGCTGACGCCCGCGTGCTGATCACCTACGGTGGCGGCAGCGTGAAAAAAACCGGCGTATTGGATCAGGTTTACAGCGCGCTGGACGGTCTGGACGTGCGTGAGTTCGGCGGCATCGAGCCAAACCCGTCTTACGAAACGCTGATGAACGCGGTGAAAATCGCCCGCGAAGAAAACATCACCTTCCTGCTGGCGGTCGGCGGCGGCTCCGTGCTGGACGGTACCAAATTCATCGCGGCGGCAGCGCACTACGCTGACGGCATCGATCCATGGCACATTCTGGAAACCCGCGGCAGCGACATCAAAAGCGCTATCCCGATGGGCTCCGTGCTGACCCTGCCGGCCACCGGTTCTGAATCCAACAAGGGCGCGGTGATCTCCCGTAAAACCACCGGTGACAAGCAGGCCTTCATGAACGAACACGTTCAGCCTGTGTTCGCCATTCTGGACCCGGTTTACACCTACACCCTGCCTGCGCGTCAGGTGGCGAACGGCGTGGTCGACGCATTTGTTCATACCGTTGAGCAGTACGTCACGTATCCGGTGAATGCCAAAATTCAGGATCGCTTCGCGGAAGGCATTCTGCTGACGCTCGTCGAAGAAGGTCCGAAAGCGCTGAAAGAGCCGGAAAACTACGACGTTCGCGCCAACGTAATGTGGGCCGCCACGCAGGCGCTGAACGGCCTGATCGGTGCTGGCGTGCCGCAGGACTGGGCAACCCACATGCTGGGCCACGAGCTGACGGCGATGCACGGTCTGGACCACGCTCAGACGCTGGCCGTTGTGCTGCCTGCCCTGTGGAACGAAAAACGCGACACTAAACGCGCCAAACTGCTGCAGTACGCTGAACGCGTGTGGAACATCACCGAGGGTTCTGACGATGCGCGTATTGATGCCGCCATCGAAGCGACCCGCAGCTTCTTTGAAGGTCTGGGCGTGCCAACGCGTCTGTCTGGCTACGGCCTGGACGGCAGCTCTATCCCTGCCCTGCTGGCGAAACTCGAAGAGCACGGTATGACCCATCTGGGCGAGCACGGCGACATCACGCTGGACGTCAGCCGTCGTATTTACGAGGCGGCACGCTAAGCGTTTTTGTCCCCCCGACTTTCGTTTTTTGACATTTCGTCCAGACTTAATGCACACCCCATCGCCGGAGGAACCCTCCGGCGATGCGCACCTGAAGGAGGAAAAATGGCAAACCAAACCGTAATCAAGCTGCAGGACGGCAACGTGATGCCCCAGCTGGGGCTAGGTGTATGGAAAGCCGGTAACGACGAGGTCGTCTCCGCCATTCATAAAGCCCTGGAAGTCGGCTACCGGTCGATTGACACTGCCGCCGCGTACAAAAACGAGGACGGCGTGGGTACAGCACTGGCCAGCGCCGGTGTCCCTCGCGATGAGTTGTTCATCACCACTAAACTCTGGAACGACGACCAAAAACGTCCCCGCGAAGCCCTGGAAGAGAGCCTGGAAAAACTCCAGCTCGACTTCGTCGATCTCTGGCTGATGCACTGGCCGGTTCCGGCTATCGATCACTACGTTGATGCCTGGAAAGGGATGATTGAACTGCAGAAAGAGGGGCTGGTGAAAAGCATCGGCGTCTGTAATTTCCAGGTTCATCACCTGCAGCGGCTGATTGACGAGACGGGCGTCGCGCCTGTCATTAACCAGATCGAGCTGCACCCGCTGCTGCAGCAGCGTCAGCTTCACGCCTGGAACGCCACGCATAAAATCCAGACCGAGTCCTGGAGCCCGCTGGCGCAGGGTGGCCAGGGCGTGTTCGATCAAAAAATTATCCGCGAACTGGCGGATAAATACGGCAAAAGCCCGGCGCAGATCGTCATTCGCTGGCATCTGGACAACGGCCTGGTGGTGATACCGAAATCAGTCACGCCGTCGCGCATCGCCGAGAACTTCGACGTCTGGGATTTCCGTCTGGACAAAGACGAGCTGGGTGAGATTGCGAAGCTGGATAAGGGTAAGCGGCTTGGGCCGGACCCGGATCAGTTTGGCGGGTAATACCTAAAACGAGCCCGGTCTTCCGCCGGGCTCGTTTTAATCTATAAACCGGACTGACATCTCGCTTCTCCGGGAAGGTCAGGCAATGTGCAAATAACGTTATACACTTTCCCTTCAAGTTTATGTGGCCCACCGAGACCGCCGCCTGCTTCTACATCATATTCCTTTCCGTTGACACTTATCTGGAGCGGGGTGTGATAAATCCAGTCCATCGGACCTATTGGCAGAAAAAAGATCCACTCATGCTGGCTCTGAAAAGCAAAACGACCGTTGTCGTCAGAAAGCGTTTGCTCCCTCTCTAATGTTATTTTAGCGCCAGAGACTGGCTTACCTGCGCTGTCGATTAGACGTCCTTCCACTTCTGGCTGTGTCTGGCGGTGCATTACACAACCGCATAACGTCAGGCCAATCAGCATCGTTCCTGTTAACTTCCTTATTTTCATTTTGGGCCTCCTACCCTTATGCAGAAAAAAGCCGGGTGGCGGGACTTACCCGGCCTACGCGCTGACCTGTAGGCCCGGTAAGCGCAGCGCTACCGGGCATTGTTACAGGTTTAACCGATCTTACGTTTTACGTTCTTCTTCGTTCCCGCCCCACCGTTCGAACGCTGATGCACAATTGGCGTGTGCTTGGTCAGCGCCGGGCGCGTATTGCGGTTCTGGCGACGCGCTTCGCGCATCTCCTCCAGCGTCGGGGCCGGTACCAGGCAGTCGCGGCGCGAGCCGATCAGATGTTTTTTACCCATCTCTTCCAGCGCCTGGCGGATCAGCGGCCAGTTTTTCGGATCGTGGTAACGCAGCAGCGCCTTGTGCAGACGACGCTGTTTATCCCCTTTCGGCACCACCACCTCTTCACTCTTATAGCCAATCTTACTCAGCGGGTTCTTGCCGGTGTAATACATGGTCGTCGAGTTGGCGAGCGGTGATGGATAGAAGTTCTGCACCTGATCCAGACGGAAGCGACGCTGCTTCAGCCACAGGGCCAGGTTCACCATGTCCTCATCGCGCGTGCCCGGGTGGGCGGAGATGAAGTACGGGATCAGATACTGCTCTTTGCCCGCCTGCTTCGAGTAGGTGTCGAACAGCTCTTTAAAGCGATCGTAGCTGCCCATGCCCGGCTTCATCATCTTCGACAGCGGGCCTTCTTCGGTATGCTCCGGCGCAATCTTCAGATAGCCGCCGACGTGGTGCGTCGCCAGCTCTTTGATGTAGCGCGGATCTTCCACGGCGATGTCGTAACGTACCCCGGAAGCGATGAGGATCTTCTTGATGCCCTTCAGATCGCGCGCGCGGCGGTAGAGGTTGATCGTCGGCTCGTGGTTGGTGTCCATGTGCTCGCAAATGCTCGGATAGACGCAGGAGAGGCGACGACAGGTTTGCTCCGCGCGCGGCGACTTGCAGCGCAGCATGTACATGTTGGCGGTTGGGCCACCGAGGTCAGAAATCACGCCGGTAAAGCCCGGCACCGTGTCGCGAATCGCTTCGATCTCATTGATAATCGACTCTTCCGAACGGCTCTGAATAATACGCCCTTCGTGCTCGGTAATGGAGCAGAAGGAGCATCCGCCGAAGCAGCCGCGCATGATGTTGATCGAGAAGCGGATCATCTCATACGCCGGGATGCGGGCGTTGCCGTACGCCGGGTGCGGCACGCGCTTGTACGGAAGCGCAAAGACGCTGTCCATCTCTTCGGTGGAGAGCGGGATGGCCGGCGGGTTGATCCAGATAAAGCGCTCGCCGTGCTTCTGCATCAGCGCGCGGGCGCAGCCCGGGTTGGTTTCATGGTGCAGAATACGGGACGCGTGCGCGTAGAGCACCTTGTCGGCTTTCACCTTCTCGTAGGACGGCAGCAACACGTAGGTCTTTTCCCACGGTTTCGGGCGCGGCGGCTGCACGACGATAGCCTTCGCTTCCGCTTTTTTCGGCTCAACCGGCTTGTTATCGGCACACGGAAGATCTTCACCGTACGGGTGTGGGATCGGGTCGATTTTGCCCGGCATATCAATGATGCGGGAATCCACACCGCGCCAGCCCGGCAGCGCCTCTTTCACCATGATGGCGGTATTGCGCACGTCACGGATGCTGCTCACCGGCTCGCCCTGCGACAGACGGTGCGCCACTTCTACCAGCGGACGCTCGCCGTTACCGTAAATCAGCATGTCGGCTTTGGAGTCCACCAGCACCGAGCGGCGAACGGTATCTGACCAGTAGTCGTAGTGCGCGGTGCGGCGCAGGCTCGCCTCGATGCCGCCCAGGATCACCGGCACGTCTTTCCAGGCTTCTTTGCAGCGCTGGGTATAGACGAGGGTCGCGCGGTCCGGACGTTTACCCGCCACGTTATCCGGCGTGTAGGCGTCGTCATGACGCAGCTTACGGTCGGCGGTATAGCGGTTGATCATCGAGTCCATGTTGCCCGCGGTCACGCCGAAGAACAGGTTGGGTTTACCCAGACGCATAAAGTCGTCTTTGCTGTTCCAGTCAGGCTGGGAGATGATCCCCACGCGGAAGCCCTGCGCCTCAAGCATACGGCCACAGATGGCCATGCCGAAGCTCGGATGGTCAACATAGGCATCGCCCGTGACCAGAATAATGTCGCAGCTGTCCCAGCCCAGTTGGTCCATCTCTTCCCGGGACATCGGCAGGAACGGCGCCGGTCCAAAGCAGGCCGCCCAGTACTGGGGCCAGGAGAAGAGGTCACGATCCGGCTGGATCAGGGAAATTGCGCTCATAATGCTTCCGAAGAAAAAATAGACAAAAGGAGCGGGATTATACGCTGGATCAATGTGGGAAATGAAGGGGTATTATGCAGGCTGTTGCCCTCACCCCAGCCCTCTCCCACAGGGAGAGGGAGAAATGCAATTTACGGTGCCGGATTGATCAGCATCTGCCCCACGGAGCCCCTGTCCATCATCTCCAGCGTCTGGCTGTGGAACAGGAACGGGAAGTGTGGCCACGAAGGCTGACCGTAGTAGACAAGCAGTTCCACCTGGCCGTCCACCCAGACGGTATCTTTCCAGCCGCGATCTTCCGGGAACGGCATCGCGCCGTTAACGTTGCGGATCAGGAATGACACCCCTTCAATATGGAACGACTGCGGCATATCCGAGCGAACCGTCCAGCGCTCCCAGGTGCCCTGCTGCGCGGTGATGTCGATGCGGTTAACATCCCACAGCGCGCCGTTGATCCCCGGATCGTCGCCCAGGCTGATATCACGGCTGCGCGCCGGCGAGCCGCTCATGATCTCCTGCGGCAGCAGACGCATTGGCAGGCTGTCGGTCACCAGCGGCAGCAGACCGGTTGGACGCAGGGTCAGCACCAGGGTCGAGACAAGTATGCTCGACGGTTCAAAGAACCCGCGAATACGGTCAACAATGCTGGCCGCTTCACCGCAGGTGACAGACACTTCATCCCCATTGGTCATATCAATGAGCACTTCGCGACGTTCACCCGGCGAGAGCGCCAGCTGTTTGACGGAAACCGGCGCCGGTAAAAAGCCCTGATCGCCGGAAATTACGTGCAGCGGACGGCCATCACTCATTTTCAGCTGATAGCGGCGCGAGTTAGACGCGTTGAGCAGACGCAGGCGCACCCAGCCACGGGACACTTCGACAAACGGGCTCTGCGCGCCGTTTACCAGCAGCGTATCGCCAACGAAGCCGCCGCTGCCCGGTTCGCTGTATTCCGGGGTACCGAAATTATCCAGACGTTTGTCCTGTATGATAATCGGGAAGTCATCCACGCCGTAGTGGTTCGGGATCGGCAGGGATTTGCTGACCTCATCTTCCACCAGCCACATTCCGGCCAGGCCGTTATAGACCTGCTGCGCCGTGCGGTTAGGCGTGTTGGCGTGATACCACAGGGTTGCCGCGCTCTGGCGAATCGGCAGAACGGGCGCCCAGTCGGCGCTGGGGGACATCATTCGCGCCGCGCCGCCAATCAGCGGGCCAGGCACCTGCAGGCCGCTGATGGTCATGGCGACATTTTCAGGGGTGCGGTTACTGTAGATGAGCTTTACGTCATCGCCATTCCACACGCGAATGGTCGGCCCAAGGTAACGTCCGTTAATGCCCCAGACGGGTGCACGCGTCCCCTGGGTAAAGGACCAGTGGCTGCGCTGCAGCGTCAGAAAAAGCGGCTGACCGCGACGGGATTCAATGAGTGGCGGAATAGGCAGCGACTGTTGCTGCCCGGCGGCGCTGGCTGTCAGCGGCATCGCACCCGCACAAAGGGCGATCCCCGAAGCCTGAATAAACTGACGCCGACTGAGTGACATATAAGCTCCATCTGAAACGACTAACAACGCGGGAATTCGTTTTCCCTTCAACGCCGGATTAAATCTTACCGGCGGCTTCTCTCTCTGCGACTTCTTTGTCGAGCAGCGCAATATGCTCAGCCATCAGATCACGGCAGTGCGCGGCCAGCTCGCGCACCTGATCTTTACCGTATTTGCTGGTATCGACGGGTGGCAGCATTTCGACAATCACCAGCCCGTTATTCAGGCGGTTAAGATTAATCTTATTCGAAGTATTGGAAACGCACACAGGAATAATTGGAACACCTGCCGCAATTGCAGCGTGAAACGCACCGGTTTTAAACGGCAGCAGGCCGCGGCCGCGGCTGCGCGTCCCTTCCGGGAACATCCAGATTGAAATTTTGCGCTTTTTAAAATGATTCACCACTTCCGCAATGGTGCTGTGCGCTTTTGCACGGTTATTACGGTCGATCAGCAGGTTACCGGTAAGCCAGTACAGCTGACCAAAAAACGGGATCCACAGCAGGCTTTTTTTGCCCACCGTCACGGTCGGTGGAAGCACGATATTAGAGGCCGTTACCATATCGTAGTTGTTCTGATGGTTGGCGATATAGATGGCGTTACCGAAATTCTCCGCCCCTTCCGGCAGACGTTTTTCAACCTTCAGACCGAACAGCGGCGCAAGGCGACCAAACATATGGCCGAAGGTGGCGACATGCTTCGGATTACGCGGGCTGAACAGGCAATAAATAGAGCCGAAAATACAGACCAGAATGCAGTAGATAACGGTAAGAATAAGACGAACAATATATAGCATAGCGACCTCTGAAGCCCCAACAGCTGACAATTATACTTCACCTGTGGCCAGGTAAGGACTTTATTACGAGCGCGTATTGTTAATCGCAACGCACGAATTAACAACGATTTTACGGGAAATTTTATTGAAATTCCCCCTCCGGACAGAGGGGGATATCACGACATTACTCTTCGCTGTCACCCGCGGTGCTGCGTGCAGGAGAGTCAATCTCCACGCGGTCAATACGCTGCAGACCGCGCATCAGCGAGCCACGGCGACCGCGCTCACCCACCACCTTCTGCAGCTCTTCCGGACGAAGCTTGATTTTGCGCTTGCCGACGTGAATGGTCAGCGTGCTCTGCGGCGGCAGAAGGAAGAGGTGCGCCAGGCCATCTTCGCCTTTCGCGGCCTCCGCCGACGGGATGTTGATAATCTTGTTGCCCTTGCCTTTCGACAGCTCCGGCAGATCGCTGACCGGGAACATCAGCATACGTCCGGCGGTAGTGATCGCCAGCAGCATGTCGCTTTCGTTCTCAATCACCAGCGGCGCCATCACGTGAGCGTTGTCCGGCAGGCTAATCAGCGCCTTACCGGCACGGTTGCGGGAAACCAGGTCGTTAAAGGTACAGATAAAGCCGTAGCCCGCATCGGACGCCAGCAGCAGCTTCTGCTCATCGGCTTCCATCAGCATATGGTCAACCGTCGCCCCCGGCGGCAGCGTCAGCTTGCCGGTGAGCGGCTCGCCCTGCCCGCGCGCGGAAGGCAGCGTGATCGGGTCGATGGCGTAGCTGCGGCCGGTGGAGTCGATAAACGCCACCGGCTGGTTGCTCTTCCCTTTCACCGCCGCTTTGAAGCTGTCGCCCGCTTTGTAGCTGAGCCCCGGCGCGTCGATATCGTGGCCTTTGGCGCTGCGCACCCAGCCGCTCTGCGACAGGACAATGGTCACCGGCTCGGACGGTTGCATGTCGTGCTCGTTCATCGCCTTCGCTTCTTCGCGCTCGTGCAGCGGAGAACGACGGTCGTCGCCAAACGCGTCGGCATCGGCCTGCAGCTCTTTCTTCAGCAGGGTGTTCATCTTGCGTTCGGACGCGAGGATCGCCTGCAGCTGATCGCGCTCTTTTTCCAGCTCGTTCTGCTCGCCGCGGATCTTCATCTCTTCCAGTTTGGCGAGATGGCGCAGCTTCAGCTCGAGGATCGCTTCGGCCTGGGTTTCGCTGATGCCAAAGCGCGACATCAGGGCCGGCTTCGGCTCGTCCTCGGTACGGATGATCTCAATCACCTCGTCGATATTGAGGAACGCCACCAGCAAACCTTCAAGGATATGCAGGCGCTTAAGCACTTTCTCCAGACGATGGTTCAGACGACGGCGTACCGTATCGCGGCGGAACGTCAGCCATTCGGTGAGGATCTCCAGCAGGTTTTTCACCGCCGGGCGTCCGTCGAGGCCGATCATGTTCAGGTTGATGCGGTAGCTTTTTTCCAGATCGGTGGTGGCAAACAGGTGGTTCATCACCTGCTCCATGTCCACGCGGTTGGAGCGCGGCACAATCACCAGACGGGTCGGGTTCTCGTGGTCAGACTCGTCGCGCAGGTCGTCCACCATCGGCAGCTTTTTATTGCGCATCTGGGAGGCGATCTGCTCCAGCACTTTGGCACCGGAAACCTGATGCGGCAGCGCGGTGATCACCACGGCGCCGTCTTCTTTATTCCACACCGCGCGCATGCGCACGGAGCCGCGACCGTTCTGGTAGATTTTGCGAATTTCCGCACGCGAGGTAATGATTTCGGCTTCGGTCGGGAAATCCGGACCCTGAACGATATCCAGCAGATCGTCGAGCGAGGCTTTCGGCTGCTCAATCAGGGTGATAGCGGCTTTCGCCACTTCACGCAGGTTGTGCGGCGGAATGTCCGTCGCCATACCGACCGCAATACCGGTGGTGCCGTTCAGCAGGATATTCGGCAGACGCGCAGGCAGCATCTTCGGCTCCTGCAGCGTACCGTCGAAGTTCGGTACCCAGTCAACGGTCCCCTGACCCAGCTCGCCCAGCAGCACTTCGGCATATTTAGACAGACGGGATTCGGTATAACGCATCGCCGCGAAGGATTTTGGATCGTCCGGCGCACCCCAGTTCCCCTGGCCATCCACCAGCGGGTAGCGGTAAGAGAACGGCTGGGCCATCAGCACCATCGCTTCATAGCAGGCGCTGTCGCCGTGCGGATGATATTTACCCAGCACGTCACCGACGGTACGGGCGGATTTCTTGAACTTGGCGGTGGCGTTCAGCCCCAGCTCGGACATCGCATAGACGATGCGGCGCTGAACGGGCTTCAGGCCATCCCCGATAAACGGCAACGCCCTGTCCATGATGACGTACATGGAGTAGTTCAGGTAGGCGTTTTCCGTGAATTCATGTAGCGCGAGGCGCTCTGCCATATCGCTCATTACGTGTGATTCCTCAACTCAGAAACCGAAGGGTTTCAGGCAATATTGCCGCAGATACTACCTTATCTGGCGAGTTGAGTCACAAAGAAAAAGGGCCGCTTATGCGGCCCTTTCAGGGTTATTTGTTCAGCTTAATGACCTGCTTCACGTCGATTTCAAAATCGTTCCACTCTTTATCGACCTTGCCCTGGATTTCCACTTTATCCTGAGGGGTGACGGTCACGCCGTTCCAGCGCTTGTGGTCAATTTCCACGTTCACCGTGCCGGTCTCATCGCGGAAGGTGTAGCGGTCATCGGACAGGCGCTGGGTGATGTTCCCGCGCAGCTTCACCCAACTGTCGTCCTTCATCTCTTTCACCTTCACCGCGGTAGTGAGGTTGGCGTCATTATCGACAAAACCGCCTGCCTGCGTTTGGGTCTGGGTCTGTGCGGCAGACGGGCCGTTAAATCCGCCCTGCGCGGCAAAAACGGGGGCAGTGGTCATCATCATGATGGCGGCAATAGCAGCGAATTTTTTCATATTAACTCTCCCTTTAATCTGGTTTCGCAGTCCATTAAACAGGGTAATCCTTAACAACTTCTTAAGGGAAAAATTTATTTATTATTGCTGTACAGCAGGCGCTTACAGAGGGTTTACTGACGGCATCAAGGAGGGAACATGCGCATTTTACTGGTAGAAGACGACAGGTTAATCGGTGACGGTATCAAAGCGGGGTTAAGCAAAATGGGCTTTAGCGTGGACTGGTTTACCGACGGTAAAACCGGTCAGGCCGCGCTCGCGTCTGCGCCCTATGATGCCGTGGTGCTGGATCTGACGCTGCCGGAAATCGACGGTCTGGACATCCTGCGCGCGTGGCGCGAAAGCGGGCGCAGCGAGCCGGTATTGATCCTGACCGCGCGGGATGCGCTTAACCAGCGCGTGGAAGGGCTGCGTCTTGGCGCGGATGATTATCTCTGCAAGCCGTTCGCGCTGATTGAAGTGGGTGCCCGCCTCGAGGCGCTGGTCCGCCGCAGTCACGGCCAGACGCATAGCGAGCTACGCCACGGCAAGGTCACGCTCGATCCGACCCGACTCGTCGCCACGCTGGACGGTGAGCCGCTGACGCTCAAGCCGAAAGAGTTCGCGCTGCTGGAGCTGTTAATGCGTAACGCGGGTCGGGTGCTGCCGCGAAAGCTTATCGAGGAAAAACTGTATACCTGGGACGACGACGTCTCCAGCAACGCCATCGAAGTGCACGTTCATCATCTGCGCCGCAAGCTTGGCAGCGAGTTTATCCGCACCGTGCACGGCATCGGCTATATCCTGGGTGACGCATGAAGCTGACGCAACGCCTGAGCCTGAAGCTGCGCCTGACGCTCCTTTTTTTAGCGCTTTCCCTGACGGCATGGTTTGCCGCCAGCCTGGTGGCCTGGCAGCAGACCACCCACAAGCTGGATAAGCTCTTCGACACGCAGCAGATGCTGTTTGCCAAACGGCTGCTGACGATGGATCTTGACGAGATCCGCGCCCCCGAACGCATGCGTGAGATCCCCAAAAAAGTGAAGCATGGTCGTCTGGATGACGACGCGCTGGCTTTCGCCATTTACAGCGTCGAGGGCAAAATGCTGCTGAACGACGGCGAGAACGGGCGCGATATTCCGTACCACTATCGCCGCGACGGGTTTGATAACGGGCAGCTCCAGGACGACAACGACGAATGGCGTTTCCTGTGGCTGACCTCACCCGACGGGAAGTACCGCGTGGTGGTCGGTCAGGAGTGGGAGTACCGCCAGGATATGGCGCTGGACGTGGTCAGCTCACAACTGACCCCCTGGCTGGTGGCGCTGCCCGTGATGTTGCTGCTGCTGGTTCTCCTCCTCAGTCGGGAGCTGAAGCCACTGAAAAAGCTGGCACAGACCCTGCGCTCCCGCTCGCCGGACGCCACAGATAACCTGCCGACGGAGGGCGTACCAACAGAAGTACGCCCCCTGCTCGACGCGCTGAATCATCTCTTCGCGCGCACCCAGGAGATGATGACCCGCGAGCGCCGCTTTACGTCCGATGCGGCCCACGAGCTGCGCAGCCCGCTGGCGGCCCTGAAGGTACAAACTGACGTGGCGCAGCTCTCTCATGACGATCCGCAGGCGCGGGAAAAGGCGCTGATGCAGCTGCATGCGGGAATCGACCGCGCTTCCCGGCTGGTGGACCAGCTCCTCACGCTGTCGCGTCTGGATACGCTGGACAACCTGGACGATGTCGAACCTATAACGCTTGCCGATCTACTGCAGTCGGCGGTGCTGGATATCTGGCATCCGGCGCAGCAGGCGGGCATTGATGTTCGCCTGAATATCCATGCACCAGAGGTTACACGTACGGGCCAGCCGCTGCTCCTGAGCCTGCTGGTGCGCAACCTGCTGGATAACGCGATTCGCTACAGCCCGCACGGCAGCGTGGTGGACGTGACGCTTGACGCGCGTAGCTTTAGCGTGCGCGACAATGGTCCCGGCATTTCACCGGACGCGCTGGCGCGCATCGGCGAGCGCTTTTATCGTCCGCCGGGTCAGGATGCCACGGGCAGCGGGTTGGGATTATCCATCGTAAAACGCATCGCCGCCCTGCACGGGATGCGCGTCTCGCTGAGCAATGCCCCTGAAGGTGGTTTTGAAGCGAAGGTCATCTGGTAAGGAATTATTGCGTTTAATGCAAAAGACTTTGCACATTTTGCTCATTTTTCCGCTCCGTCCTCGCGCGTAGAATACTCGCCATACTCACATCATCGAGGACAAATAATGAGCAACATTCTGATTATCAACGGTGCAAAAGAATTTGCGCACTCTAAAGGCCAGCTGAATGACACCCTGACCGAGGTCGCGGACGGTTTCCTGCGCGACGCCGGGCATGATGTTAAGGTCGTGCGTGCAGACAGCAACTACGATGTGAAAGCAGAAGTGCAGAACTTCCTGTGGGCTGACGTGGTGATCTGGCAGATGCCAGGCTGGTGGATGGGCGCGCCGTGGACCGTGAAAAAATACATGGACGACGTGTTCACCGAAGGTCACGGCTCACTGTATGCCAGCGATGGCCGCACCCGCTCTGACGCGTCCAAAAAATACGGTTCAGGCGGTCTGATTCAGGGCAAAAAATATATGCTGTCACTGACCTGGAACGCGCCGCTGGAAGCCTTCACCGAGAAAGATCAGTTCTTCGAAGGCGTGGGCGTGGACGGTGCGTATCTGCCGTTCCACAAGGCGAATCAGTTCCTGGGCATGGATCCGCTGCCGACCTTTATCGTCAACGACGTGATTAAAATGCCTGATGTCCCGAGCTATATCGCAGAATATCGCAAGCATCTCGCGAAAATTTTTGCTTAACTGGTAGCCTGGAATTAAAGGAGTAGTAAACATGCTTACCGTTATCGCAGAAATCCGTACTCGTCCAGGTCAACATCACCGCCAGGCGGTGCTGGATCAGTTCGCGAAAATTATCCCGACCGTACTGAAAGAAGAAGGCTGCCACGGCTACGCGCCGATGGTGGATGCCGCCACTGATGCCAGCTTCCAGGCGACCGCGCCGGACTCGATCATCATGGTTGAGCAGTGGGAAACCGTCGCACATCTTGAAGCGCATCTGCAGACCGCGCACATGAAAGCGTGGAGCGACGCGGTGAAGGGTGACGTGCTGGAAACCCACATCCGTATTCTGGAGCAAGGGGTTTAAGTTTCCCCTCACCCCGGCCCTCTCCCCAAGGGAGAGGGAGAACAGATCCAGGCCCGGTAAGCGCTAGCGCCACCGGGCTTTGTTGTTTTTAGCTGCTTTTCTTCCCCGGCTTTAACCCGCGATAGAGCTCATTGATGCGCTTCATTGACTTAATGGTGCGCTGCGGCTCGGTGGAGGCGACGGATAAAATGATCATCTCCAGACACAGCAGCACCGTGCCGTGGAGCGGGATTTTGCCCTTTTCGCCGCCGCGCGGAACGTGGATCACCACGCTGGCCTCCTTACTGAAACGCGAATCAAGGGCGTTGGTCAGCAGGATGGTGGGAATGCCCAGACGTTTTGCTTCACGCAGGGTGGTTTGCCCCTCCCGGTGCGCGGATTTCTGCGCCATCATTACCAGCACGTCGCCGCGCTGAAGCGCAATCAGCTGTTCGGCAAGCCCGATCCCGGTACGGTTGAGCGGCGTGGCGGGTAACCCCATACGGCTGAAAAGCCTGGCGGTGTACTCGGCCAGAATGCCGGATGCACCAATGCCAAATATGGCGACCTGCCTTGCCTGCGCCAGCAGAGAGACCGCCTGCGCCATCGCGTAGCGGTTATGGGGCTCGGATAACACCTCACAGGTGTGTTGATGCCCCTCCAGCACGAAATCAATGCTCGCGTTGACGTCGCTGGCGAGCGTGTTCACCGTGGTGGACATCTTTTCGCTGGAGGTGACCACTGGGCCAAACCACTGCTCCAGCGTCTGCTTGAGATCGCGCAGCCCGGCGAAACCCAGCGCCTGAATGGCGCGGACTACCGTGGCATCCGAGGTTTTCAATACGGCGGCAATCTCCATGGCGGTCTGCTCCATCACCGCTTCGCGGTTGTCATGGATATAGCGTGCGACCTGCAGCAGACGCGGCGTCAGCTGATGCGCCCGCGAGCGGAATCGCTCACCGTAAACATCGACTCTTCGGATCATCGTGACGCCTCCGGCAGCGGACGCCCGGCAATCTGCGACTGCACCTGCGCGGCCATCAGCCCTAATGACGCGAACGAATTCGAGATGGCCTCTTCACGCGAGATCAGCACGTAGCGCCCGGTTCGGCAGGCATTCAGGAACTGACACCAGCCCGGCATGACCGCATCCATCGCCGCCAGCTCGTCCTGCGGTTTACCGCCCGTATCCCCGCGCCAGGTGGCGAAGACGAAATCGGCATCCAGCTCCGGCAGGCGCTCGGCGCTGACGTCAATCCGCCCCCCTTCCGGGATGGACTCAATCAGTGGCGGGAATTTGAATCCGGCGTCGCGCAGCACGCGACCCAGCGAGTGGTAGCTGTGCATGGCGTTGATTTTCCCCTGATTAGCCTGAATCACCGACACAGTGATTTTGCGCGTGTCGATGGTCGCCTTCAGCGCCTTGATTTGTTCCTGATAGCGGCGTTCCAGAGTGTTTAGCCTTGCCTGCGTGCCCGTGAGCTGCGCCAGCTTGCGGTAGATTTCCGGCGCGCCGCCGTCGAGATGATCGATGCTCACCGTCGGGGCAATTTTTTCCAGCTGTTCCACCGGGGTGTTGCGCGTCGGCTCGGTGATAATCAGGTCAGGCTTTGCGGCGGCGATGGCCTCTATGTCGATATCGGCCGTGCCGATAAATTTGATATCGGAATTATCGAAGTCGACGCCGGTCAACATGCCGCTGGAGCGCAGAAAGTGGCTGCCGTCCGGCCGCGTGCGGCCATGGCTCGCCACCGGCGGCACGCCAAGCTCAATCAGCGGAATGGTGATATCCAGATCGTGTAATGAAACAATCCGCTTCGGATGAACCGGCACAACGACTTTGCGTCCCAAATCGTCGGTAAATACCTGCGTCGGCTCCGCCGCGCTCACCGCGAACCCCACCAGCAACAGCATCGAAAACAGTATGCGCATCATAGTCCCCTAAAATCTGTCCCGACGCTGCCAGAGCAGCAGCAGGAAAAACGGTCCGCCAATCAATGAAATTACAATCCCCGCCGGCAGCTGCAGCGGGAGGAATGCCAGACGTCCGACGTTATCCGCCAGCAGCACCAGCAGCGCGCCCAGCACGGCGCTTCCCGTCAGGAGCGCGGTTTGCCCACCGCGCAGCAGCAGGCGCGCCATGTGCGGAGCAATCAGCCCCACGAAGCCAATACTGCCCACGCAGGAGACGCAGGCCGCCGTCAGCACCACCGGGGCGAGAACCCGCAGCAGCGCCAGCCGGGTTGTGCGCACGCCAAGACCTGCGGCGGCCTGATTGCCGAGCAACGCCACGTCCGCGGCCCGGGCGGTAAACAGCAGCAGCGCAAACGCGGGAGCCGTCCAGAGCGCGGCCAGCCCTACCAGCGTCCAGTTGGCCGCGTGCAGGCTTCCCGCCAGCCACAGCATCGCCGTCTGCACGTCGCGCACGTCGGCGGTGGTGATAAAGACGCCCATTGCCGCGGCAAACGCCCACGACACGCCGATGCCGATCAGGATGAACCGCGGGCGCGAGATATCGCGCGCCAGGGCGATAACCAGCAGCGCGGTGAGCAGCCCACCGGCCATGCCGACCAGCGGACGCCAGGCCAGGCCCAGCGCCGGGAACTGAAAAATCAACAGCAGTACCGCCGCGCTACAGCCCTCCTTTACGCCGATAAGCCCGGGGTCAGCCAGACCGTTGCGGGTGATGGACTGCATTGCCGCCCCTGCCATGCCGAGCATGGCGCCGCACAGTATCGCCATCAGCAGGCGCGGCAGGCGGATGTCCAACACGACGTAGCGCGTCTCGGCCGTCAGACTTTCAGGCGAAAAAAGCGCGCGCCCGATGGCAGAGGCGGGAATGGGTAGAGAACCGTGCGTCAGGCCAAAGCCCAGCAGACTTAGCGCCGCCAGCGCGAAAAGCGACAGGTACGCCAGCGCCTTCGGACGAACCAGCGCCGACAGGTAGCCAACGCGGATCGCGCGGAGTCCGGCCCGGTTCATTTGAACATCCTCGACGCCATAAAGATGAACACGGGCGCGCCGACCAGGGCCGTCATGATGCCGGTTGCCAGCTCCCAGGGAGTAAACAGCGTGCGGGCAGCGATGTCCGCCAGCAGCAGCACCAGCGCGCCGCACAGGGCCGACAGCGGCACCATGACGCGTAAATCGACCGACACCAGACGGCGGATGAGCTGCGGCACCACAAGGCCGATAAAGCCAATCGGCCCGGCGACAGAGACGGCCGCGCCGCAGAGCAGCGCGATGGCCAGCAGGGCGAGCAGGCGGGTTTTCAGCAGCGACACGCCAAGCCCCTGGGCCATCCGGTCTCCCAGCGCCAGCATGTTGAGCGAGGGCGACAGCCCGATAGCGAGAACAAAACCGGCGGATGCCGCCCACAGGGCGCTCTGGAGCATCTGCGCATTGACTCCGGCGATATCACCCGCCAGCCAGGTGCGCATGGCGAGCAGCGTCTGTTCATCGAGGAGTAACACCGCGGCGGTAATCGACGAGGCAAACGCCGACATCGCCACGCCGCACAGCGTGACCTTCATCGGCGTAAGCCCGGTGCGACCGGACGAGGAAAACATCAGCACCAGCAAAAATAGCGCGGCGGCACCGGCGGCGGCAACGAGCGGGCGACCAAACGGCAGCGACAGCCCAAGTGCGCTGGTAATCACCACCGCCAGCGCAGCCCCGGCGTTGAGTCCCAGAATATGCGGCTCGCCGAGCGGGTTGCGGATCACGGACTGCAGCAGCACGCCCGCCACGCCGAGCGCGGCGCCCGTCACTATCGCGGCGCAGAGGCGCAGCAGTCGTAGTCTGATGATGACGTTATGGTCGAAATTGCGCGGATCGAAATGGAAGAATGCCTCCACCACCGTTAGGGGAGGAATAAACCGCGCCCCGATGCCAAGATGCACAATCGCGCCCAGCACCAGCAGCAATGTAAAAATCAGGAAGGCCAGAGAGGAGCGCATCATGGTTGAACAGCGCCCTGCCGAAACGGCATAAAGAACGGCTTGCCGGTCAACGGGTTTAGGGACATATGCACGTCTACATCAAACACCGCTTTGATCAGCTCCGGCGTGCAGGCATCGCCCTCATGCAATACGCCCTCAACTTTTCCCTGGCGTAAAAAGACCAGCGAATCGCCGTAGTTCACGGCGAAGTTGAGATCGTGCAGCACCACCACCACCGTACGCCCGTGCTGGCGGGTCAGGGCGTGCAGCAGCTCCAGGATCTCCACCTGGTAGCGGAGATCGAGATACGTCGTCGGCTCGTCAAGCAGGATATACGGCGTTTGCTGCGCCAGCGCCATGGCGATCCAGCAGCGCTGACGCTGCCCGCCGGATAAGCTTTCCACCAGCATATGGGCAAACTCTGCCGTGCCGGTCAGACGCAGGGCCTCTTCCACCGCCCGCTCGTCCTCGTCGCTCCACTGGCGCATAAAGTTCTGCCAGGGAAAACGCCCGCGCGAGACCAGCTCAAAAACGGTTAACCCTTCCGGCAGCAGTGGAGACTGCGGGAGAATGCCAAGCTGACGGGCGACCGCTTTGGTGGGCTGCTCATGAATGGCTTTACCGTCCAGCAGCGCGGTTCCCCCCAGCGGCTGCAGCAGCCGCGCGATAGTGCTCAACAGCGTGGATTTCCCACAGCCGTTCGCCCCTACCAGCACCGTCATTTTCTGCTGCGGGATGGCAAGGGAGATATCATCAACGATGATTTTTTTCTGATAGCCCGCAGAGAGGTTCTCCAGAACCAGACCCGGTTTGTGTGTGTTGTGAGCCACGTGAACGCCAACGTAATGAAAAACCAACAAATAAAAATAAAACTCATTCTCTTTTGAGAGTTTGACGCTGCGCCATGTAGTAGTCAAGCGAAGAAACACCCTGAATAAATCAGGGGTAACCCAGAGTAAAGATGAACGCATTAAGGTTTATAAGAACATTAATTTCAATAAGTTAATTCACATCCCTATGCGCTTATCTGCACATTTAAACGCTGTAGTCGATTTTTTCTTTTTTCGATTTACTACTACATCCCCGCATGATTGAATGATTCTCAATTACATGTCCGATGCCACTTCCGGCTAACGGACAGACCGTAAAGAGCAATGACTCACACAGTTTGCCGCGAACGCATTCGCGGTATATTTCGGGATAACAGATGTAATGGCTACGTTCACACCTTCACTCTCTGGGGTAAAAGGGCGCGCGCTCTTTTCACTGCTGTTTATGGCGCCGCTGGCGCAGGCAGCAGACACCACCGCGGCTAAAGACGGCGAAACGCTTACCGTCACCGCCGATCCAAATACTGCGGCGGAAGCCACCAACGGCTATCAGCCGCTGAATACCTCCACCGCGACGTTAAGCAACATGCCGATGCTGGATATCCCGCAGGTGGTCAATACCGTCAGCGATAAAGTGCTGGAGGATCAGCACGCCACCACGCTGGACGAAGCGCTCTATAACGTCAGCAACGTGGTGCAGACCAACACCCTGGGCGGTACGCAGGATGCCTTCGTGCGCCGCGGGTTTGGCGCGAACCGCGACGGCTCGATCATGACCAACGGCCTGCGCACCGTGCTGCCGCGCAGCTTTAATGCTGCAACCGAGCGCGTGGAGGTGCTGAAAGGCCCGGCCTCAACGCTCTATGGCATTCTCGATCCGGGCGGCCTGATTAACGTCGTCACTAAACGCCCGGAGAAGACCTTCGGCGGCTCGATTTCTGCCACCTCTTCCAGCTTTGGCGGCGGCACCGGACAGGTCGATGTTACCGGCCCGATTGACGGCACGCGCCTGGCGTATCGCCTCACGGGTGAGTATCAGGACGAGGATTACTGGCGCAATTTCGGCACCGAACGCAGCACCTTTATCGCTCCGTCGCTCACCTGGTTCGGCGACGATGCCACCGTGACCGTGCTCTATTCGCATCGTGACTATAAGACGCCGTTCGATCGCGGAACGATCTTCGATCTCAACACTAAAAAGGCCGTCGATGTCGATCGCAAAACCCGCTTTGACGAGCCGTTTAACATCACCGACGGCCAGTCCGACCTCGCTCAGCTCAACGCGGAATATCGCCTCAACAGCCAGTGGACCGCGAAGTTTGACTACAGCTACAGCCAGGACAAATACAGCGATAACCAGGCCCGCGTGATGGCCTACGATTCAAAAACCGGCAACCTGACCCGCCGCGTGGATGCGACCCAGGGCTCGACCCAGCGCATGCACAGCACCCGCGCAGATCTTCAGGGGAACGTGGATATCGCAGGCTTTTACAATGAGATCCTCACCGGCGTGTCGTATGAGAATTACGACCTGCTGCGCACGGACATGATGCGCTGTAAAAACGTGAAGGATTTCAATATCTATCACCCGACGTATGGCAATCTCGGCAAATGCACCACCGTGTCGGCGTCCGACAGCGACCAGACGCTCAAGCAGGAAAGCTACTCTGCGTACGCGCAGGATGCCCTGTACCTGACCGATAAGTGGATCGCCGTCGCCGGGATGCGCTATCAGTATTACACCCAGTACGCGGGCAAAGGCCGCCCGTTCAACGTCAACACCGACAGCCGTGACGAACAGTGGACGCCGAAGCTGGGGCTGGTCTATAAGCTCACGCCAGCGGTCTCGCTGTTTGCCAACTACTCGCAGACGTTTATGCCGCAGTCGTCCATTGCGAGCTACATCGGCGACCTGCCGCCGGAAACGTCGAATGCTTACGAAGTGGGCGCGAAGTTCGACCTGTTCGACGGGGTTACCGCCAATATCGCGCTGTTTGATATTCATAAACGCAACGTGCTGTACAACGAAAGCGTGGGGGGTGAAACCATCGCCAAAACGGCGGGCCGCGTGCGCTCCCAGGGCGTGGAGGTGGATCTAGCCGGATCGCTGACCGAGAACACCAATATCATCGCCAGCTATGGCTATACCGACGCTAAGGTGCTGGAAGACCCGGACTATGCGGGCAAACCGCTGCCGAACGTGCCGCGCCATACCGGCTCCCTGTTCCTGACCTACGATATTCACAATGCGTTTGCCGGGAATACCCTGACGCTGGGCGGCGGCGGGCACGGCGTAAGCCGTCGTTCCGCAACCAACGGTGCGGATTACTATCTGCCGGGCTATTTCGTGGCGGATGCGTTTGCGGCGTATAAGATGAAGCTGCAGTATCCGGTGACGCTGCAGGTGAACGTGAAGAACCTGTTTGATAAGACTTACTACACCTCATCTATCGCAACCAACAATCTGGGTAACCAGATTGGCGACCCGCGCGAAGTGCAGCTGACGGTGAAGATGGAGTTTTGACGTAAAAAAGCCCGGTGGCGCTAACGCTTACCGGGCCTACGATCCATTCCCTCTCCCACAGGGAGAGGGTTAGGGTGAGGGCATCAGGCCTCAATATCCGCCATATCGCCTTTCTCCTGCAGCCAGTTACGACGGTCTTCCGAACGTTTCTTGGCAAGGAGCATATCCATCATAGCGTTGGTCTGCTGTTCGTCTTCGTCGCTGATCGTCAGCTGCACCAGGCGGCGCGTGTTCGGATCCAGCGTCGTTTCGCGCAGCTGCATCGGGTTCATCTCGCCCAGCCCTTTAAAGCGCTGCACGTTAGGCTTGCCCTTCTTACGCTTCAGCTGTTCCAGCACGCCCGCTTTCTCTTCTTCCGTCAGCGCGTAGTAAACCTCTTTGCCGAGGTCGATCCGGTACAGCGGCGGCAGCGCCACGTGGACGTGACCGTTTTTCACCAGCGTTTTGAAGTGCTTCACAAACAGCGCGCATAGCAGCGTGGCGATGTGCAGACCATCGGAGTCCGCATCCGCGAGGATACAGATCTTGCCGTAGCGCAGCTGGCTCAGATCGTCGCTGTCCGGATCGATGCCGATCGCGACCGAGATATCGTGGACTTCCTGCGAGGCCAGCACTTCATCAGACGAGACTTCCCAGGTGTTCAGGATCTTACCCTTGAGCGGCATGATCGCCTGATATTCACGATCGCGCGCCTGCTTGGCCGACCCGCCCGCCGAGTCCCCTTCCACGAGGAACAGCTCGGTACGGTTGAGATCCTGCGCGGTACAGTCCGCCAGCTTGCCCGGCAGCGCAGGGCCGCTGGTCAGCTTTTTACGCACCACTTTCTTGGCGGCGCGCAGACGACGCTGGGCGCTGGAAATGGCCATTTCAGCCAGCATCTCTGCCGCCTGAACGTTCTGGTTCAGCCACAGGGTAAATGCATCTTTCACCACGCCGGAAACGAACGCCGCGCACTGACGTGACGACAGGCGCTCTTTGGTCTGACCGGCAAACTGCGGATCCTGCATCTTCACGGAGAGCACGTAGGCACAGCGGTCCCAGATATCTTCCGCCGACAGCTTCACGCCGCGCGGCAGGATGTTACGGTATTCGCAGAATTCGCGCATCGCGTCCAGCAGGCCCTGACGCAGGCCGTTGACGTGGGTACCGCCCAGCATGGTCGGGATCAGGTTAACGTAGCTTTCGGTCAGCAGCTCGCCGCCTTCCGGTAGCCACAGCAGCGCCCAGTCCACCGCTTCGGTATCGCCGGTGAAATTGCCGACGAACGGTTTTTCCGGCAGCGTCGGCAGGCCGTTTACCGCTTCGCACAGATAGTCATTAAGGCCATCTTCGTAGCGCCAGGTCTGCTCGGTGTTGTTGACGTTATCCTTAAAGGTAATTTCCACGCCCGGGCACAGCACCGCTTTGGCTTTCAGCAGGTGCGTCAGGCGGGAAACGGAAAAGCGCGGGCTGTCGAAGAAACTTTCGTCAGGCCAGAAGTGAACGCTGGTGCCGGTGTTGCGTTTGCCGCACGTCCCGACAACCTGCAGATCCTGCACCTTCTCGCCGTTTTCAAACGCGATGTTGTACACCTGACCGTCGCGACGGACGTTCACTTCCACGCGTTTTGACAGGGCGTTGACGACGGAAATCCCCACGCCGTGCAGGCCGCCGGAGAACTGGTAGTTTTTGTTGGAGAACTTACCGCCCGCGTGCAGACGACAGAGGATCAGCTCAACGGCCGGGACGCCCTCTTCCGGGTGGATATCCACCGGCATGCCGCGCCCGTCGTCAATGACTTCCAGCGATTGATCGGCGTGCAGGATGACGTCAACGCGTTTGGCATGGCCCGCCAGCGCTTCGTCCACACTGTTATCAATAACTTCCTGGCCCAGATGGTTTGGGCGCGTCGTATCGGTGTACATCCCCGGGCGGCGGCGAACCGGCTCAAGCCCGGTGAGGACCTCAATGGCATCAGCGTTATAGGTTTGCGTCATGATTTAAACTAGCAATTCGCATTGATTGTCAGTGGCTGTGCAGTCCAAGAAAATCGACAATCTGGGTGAAATGATTCTCAAAGCCCGTGAAAGCATGGTTTCCGCCCTCTTCTATTGTCTGGCGGCAGGAGGCGTAATACGCCACTGCCTGGCGGTAATCCAGCACTTCATCTCCCGTCTGCTGCAGCAGCCAGATGAGATCCGGCGCCTCGAGCGGGTCGACCTGCATAACTTTGAGATCGTAAATATGGCGTGACTCTAGCACATATTGCTGGCCCGTGTAGGGGTTCTCGTTTTCGCCAAGAAAGTCCCGCAGCAGCTCAAATGGCCGAACCGCCGGATTAACCACAACGGCGGGCAGCATAAAGCATTGCGAGAGCCAGGTGGCGTAATACCCGCCCAGGGATGAACCGACCACACCAAAGGTTTCGCCGCCGTGCGCAAGCACAATGGATTCCAGCATCTCCGCGGCCTCTGCCGGGTAAGGCGGCAGCTGAGGGATAATCATCTCAACGTCGGGGTGATGCTCGCTCAGCCACTGGCGAAACTGTGTCGCTTTTGCGGAGCGTGGCGAGCTGTTGAATCCGTGCAGATAAAGGAGCGTAGACATCAATAGCCTTCTGAAGCGGTATCCGGGCGGAATTTTGCACCCGTCAAACGGCAGACTTCCGTGGTCAGCGTGCCGTCGGCATGCAGTTCCAGCCAGCGCCAGCCTGGCGCGATGGTATCCAGCGTAAAGTTGGCGCAGTGCGGCTTAAACTGAACGCAGGTCGACGGCGTCGCCAGCATGCGGCGCCCGTTCCAGTCGAGATCCTGTTCCTGGTGAATATGCCCACACAGCAGATTTTTCACCCGCGGGAACTTCGCCAGCACGTGATCCAGCGCCGCGGAGTTGCGCAGGCTGTGCTGATCGAGCCAGCTGCAGCCCGCCGGCAGAGGGTGATGATGAAGCAACAGCAGCGTGTGGCGTTCCGGTTCAGCAGCCAGTTTGGTCTCAAGCCAGTCGAGCTGAAACTCGCTTAACTCACCGTGCGGGACGCCAAACACCTGACTGTCCAGCAGCAGGATCTGCCACTGTTCACCCGCAAAAACACATTTCGCCGGAGAAATACCCGCATCCTGAAGAGAACTGTACATGGCAGGCTGGAAGTCATGGTTTCCCGGCAGCCAGACGCAAGGCACGCTAAAGCTCGCGATGCCTTCAGCAAAATGCTGGTAGGCCGCGGAAGATTGGTCCTGCGCCAGATCGCCCGTTGCGACAATCAGATCGCATGCACGGTTTTCAGCGTGAATGGCACTCAGTACCGCCTGATAACTCTCCCAGGTATTCACCCCCAGCAGCGTTTCATGCTTTTCGGCAAAAAGGTGGGTATCGGTGATTTGTAATATCCTGACTGGCGCCCCACCAGCAACAGTCAGGTTCAACAGGCTTTCCAAATGGTGTCCTTAGGTAGGTTTATGACGCTAACAAACCGGAATCGCCATTGCTCCATGTGCTAAACAATATCTTAGCCAGTCGGCTAAAAACTGGTTAATTTGATGCTTTTCGTCGCGTTGATGCAACTTTTTATTCGGGTAATCATACCGCGCCTTGAAGCGAAAGATCTGCTGGCTTGAACACACTTCAGCGACCATCGCGTCGTGATAGAGGCGTACCGTCATCGACGGCAGGCTCCAGTAGCTAATGCTGGGTGCCGTTTGCTCAATCTCCACCAGCGTAGTGTAGCGCGTTGATTCTGTTATCGTTAATCGATACTGCGCGTTGCTCACCTGATAGCTTACCGTTTCGCCGGGTGCGTCGTTTTTTGGCAGCAGGCGGCGCAATTGTGCGAAATTGGTTTCGCACAGGCGCATCATTTCTGGGAAGTCAGGCGTATAGCGCTTCATTTTTTCCACTCGTTTCGTAATGTCTGATAATGCAGCTGTAGCCATTGCAGGGCGATGACAGATGCTGCGTTGTCGATTTTCCCCTCTTCTACCCACTGATAAGCCTGCTCCCGGCTTACCACATGAACACGAATATCTTCGTTTTCATCAGCCAGACCGTGAATGCCTTCTGCGGTCGTGGCGTCCACTTCGCCCACCATTATGGATAAGCGTTCGCTGGTGCCTCCCGGGCTTGCCAGATAGCTCAGCACCGGTTTGGTACGGCCGACCACCAGCCCCGCCTCTTCCAGCGCCTCGCGCCGGGCGACGTCCTCGACCGACTCGCCTTCTTCGATCATCCCGGCCACCATCTCCAGCAGCCACGGGCTCTCACTGACGTCATAAGCGGCGATGCGGATCTGCTCCACCAGCACAACTTCGTCACGCACTGGGTCAAAGGGTAGCAAGACTGCCGCATGCCCGCGCTCAAAAATTTCGCGTCTGATTTCGCCGCTCATTTCCCCGTTAAACAGGCGATGCCTGAAACGGTAAAGATCCATTGAAAAAAAACCGCTATAAAGCGTTTCTCGTGCAATAATTTCTACATCGTTTTTGGCGAAAGTCACGGGCAACTTATCTGGTTTTTGCATGAGTCGAGTCCTGGTAGCAATGGTTATGAAATTATGAATTTCAAGGCTGTTTGGCTGCCGTTTGTAAGGCTATATGGTAGATTGGTGCAAATTACCGCCAGATGGCACGTAACGCCAACCTTTTGGTATGGAAGATTCTGTTAGAATCGGCAATTATTTTTTAATTAGATCAGCGCTAATACTGCTTCACAACAAGGAATGCAAATGAAGAAATTGCTCCCCATCCTTATCGGCCTGAGCCTGACGGGCTTCAGTGCAATGAGCCAGGCGGAAAACCTGTTACAGGTCTACCAGCAGGCACGTCTGGGCAACCCTGATTTACGTAAATCAGCGGCCGATCGTGATGCTGCGTTTGAAAAGATTAACGAAGCGCGTAGCCCCTTGCTGCCACAGTTAGGGTTAGGTGCAGATTATACCTACAGCAACGGTTTCCGCGACGCTAACGGCGTAAACTCCAATGCTACCAGCGCCTCACTGCAATTAACACAGACGCTGTTTGATATGTCCAAATGGCGTGCCCTGACCCTGCAGGAAAAAAGCGCAGGCATCCAGGATGTGACCTATCAGACCGACCAGCAGACGCTGATCCTGAACACGGCCACGGCGTATTTCAACGTGCTGAGCGCGATTGACGCACTCTCCTACACCGAAGCGCAGAAACAGGCGATTTACCGCCAGTTAGATCAAACTACCCAGCGCTTCAACGTGGGCCTGGTGGCGATCACCGACGTGCAGAACGCCCGTTCACAGTACGACACCGTGCTGGCCAACGAAGTGACCGCGCGTAACAACCTCGATAACGCGCTGGAATCCCTGCGTCAGGTCACCGGGAATTATTATCCTGAGCTGGCGTCTCTGAACGTCGACAGCTTTAAAACGGATAAACCGCAGGCCGTTAACGCCCTGCTGAAAGAGGCGGAAAACCGCAACCTGACGTTGCTGCAGGCGCGTCTGAGCCAGGACCTGGCCCGCGAGCAAATTCGTCAGGCGCAGGACGGTCATCTGCCAACCCTGAGCCTGAGCGCCTCTACCGGTATCTCTGACACCACCTACAGTGGCTCTAAAACGAATGGTGCCAATTCGCAGGGTTATAATGACAGCAATATGGGCCAGAACAAGGTGGGCCTGAGCTTCTCTCTGCCGCTGTACCAGGGCGGTCAGGTCAACTCCCAGGTGAAACAGGCGCAGTACAACTTTGTTGGCGCGAGCGAGCAGCTGGAAAGCGCCCACCGTAACGTGGTGCAGACCGTGCGTTCCTCCTTCAACAACGTGAACGCCTCGATCAGCAGCATCAACGCCTATAAACAGGCCGTTGTGTCTGCACAGAGCTCCCTGGACGCGATGGAAGCGGGTTACTCGGTCGGTACACGTACTATCGTTGACGTGCTCGACGCGACCACCACGCTGTACAACGCGAAGCAGCAGCTCTCCAGCGCGCGTTATCAGTACCTGATTAACCAGCTGAACATTAAGCAGGCTCTGGGTACGCTGAACGAGCAAGACCTGCAGATGCTGAACAGCGCGCTGGGCAAACCGGTCTCCACCTCTCCGGAGAGCGTTGCACCTGAGAATCCTGACCAGGTTGCCGCGGTTGATAACTTCAACGCTAACAGCAACACCCCTGCTGCACAGCCCGCTGCCGCGCGTACCACAGCGCCTGCCAGCAAGGGCAATAATCCGTTCCGTAATTAAGAGTGTCATCAGGCCTGCTGCGGCCTGATGCCCTCACCCCGCCCCTCTCCCACAGGGAGAGGGAGCATCTGAATCACATCCGAACGTAAGCCAACGTAAAGATCCCCCTGATTCCGCCCCTCTTCGCTTCATTTTCAACCACTCATCCTCTATCCTGAGCGTTATTACCACTGGGTCCTGGAAGACAAAGATGAAACGGACAAAATCTATCAATCACGCTTCGTTCCGCAAGAGCTGGAACGCGCGTCACCTCACCCCTGTCGCGCTGGCGGTTACGGCTGTCTTTATGCTGGCAGGCTGTGAGAAAAATGACGAAACGGTTTCGCTGTATCAAAACGCAGACGACTGCTCTGCCGCAACCGGCAAAGCCGCCGAGTGTAAAACGGCTTATACGAGTGCGCTGAAAGAAGCAGAACGTACCGCGCCGAAATATGCCTCACGCGAAGACTGCGTGGCGGAATTCGGTGAAGGTCAGTGCCAGCAGACACCGGTCCAGGCCGGCACCGCACCTGAAAATCAGGCGCAGGCGCAGTCCAGCGGCAGCTTCTGGATGCCGCTGATGGCAGGCTACATGATGGGTCGTCTGATGGGCGGCGGTGCAGGCTACCAGCAGCAGCCGCTGTTTAGCTCGAAAAACCCGGCCAGTCCGGCTTACGGCCAATATACCGATGCCAGCGGTAAAGGCTACGGCGCAGCGACGCCTGGCCGCACCGTGACGGTACCGAAAACGGCAATGGCGCCGAAACCTGCGACGACCAGCACCATTACCCGCGGCGGGTTTGGTGAATCGGTGGCGAAGCAGACCAGCATGCAGCGCAGCGCGACAGGCACCTCCTCTACTCGCTCAATGGGCGGCTGATCATGGAACGAGTCAGTATCACCGAGCGCCCGGACTGGCGCGAAAAAGCCACCGAGTACGGTTTTAACTTCCACACCATGTACGGCGAGCCGTACTGGTGTGAAGACGCTTACTACAAGCTCACGCTGGCCCAGGTTGAGAAGCTGGAAGAGGTGACGGCAGAGCTGCATCAGATGTGCCTGAAGGTCGTGGAAAAGGTCATCGACAGCGACGAGCTGATGGCAAAGTTCCGCATTCCGAAGCACACCTGGAGCTTTGTCCGCCAGTCGTGGAAAACAAATCAGCCTTCGCTTTACTCTCGCCTGGATCTGGCGTGGGACGGCAAAGGTGAACCGAAGCTTCTGGAAAACAACGCCGATACCCCAACTTCCCTGTACGAAGCGGCGTTCTTCCAGTGGATCTGGCTGGAAGACCAGGCCAATGCCGGAAACCTGCCGGAAGGCAGCGACCAGTTCAACAGCCTGCAGGAGAAGCTGATCGAGCGCTTCGCCGAGCTACGCGAGCAGTTTGGCTTCAACCTGCTGCATCTCGCCTGCTGCCGCGACACGGAAGAAGACCGTGGCACGGTTCAGTATCTGCAGGACTGCGCTGCCGAAGCGGAAGTGGCGACCGAGTTCCTCTATATCGAGGATATCGGACTGGGTGAAAAAGGTCAGTTTACGGATACGCAGGATCAGGTGATCAGCAACCTGTTCAAGCTCTACCCGTGGGAGTACATGCTCCGCGAGATGTTCTCCACCAAGCTGGAAGATGCTGGCGTGCGCTGGCTGGAACCGGCCTGGAAGAGCATTATCTCTAACAAAGCCCTGCTGCCGATGCTCTGGGAGATGTTCCCGAATCACCCGAACCTGCTGCCGGCGTATTTTGCGGAAGATGATTACCCGCAGATGGAGAAATACGTCGTTAAGCCGATCTTCTCCCGCGAAGGCGCGAACGTGTCGATTATCGAAAACGGTAAGACGCTGGAAGCGGTTGAAGGGCCGTACGGCGAAGAAGGGATGATCGTCCAGGAGTTCTATCCACTGCCGAAATTTGGCGACAGCTATACGCTGATTGGCAGCTGGCTCATCAACGATCTGCCAGCCGGAATTGGCATTCGCGAAGATCGCGCGCTGATCACGCAGGATCTGTCGCGGTTCTATCCGCATATTTTTGTGGAGTAAGACTGCGGCCTGATGCCCTCACCCCAGCCCTCTCCCACAGGGAGAGGGTGCACACACTAAAAACGGCAACCTGAAGTTGCCGTTTTGCTTTTATTTCCCCACCTGCACCGACAGCATACTCAGACTCCCCATCTCAATACCGTCAACCGGGATCGTAACCGGCTCCTGACCATCCCACGCGCCAAGCACGTACAGCAGCGGCAGGAAGTGTTCCGGCGTCGGGTTAGAAAGCGAACCGCCCTCATGATCCAGATAGTTCACCAGCGGATGCTCCTCAGCCGGCCCCTGCCACGTCAGGTTTGCTTTAACGTAGTCGTTAAAAGCGGTCGCCCACGGGTAAGGCGTATTCTCACCGTGCCAGCGCGCCGTGCGCAGGTTGTGCACCACGTTGCCGCTTGCCACCAGCATGATGCCTTCATCACGAAGCGTTGCCAGCTTGCGGCCCATCTCCAGATGCCAGGCGGCCGGTTTGGTGCTGTCGATGCTCAGCTGCACCATCGGGATATCCGCATCAGGATACATTTTAATCAGCACGCCCCAGGAGCCATGGTCAAAACCCCAGGCTTCTTTATCCAGCGTTACAGGAACAGGCGCCAGCAGATCCACCAGCCTTTGTGCCAGCTCAGGCGAGCCGGGGGCTGGATAATGCGTGTCATACAGCGCCTGCGGGAAGCCGCCAAAATCATGAATGGTTTTTGGCGCTTCCATGGCAGTCACGCCCGTTCCACGGGTGAACCAGTGCGCGGATACCACCACAATCGCTTTTGGACGCGGCAACGTCTCGCCCAGGCTACGCCATACGCGGGTATAGACGTTGTCTTCCAGAACGTTCATAGGGCTGCCGTGACCTAAAAACAGGGCTGGCATACGGGAAGAAGTCATGGTGATATCCTTACAGAAGGTGTCAATTTAATGGTGCTACATTACGCGCAATCCGGCAAAGATGAACGCAGATAAGCGTGAAGATCATCATCAGGAAATTTGAATGTAAGGAATGTGTAAAGCCGGGGTTCGCCCCTCGCTTTGCCAGAAATGAATCATTTATATTAATGAGAATCATTATCACAAGGAGTTATGCATGTCAGTCCCCTTGATCCTGACCATACTCGCGGGCGCTGCGACCTTTATCGGTGCGATCCTCGGCGTACTTGGTCAAAAGCCCTCTAACCGCGTACTGGCCTTCTCGCTGGGCTTTGCTGCCGGGATCATGCTGCTCATCTCCCTGATGGAGATGCTGCCTGCCGCGCTGGGCACAGAAGGCATGTCTCCGCTGCTGGGTTACGGCATGTTTGTTTTTGGCCTGCTGGGGTACTTTGCCCTCGACCGGATGCTGCCGCACGCGCATCCGCAGGATTTAATGCAGAAAAACGTAACGCCCATGCCGCGGAATATTAAGCGAACGGCGGTTCTGCTGACGCTGGGCATCAGCCTGCATAATTTCCCGGAAGGGGTCGCCACCTACGTGACGGCCAGCAGCAATCTGGAAATGGGCTTTGGCATCGCACTGGCGGTGGCCTTACACAATATTCCTGAAGGACTGGCCGTCGCCGGACCGGTCTATGCCGCCACGGGCTCGAAACGCACCGCAGTGTTCTGGGCAGGTATTTCCGGGATGGCCGAAATCCTTGGCGGCGTGCTGGCCTGGCTGATCCTTGGTAGCCTGGTCTCTCCGGTAGTGATGGCGGCGATTATGGCAGCGGTAGCCGGGATCATGGTTGCACTTTCGGTGGATGAACTGATGCCGCTGGCGAAGGAGATAGATCCTAACAACAACCCCAGCTATGGCGTGCTGTGCGGAATGTCGGTGATGGGATTAAGCCTGGTTCTGCTGCAGACCGCAGGAATCGGGTAAAAAAACGCCGGGATATCCCGGCGTTTTTATTATCAGCTGGCTTTGCGCTCGTGCGCCTGGCGATACTCCACCAGATCTTCAATCGTTACCACCGGCATGTTGTGCAGACGCGCAAAGGTGATGCACTCCGGCGCGCGCGCCATAGTGCCGTCATCGTTGGTCAGTTCACACAGCACACCCGCAGGTTTGAAGCCCGCCAGCGTCACCAGGTCGATGGTCGCTTCGGTGTGACCGCCGCGGGTCAGGACGCCGCCCGCCTGCGCGCGCAGTGGGAAGACGTGGCCTGGACGATGCAGATCGGATGGCTTCGCACCGTCAGCAATCGCGGCACGTACGGTGGTCAGGCGGTCAGCCGCAGACACACCGGTGGTCACGCCATGCGCCGCTTCAATAGTCACGGTAAAACCGGTACCAAAGGCGCTGGTGTTGTTTTCGACCATCATCGGCAGCTCGAGCTGCTTACGACGATCTTCGGTAATACACAGGCATACGATGCCGCTGCCGTGACGGATGGTCAGCGCCATCTGTTCAACGGTCATGTTTTCGGCGGCGAAAATCATGTCGCCTTCGTTTTCACGGTTTTCATCGTCAAGCACCATCACACCGCGGCCTTCGCGCAGTGCATCCAGTGCATGTTCAACACGTTGAGTTGAAGTGCCAAAAGAGGAAAGTAGCGTCTGATTCATGGTAAAAAAACCTCATTAACATTATGGTTACCAGAATCAGGGCAGTCTTAGGAGCGCCGTATAAGCGGCAAAAAGATAACGTGAGCGGGCCCATGCCCGACTGGATCGTTACTCTCTCCCATCCGGACTCTAACCGTCGGCTCCGGAATTACACCGGATCTGCTGACCTTTGAGTTTTCACCCAAAGCGCTCGCGGGCTTTCAGCGTCACGCTGATTTACCGCCGGTGGGGAATTTCGCCCCGCCCTGAGAATAAGCGAGATAACTATAACGCTATTGATTATCCTGGGCAATGCATAAGCATCAAACAATTTTGTTTACCCCGGGCATGACGCGCTACAATGGACACTAACACCTTTCCATCAAGGGAAACGACAATGATTAACCCGAAGAAAATTGAGCAAATTGCGCGTCAGGTTCATGAATCCATGCCGAAAGGCATTCGTGAATTTGGTGATGACGTTGAGAAGAAAATCCGCCAGACGCTGCAGGCGCAGTTGGTTCGCCTTGATCTAGTCAGCCGCGAAGAGTTTGACGTGCAGACCCAGGTTCTGCTGCGCACCCGCGAGAAGCTGGCGCTGCTGGAACAGCGTCTGACCGAGCTGGAAAACCGCAATGCGCCGGAAGAAGTGAAACCGGCACCGGCTATTCCGCCGGTGGATAACCAGGAGTAAGTGCGGCCTGATGCCCTCACCCCAGCCCTCTCCCACAGGGAGAGGGTGAAAAAATAAACGGGCCAGCTGGCCCGTTTTTTTTACTGACTGTCTTTCTGGATCTTCCTGATGATGTTGGTGGTGGAACACCCGTCCTCAAAGTTGAGCACCATCACCTCGCCGCCGTTGGCCCAGACCTCTTCGCTGCCCGCGATTTGCTCCGGCTTGTAATCCCCGCCTTTTACCAGCAGATCCGGCAGAATACCGGCAATCAGGCGCTGCGGTGTGTCTTCTTCAAACGACACCACCCAGTCCACGGCTTCCAGCGCGCCGAGCACGATCATCCGCTGCTCAAGCGGGTTCACCGGACGCGTTTCACCCTTCAGGCGTTTCGTCGACGCATCGCTGTTGACCGCCACAATCAGGCGATCGCCCAGCTTGCGCGCATTCGCCAGATAGGAGACGTGGCCCGCGTGCAGGATGTCAAACACGCCGTTGGTCATCACCACTTTCTCACCGCGCTTGCGCGCGGCGGCGACGGCCACTTTAAGCTCGTCTTCGGTCATAACGCCAAAACCGGTGTCCGCACGGCCGCGCACCGCGTTTTCCAGCTCGATTGGGGAAACGGTTGAGGTACCGAGCTTACCAACGACCACACCCGCCGCGGCGTTAGCGAAGTAGCACGCCTCTTCCAGAGAGTTTCCTGCGGCCAGCGTCGCCGCCAGCACGCCGATCACCGTATCACCGGCACCGGTCACATCGTACACTTCCTGCGCCTGGGTTGGCATATGCAGCGGTGCCTTGCCCGGCTGCAACAGCGTCATCCCCTGCTCGGAGCGGGTCACCAGCAGCGCGGATAGCTCAAAGTCAGCAATGATCTTCATGCCGCGCTCAACCAGTTCTTCCTCAGTTTTGCACTTGCCCGCCACCGCCTCAAACTCGGAGAGGTTTGGCGTCAGCAGCGTCGCGCCGCGATAGCGCTCAAAGTCGGTGCCTTTCGGGTCGATCAGCACCGGCACGCTGGCTTTACGCGCCAGCTGGATCATCGTCTGCACGCTCGCCAGCGCGCCTTTCGCGTAGTCGGACAGCACCAGCGCGCCGATATTGCCCAGCGCCTGGTTAATGCGCTCGTGCAGCGGCTCGGGATCAACGCCTTCGAACCCTTCTTCAAAGTCGAGGCGGATCAGCTGCTGGTTGCGAGACAGCACGCGCAGCTTGGTGATGGTTGGGTGGGTCGGAACCGAAACGAAGTCGCACTTCACGTTCACGTCCGCCAGCGACTTGCTCAGCGCGCGCGCCGCATCGTCGATACCGGTCAGGCCAACCAGACGCGAGTGCGCGCCCAGAGAGGCAATGTTCATCGCCACGTTTGCCGCGCCGCCGGGACGCTCTTCAATGGTGTCGACCTTTACCACCGGTACCGGTGCTTCCGGAGAGATGCGGCTGGTCGGCCCATACCAGTAGCGATCCAGCATCACATCCCCAACAACCATTACTCCAGCACGTTCAAACTCTGGCAGTGTTACTTTCATTCCTGACTCCAGAAAGATTCACAATTTGCGCGCGATAATATCACACTTGATTTGTTACGCACGGTTCCACCAGCCACTTCTGCCAGCTGGCCGTTACCTGAGCGCGTTCAGCAGTGAAACAGTCCAGCGCCACGTGCCCCGGTTCCTCCTGCAGCGCCAGGTGATGAAGCTCGTCGCGCAGCGTCGTGTAGGCGCGGGTTAAGGCCTGCGCCTCCTGTTCGTCCATGATGTCGTTTTGCGCCAGCAGTTCCAGAATGCGCACGTTATCAGACCAGCGGGTCAGCTTCGGCTTGTCGTGGGCGTGGAGCAGCACCAGATACTGGGTAATGAACTCAATATCGGTGATCCCGCCCTCGTCGGCTTTGATATCAAAACGATCGCGGTGTTTATTGCCGAGATGCGCGCGCATTTTCTCGCGCATCTCGCGCACTTCGGTCTGCAGCGTACTGCCCTCGCGTGAGGTGGTCATGACGTCCTTACGGATGGCATCGAACTGCGTTTTGAGCTGCGGATCGCCATACACCACGCGGGCGCGCACCAGCGCCTGATGCTCCCACGTCCAGGCTTCATTCTTCTGGTAATCGGCGAAGGATTCCGTTGAGGTCACCAGCATGCCCGCCGCGCCGGACGGACGCAGGCGCGCATCGACTTCATACAAAATGCCCGACGAGGTGCGGGTGCTGAACAGGTGCATGATGCGCTGCGCCAGGCGCAGGTAGAACTGACGCCCGTCAATCTCGCGCTCGCCGTCGGTCATCACGTCAACCGGGCAGTCGTGCAGGAAGATTAAATCCAGATCGGAGCTGTATCCCAGCTCCCAGCCGCCGAGCTTGCCGTAACCGACCACGGCAAACCCTCGCCCCTCACGGTCAGCAAGGTGCTTCGGCTGGCCGTAGCGGGCCACCATCTGCACCCACGCCTGCTGCACTACCGCGTCGATGATCGCCTCCGCGAGCCAGGTTAAGTGATCGCTCACTTTCATCACCGGCAGCGTTCCGGCGATATCCGCAGCCGCCACGCGCAGCATCTGCGCCTGCTTAAACTGGCGCAGCGCCTCCAGCTGCTGCTCTTCGTCTTCTTCCGGCACGCGCAGCAGATACTGACGCAGCTCGTCCCGGTAGGCATCCGTCGCCGTGGGTTGATACAGGGTGTTCGGGTCGAGCAGTTCATCCAGCAGCAGCGGATAGCGCGCCAGCTTGTTGGCCACCATCGGCGAGGCGGCGCAGAGCGTAATCAGATGCTTCAGCGCCCCCGGAAACTCGCTCAGAAGCTCAAGGTACGTGGTACGCGTGATGATCCCACTCAGCAACGGCATCATGCGCGACAGCGGCACCGGCGCATCCGCCCGCGAGCAGACCTCGCTCAGCAGGTGCGGCATCAGGTGATCCAGCACCTGACGGCCGCGCGGGCCGATGGCGCGTTTGTTCAGCTCAAGACGGAAATCGGCGATTAGCGCCACCACGCGATGCCGGGCATCGTCACTCAGGTGCGCCAGCACGGGGGTCGTGTCATCTTCCTGGAGCGCATCCTGCCACAGCTCGCGCCAGTGCTCGGAAAGCGCATCGTCCTGCGATTCGCTTTCGTCATCACCGATCAGTTCGTTAAAGATGCGGCGCACGCCTGCCATATGGGCATCGAGCCGTTCGGTCAGCGTTGACCAGTCGTCCACCCGCATCCCCCAGGCCAGACGCGCCCGGTTAAGGTCATCCCCCGGCAGGGTCTGAGTCTGTTCGTCGTTGATACTTTGCAGCAGGTTTTCCAGACGACGCAGGAACAGATAGGCCTCGCGCAGGGTTTGCGCGTCGCCGTCCGGCAGCAGGTGCAGCTGCTCGATGGCGCTCAGCGTCGGCAGCAGTGAACGGGACTGTAACGACGGCTCACGCCCGCCGCGAATCAGCTGGAAGACCTGGACGATAAATTCGATTTCGCGAATGCCGCCCGCGCCAAGCTTGATGTTGTCCTTCAGCCCACGACGGCGAACCTCACGGGCGATCATCCCTTTCATATTACGCAGGGACTGGATGACGCTGAAGTCGATATAGCGACGGAACACGAACGGGCGCAGCATGGCGCGCAGCTCGTTGGCGTAGGCGTCGTCGCTGTCGCCCATGATCCGCGCTTTAACCATCGCATAACGCTCCCAGTCGCGCCCCTGCTCCTGGTAATAATCTTCCAGCGCGGCAAAGCTCAGCACCAGCGGGCCACTGTCACCGAACGGCCGCAGGCGCATGTCCACGCGGTAAACAAAACCGTCCTGCGTGGGCTGATCCAGCGCCTTAATCAGACGCTGACCGAGGCGGGTAAAGAACTGGGCGTTGTCCAGCTCGCGACGGCCGCCGCGCGTGGAGCCGTTCTCAGGCCAGGCAAAAATCAGGTCGATATCGGAGGAGAAGTTCAGCTCGCAGCCGCCCAGCTTGCCCATCCCCAGAATCAACAGCGGCTGAGGAACCCCTTCCTCGCTGCACGGCGTGCCCCACTCTTTACAGCAGGCGGCGTAGAGCCAGTCGCGCGCGGCGACAATCAGCGTTTGCGCCAGCTCGCTTAGCTGCTGCAGCGTACTCTCTTCGCTCACAAGCTCCAGCGCCTGAGCCCAGGCAATGCGCACCATCATCCGACGGCGGAACTGACGCAGGACGCGCATCAGCGTCGTCTCATCCGCTACGTCTTCAAGCGCGGCATGCAGCCAGCCGGCATAGTGCCGCCACTCGTCCGCCTGCGGCGGTGCGTTCTCAAGCTCCACCAGCCAGTTCGGGTAGGCGGTGATGCTTTCCTGCACAAAATCACTGAAGGCGAGCACGCTTTTCGCCTGCTCGCTTAAGGATGACGCCGGTAATGATTCAGGCAGACGTTCGCACACGGTCTGCCACTGCTGCTGTAACGGTGAAGAAAGCGGCATTTTAGGGGTTCCTTGCCAGAGTTAACGTTTTCCGCTGTGCAGCCAGAACGGCTCCTGCGAAATGGCCTCGTTACGGAAATGCTCGATCTCAATATGCTGGCGGGTTTCGATGGCATGCTTCAGCCCCTGCCAGTTTTCCAGCCACGCCTGCGCCTGTGGCCCGTCGTAGGCACCGGAAAGGAGCAGCATGCTGTCGATGTTGCGCGACAGACGGGGAAGCTGATCGCCATACTTATCGCCGAGCGGATAGGCAAAGGTGCTCTTCAGTTCAGCGGCATGACGGGAAAGATGAATATCCGCGAAACGCTTAAAGTTTTCCGCGATTTTGGCCTCTGCTTTCGCATCCAGGAAGGCGCGCCAGCCGCGCGTCACCAGAAACTCGGTCAGCGCCAGTTTTGCCGTGGCGGTTTGCGGGCTGTAGATCGCCGTTTGCGCCGAGACATCGGAGAGCATCAGCGTTTCGGTCTGCGTCAGCAGGTCACGTAAGTGAGCGCTCGCTTTGCGAGGAACAATACCGCCGAACAGCGCAAGGGTATGGCGCACCAGAGCAATCGCCGCCAGCACGTGGGATTTGGCGTTTTTCACATTCCGCACCCACAGCTCTTCATGGTATTGCCACTGAGAAAGCGCCAGCTCCAGCGCGGCTTCCAGACCCTGTTCAACGCTGGCTTTCGGCGCAACGTGCAAAATGGTCGTCTCTTTCAGCACGCGCGGCGCATTTCCGGCGGCCAGATGGTAACCTCGCGCGGCTTTACTCAGGCTTCCCTGACGTAATCCGGACTGGTTTACCAGCCTGCGCGCCAGCTTCAGCACGTCATTTGCGTCACCTTCCAGCAGCTCAAGCTCCAGTTCGCAAATCGGTTCCTGGAACTCACCCGCCTTCACGTCCCCCAGATCGAGGGCGATTTCGATGCGGCTTTTGCCTTCCGTCACCAGCCATTTTTCGCGCCAGAAATCGGTGCTGAACAGCGGCTGTACCTGTTCCGCCAGCGTGGAAGGCAGTTCGCCTTCCGGCCAGACCTCCGCCGGGAAACGTTCCAGCTCAAGTTCTGGCTTGCTGATGTCGATATTGTATTCCGGGCGCTGATGCAAGCCGCCGACCACGCGGCCGGCAATTTTCATCGTCATCTCGTAGCGCCCGCCCGCGCCCCGGATACGCAGCCCCATATCGTGGCGGCGCAGCCAGTTGTCTGGCGTTTCGTAATAGATATTAAGCAGTTGTACCGGTGCATGGTGTTCGCCGGAAAGCGTATGCAGATGCTGGCGGAGTGCGTCAACGCTGTCTTTTTCGACGATAAACTTTAATTCGATTTCTTGTGCCATAGCCTTGTACTTTTGCGTGCGTCACAGACGCGTCAATGAGGGCGAACTTCCTCGCCATTTGTTTGTCAGTACATAGTATTTTGCGCCAAATTGCCATGCAATGAGCAATTTGTCGGGCGTAAATGTGTAGAGTCGTGACACAGATGATTCTGATTGCTGACGAATGCTTTGCGTAGAGACACTGTTGCCACTACTATCGTTCCACTATTTATGAAAATAACGACTAATGATGCTTAAATTACGCCTGATTGGACTTACTTTACTCGCTTTTAGCGCCGCAACCGCCGTGCACGCTGAAGAAAAGCGTTACGTTTCTGACGAACTGAACACCTGGGTACGCAGTGGCCCCGGAGATAATTATCGCCTCGTGGGCACGGTAAATGCCGGCGAGGAAGTCACCCTGTTACAAACCAATGCGGACACCAACTACGGTCAGGTTCGCGACAGTACCGGTCGTACTTCCTGGATCCCGCTGAAAGAGTTGAGCACCGTGCCAAGCCTGCGCACGCGCGTGCCGGATCTGGAAAACCAGGTGAAGACCCTGACCGACAAGCTGAACAACATCGACGGCACCTGGAACCAGCGCACCGCTGAAATGCAGCAGAAAGTGGCGCAAAGCGACGGTGTGATTAACGGCCTGAAAGAAGAGAACCAGAAACTGAAAAACGAGCTGATTGTCGCGCAGAAGAAAGTGAATGCCGCCAACCTGCAGCTCGACGACAAACAGCGCACCATTATCATGCAGTGGTTTATGTATGGCGGTGGCGTGCTGGGCGTGGGTCTGGTACTGGGTCTGGTCCTGCCGCATCTGATCCCAAGCCGTAAGCGTAAAGACCGCTGGATGAACTAATTCGTCTTCTCTGCCAGACTTACGTATCATTCTGGAAAAGAGAAAACGGGAGAGTTGGGCGTGAAGAGTTATCTGGTCGGTGGTGCGGTACGTGATGCGTTGTTAGGTCTGCCGGTCAAAGATAAAGACTGGGTGGTGGTTGGCGCCACCCCTGAAGAGATGCTCGACGCGGGCTACCAGCAGGTAGGCCGCGATTTTCCCGTGTTCCTGCACCCGAAAAGCCGTGAAGAGTATGCCCTGGCGCGTACCGAGCGGAAATCGGGCTCGGGCTATACGGGCTTCACCTGCTATGCCGCGCCGGACGTGACGCTGGAGCAAGATCTCCTGCGCCGCGATCTCACCATCAACGCGCTGGCGCAGGACGAGCACGGGCAGATCGTTGACGCCTATGGCGGTCAGGACGATCTGCGCAACCGTCTTTTACGTCACGTCTCCCCGGCGTTTTCTGAAGATCCGCTCCGCGTGCTGCGCGTGGCGCGCTTTGCCGCGCGTTACGCCCATCTCAGTTTCCGTATTGCCGATGAGACAATGGCGCTGATGACCGCCATGACCGAGGCGGGCGAGCTGGAACACCTGACGCCAGAGCGCGTCTGGAAAGAGACGGAAAATGCGCTCACCACGCGCAACCCGCAGGTCTTTTTCCAGGTCCTGCGCGACTGCGGCGCGCTGAAGGTGCTGTTCCCGGAAATAGACGCGCTGTTTGGCGTACCTGCCCCGGCAAAATGGCACCCGGAAATTGATACCGGCGTACATACGCTGATGACCCTGAGCATGGCGGCCATGCTCAGCCCTGACGTGGACGTGCGCTTTTCCACCCTGTGCCACGATCTCGGCAAAGGCTTAACGCCAAAAGAATTCTGGCCTCGGCACCACGGACACGGTCCGGCAGGGGTGAAGCTGGTCGAGGGGCTGTGCCAGCGTCTGCGCGTGCCGAACGAGATCCGCGATCTGGCGAAGCTGGTGGCCGAATTCCACGATCTGATCCACACCTTCCCCATTCTGAAACCGGCCACCATCGTTAAGCTTTTCGATAATATCGACGCCTGGCGCAAACCCCAGCGCGTAGAGCAAATCGCGCTGACCAGCGAAGCTGACGTGCGCGGGCGTACCGGGTTTGAAGCGTGCGATTACCCGCAGGGACGTTTACTGCGTAAAGCCTGGGAGGTGGCGAAAGCGGTGCCCACGAAGGACGTCGTCGAGGCGGGATTCAAAGGACCGGAAATTCGCGAAGAACTCACGAAACGGCGAATTCAGGCGGTGTCTGACTGGAAAGAAAAGCATTGCCCTCAGCCAAAAGACTGAGGGCCATCGGTCAGAAGAAGACCACGTACACCGCAGCCGCGACGATAAAGCGATAGATCGCGAACGGAATAAACGAGATACGCTTAATCAACTGCAGGAAGGTTTTGATGGCAATCAGCGCCACGATAAACGCGGTGATGAAGCCAACGGCGAACATCGGAATGTCGCCTGCCGTCAGGAAGTGATAGCTCTTATAGACGTCGAGTACGGTGGCGCCCATCATCATCGGCACCGCCAGCAGGAACGAGAACTCTGACGCGGCGTAACGGCTTACGCCCATCAGCATCCCGCCGGAGATGGTAGCGCCTGAACGCGAGAAGCCCGGCCACAGCGCCAGACACTGGAAGCAGCCAATGATAAACGCCTGACGATACGTCATATCGTCCAGCCCTTCCGCGCGCGGCGTTTTTGGCTTCAGCACTTCCGCGGCGATCAGCAGGAAGCCCCCCACCACCAGCGCGTACATCACGTTAATTGGGTTAAACAGCGATTTGATGGCGTCGTGGAAAACCAGGCCCAGCACCACCGCAGGGATCATCCCGAGCAGAATATGGATCAGCGACAGGCGACCTTTACTCATCCCTTCGTGCTGCGGCGGACGGCCAAAATGGATGCCGATCAGACCAAACAGACGGCGCCAGAACATCACGACCACCGCCAGAATCGAACCCAGCTGGATCACCACTTCAAACGTTTTTGCGGTATCCCCTTCAAAGCCCAGCAGATGGCCAACGATAATCATATGGCCCGTACTGGACACCGGCAAAAACTCCGTCAATCCTTCGACCACACCCAGTATTGCCGCCACCAGCAGCGAGTGCATATCGCTCATCTATAAACCCCTAAAAAGATATAAAAAAACGGTGTCCCATACGGACAACCGATAAGATACAGTCCTGAGACCGGTATAACCTAAATTGGTTTAGCAATTATGACGTTAATTCTTGCCTTTCAGATTTGTGCCACGCTCAATGATGACGCCAACGTTGGCGGCGCGCGCCACCGCGCCCGGCTTGCTCAGCTTGATGCGCACCCACGGTGAGTTAAATTTTTTCAGCAGCAATTCTGCGACTTCTTCAGCCACCCGTTCGACCAGCGCAAAACGTTGCCCTTCCACATGGTTGATGACCATTTCACTGATGTCGGCATAGCTCAGACAGTCGTTCACGTCATCGCTTTTTGCCGATTTGCGGTTATCCCAGCCCATTTCGATATCGAACACCAGTTTCTGCTCGATGGTCTGTTCCCAGTCGTAAACACCAATAGTGGTGATTACCGAAAGTTGCTCTATAAATACAATATCCATCACGACCTGCCTGCTTTTTGGCTAAACCGGATACCACTTCCGGCGAATTATGCGTATTATCCACAGATGCTGAGAATACAGATACATTTTCAAAACGGAACAGCGTTATGAGTGCAATCGCGCCTGGAATGATCCTCCTCGCCTATCTTTGCGGCTCAATCTCCAGCGCCATTCTGGTCTGCCGCATTGCCGGGTTACCTGACCCGCGTGAAAATGGTTCCGGGAATCCGGGGGCGACCAACGTACTACGAATTGGCGGCAAGGGAGCAGCCGTAGCGGTTTTGATTTTTGATGTTCTGAAAGGGATGCTACCCGTCTGGGGCGCGTATGCGCTGGGCGTCACGCCGTTCTGGCTGGGGCTCATTGCTATTGCTGCCTGCGTCGGCCACATCTGGCCCGTATTCTTCGGCTTTAAAGGCGGCAAAGGTGTGGCGACCGCCTTTGGTGCCATTGCCCCCATCGGCTGGGACTTAACCGGCGTCATGGCCGGGACCTGGCTTCTGACCATTCTGCTGAGCGGCTATTCGTCGCTGGGCGCCATCGTCAGCGCGCTGATCGCCCCGTTCTACGTCTGGTGGTTCAAACCCCAGTTTACCTTCCCGGTGTCGATGCTCTCCTGTCTTATCCTGCTGCGTCATCACGACAATATCCAGCGCCTGTGGCGTCGTCAGGAGACCAAAATCTGGACGAAGCTCAAGAGAAAGAAAAAAGACGCTCCGAAGGGTTAGTTATGCCTTATAGCCAAATGTGATTTTGGTCACCTTCTGCCTGTGGTAACTGTTAGGGACACAACACAACCACATAAGAAGAAAATGGCTGAAATCACAGAATCTACTCCCCTTTCAACGGCAGGTATTCCCCCTGATGGCGACATCCAGTGGGTGCGCAGTGCATCGGATGTATCACGTCTCGTTAATGACGGTTCTCAGGGCCGGGCAAACGCCCGTATCGTAGTCGGTATCGCGCTGGGCGGAATTTTCCTTGATGCCTACGATCTGGGCGCGCTGGCATTCGGCATTAAAGACATCACCCGCGAATTTAACCTGACGCCCGCCGGTACCGGTATGGTGGCCTCGGCCATTACCTTTGGCGCCATTGTCGGGGCGCTGCTTGGCGGCTATCTCACGGATAAAATCGGGCGCTACCGCGTGTTTATGGCTGATATGGTGTTCTTCGTGGTGGCCGCCATCGCCTGTGCGCTGGCCCCGAACGAATATGTGCTCGCGGGCGCCCGCTTTGTGATGGGGCTCGGGGTCGGGATCGATCTTCCCGTAGCGATGGCGTTTTTAAGCGAGTTCGCCAGGCTGAAAGGGCCCGGTAATAAGGCCTCCAGCGTCGCGATGTGGTGCCCCACCTGGTATGCCGCCATCAGCATCTCCTACCTGCTGGTGCTTTTCTTCTACGCCGTGCTGCCGGAAAGCCACAGCGACTGGCTGTGGCGTTTGATTCTCGGCTTTGGCGCGGTGCCCGCGCTGGTGATTATCGCCATCCGCAGCCGCTACATGAGCGAATCGCCGGTCTGGGCGGCGAATCAGGGCAACCTGAAAGAGGCGGCGTCCATTTTACGCCAGTCGTATAACATCAATGCCCACGTGCCGCAGGACGCGCTCAGCCAGCCCGCACCTGTCGTGAATAAAGCGAAATGGTCAAACTATCTGAACCTGTTCCGCGGCATCTACTTACGCCGCACGACGCTCGCCACGCTGCTGTCCGTCGTCTCCTCGTTTGCCTATAACGCCGTGGCGTTTGGCCTGCCGGTGATCATCTCCAGCTTCTTTGTCCAGTCGATGCTCACCACCATCCTGATATCTCTGGCGCTTAACCTGCTGTTTGCCTTCGTTGGCGGACTGCTGGCGGTACGCTACGTACCGCGCTTCGGCGCCTGGCGGATGTCGCTTGCGGGTTATGCCTGCCAGCTGGTCGCGCTGCTGGGACTGGCGCTGATTGGTCGCCCTGAAGGCGCCACCGTGGGCGTTCTCGCCGTGGCGATGCTGGCGCTATTCCTGTTCGGTCAAGGCTTTGGCCCGGGCGCGCATACCATGACGTTCGCCTCGCTGAGCTACCCGACCTCGCTGCGCGGCGTTGGCGTCGGCCTTAACCAGACGCTGATGCGCAGCAGCTCGACGCTGTCGCTGTTCCTGTTCCCGCTGCTGGTCGCCTCGCTGGATACCGCCGTGTTCTGGGTAATTGCGCTGGCGCCGTTTATCGGCCTGGCATCGCTGCTGGCAATCCGCTGGGAGCCGTCCGGGTATGATGTGGATGCGGAGGATTACCGCTAGTCCCGCAAACCGGCTCACAAGAGCCGGCTTTTTTATCCATAAGCGACTCATATGACAGCCTTCATTTCCGCCAGGGCATACTGAAACGTATCCCGATGGTGTGGAAATGGATGCAGCATGTTAGCAGCTCAGGTCACTGATAATTCGTACAAAGGCTGGCAGGCATCGCTTGCCCTGCAGTTTTGTCACACTTCTGAGAAAACCCTCCTGCACTCCGCCCACCACGTCGGGCCGCTCACCGTTCAACGTCCGTTTTACCCCGAAGGGGAAACCTGCCACCTTTACCTGCTGCACCCGCCGGGCGGGATTGTGGGCGGTGACACGCTGGACATTTCCGTTCGGCTGGACGCCAAAAGCCATGCGCTTATCACCATGCCCGGCGCCAGCAAGTTCTATCGCAGCAGCGGCCCGCAGGCTCGTCTGAGCCAGCATTTTTATCTCGAGGAAGATTCCACCCTGGAGTGGCTGCCGCAGGACACGATTATTTTTCCCGGCGCGAATGCCGCGCTGCGCTCCGTTTTCCACCTGAAGGCCTCCAGCACGCTGCTGGCGTGGGAGCTGTACTGCCTGGGCCGCCCGGTGATAAACGAAACCTTCAGCCACGGCACGCTGGAGAGCCGTCTTGAGGTGTGGGTAGATGACGAGCCGCGCCTGATTGAGCGTCAGCACCTTAGCGACGGCGATCTCACGCCCGTCGCCGGGCATCCGTGGATTGGCACGCTGCTGTTCTACCCTGCCCGGGAAGAACATCTCGACGCGGTGCGTGAACGCCTCGCACCGCTGGAAAATTATGCAGGTGCAACGCTCACCGATGGCCTGCTGTCGGTGCGTTTTCTCTCCCACGATAACCTGATTTGTCAGCGGGTGATGCGCGACGTCTGGCAGTCGCTTCGCCCGCTTCTCACCACCAAAACCGCCTGTTCGCCGCGTATCTGGCAGACATAAGAGAAACGTTATGGAACTGACCCCCAGAGAAAAAGACAAGCTGTTGCTGTTCACCGCCGCGCTGGTTGCCGAACGCCGCCTTGCGCGCGGGGTAAAGCTCAATTACCCGGAATCGGTCGCGCTGATCAGCGCCTTCATCATGGAAGGCGCGCGCGATGGCGAAACCGTCGCCTCGCTGATGGAGGCAGGCCGCCACGTCCTGAGGCGCGACCAGGTAATGGAGGGCGTCCCGGAGATGATCCCGGATATTCAGGTCGAAGCCACCTTCCCGGACGGATCGAAGCTCGTCACCGTCCATAACCCGATCGTCTAAGGAGCGCATGATGATCCCTGGCGAATATCAGATCCAGCCCGGCGCGATTGCGATCAACGTCGGGCGCGAAACCCAAGCCGTGATTGTTGAAAACCACGGCGACAGGCCGATCCAGGTCGGATCGCACTACCACTTTTACGAGGTCAACCCGGCGCTGAAGTTTGACCGTGAGGTGACCCGAGGCTACCGGCTGAACATCCCGGCGGGTACCGCCGTGCGCTTCGAGCCCGGCCAGAAGCGGGAAGTCACGCTGGTTCAGGTCGCCGGCGCGCAGCGCATTGTCGGCTTTCGCGGCGAGGTGATGGGCGAGGTGAAACATGGCTGAGATTTCACGCCGGGCCTATGCCGATATGTTCGGCCCCACAACCGGGGATAAAGTGCGGCTGGCCGACAGCGAGCTGTGGATCGAAGTGGAAGACGATCTCACGGTCTACGGCGAAGAGGTTAAATTCGGCGGCGGGAAGGTGATCCGCGACGGCATGGGTCAGGGGCAGATGACCGCAGACGGCTGCGTGGATCTGGTGCTGACCAACGCGCTGATCGTCGATCACTGGGGGATCGTAAAAGCCGATATCGGCGTCAAGGACGGGCGGATCTTTGCCGTCGGTAAAGCCGGAAACCCGGACATTCAGCCCGGTGTGACGATCCCGATTGGTGCCGCAACCGAAGTGATTGCCGCCGAAGGAAAGATCGTCACCGCTGGCGGGATCGACACCCACATCCACTGGATCTGCCCGCAGCAGGCGGAAGAGGCGCTGGTCTCCGGCGTCACCACCATGATCGGCGGCGGCACCGGACCCGCGGCGGGCACCAACGCCACCACCTGCACGCCGGGGCCGTGGTATATCGCCCGCATGCTGCAGGCTGCCGATACGCTGCCGGTGAATATCGGCCTGCTCGGCAAAGGTAACGGCTCCAGCCCGGATGCCCTGCGCGAGCAGATTGCCGCCGGCGCCATCGGGCTTAAAATCCACGAAGACTGGGGCGCGACGCCTGCGGCGATCAACTGCTCGCTGGAGGTGGCCGAAGAGATGGACATTCAGGTGGCGCTGCACAGCGACACGCTGAACGAGTCCGGGTTTGTCGAAGACACGCTGGCCGCCATTGGCGGGCGCACCATTCACACCTTCCACACCGAAGGGGCGGGCGGTGGCCACGCGCCGGATATCATCACCGCTTGCGCGCACCCGAATATTCTGCCCTCTTCCACCAACCCAACGCTGCCCTACACGGTCAATACCATCGACGAGCATCTCGACATGCTGATGGTTTGCCATCACCTCGACCCGGATATCGCCGAGGACGTGGCGTTTGCAGAATCCCGCATTCGCCGGGAGACCATCGCCGCTGAAGACGTGCTGCACGATATCGGCGCGTTCTCGCTCACCTCGTCAGACTCTCAGGCCATGGGCCGCGTCGGGGAAGTGATTATCCGCACCTGGCAGGTCGCGCACCGCATGAAGGTCCAGCGCGGCGCGCTGCCGGAAGAGACAGGCGAGAACGATAACTTCCGCGTGAAGCGCTATGTCGCCAAGTACACCATTAACCCGGCGTTGACCCACGGTATCGCCCATGAAGTGGGTTCGATTGAGGCGGGCAAGCTGGCGGATCTGGTCGTCTGGTCTCCGGCGTTCTTCGGCGTCAAACCCGCCACCATCGTCAAGGGCGGGATGATCGCCTGCGCGCCGATGGGGGATATCAACGCCTCGATCCCCACGCCGCAGCCGGTGCATTACCGCCCGATGTTTGGTGCGCTGGGCGCCGCGCGCCACGCCACCCGACTGACGTTTGTCTCGCAGGCGGCCAGTGCGAACGGTATCCCGCAGCAGCTCAACCTGCAAAGCGCCACCGCGGTGGTAAAAGGCTGCCGGACGGTGAAAAAGGCGGACATGATCCACAACGGCCTGCAGCCGAACATCACCGTCGATTCGCAAACCTACGAGGTGCGCGTCGACGGCGAACTGATTACCAGCGAACCGGCTGACGTTCTGCCGATGGCGCAACGCTATTTCCTGTTTTGAGGAGTGATGATGATTTATCTGACCCAACGCCTGGACCATGCGCATCAAACTACCGCCAGCGTCACGCTGCCGATTGACGTGCGGGTGAAAAGCCGCGCCCGCGTGGCGCTTAACGACGGCCGCGAAGCCGGGCTGATGCTGCCGCGCGGCCTGCTGCTGCGCGGGGGCGACCTGCTGACCACCGACGACGGCAGCGAAGTGATCGAAGTGATCGCCGCACCTGAGTCGGTCTCCGTGGTGCGCTGCGCCGATCCGTTCCTGCTCGCCCGCGCCTGCTACCACCTGGGCAACCGCCACGTGCCGCTGCAGGTCATGCCCGGCGAGCTGCGCTATCACCACGATCACGTTCTCGACGACATGCTGCGCCAGTTTGGGCTGGAGGTAACCTACGCCAGCCTGCCGTTTGAACCGGAAGCGGGCGCGTACGCCAGCGATGCCCACAGCCATAGCCACGCTCATACCCATTCACATTAAGGATCCATCATGCGCAAGTTACTCCCCCTGTTACTGCTGGCCTTTTCCGTTCCCGCGCTCGCGCATCCCGGCTACGGCGCCGACAGCTTTCAGGCCGGTTTTTTCCATCCGCTGACCGGGCTCGATCATCTCCTGATGCTGACCGGTGCAGGCGTGCTGTCGGCGCTGAGCGGCCGCAAGCTCCTGCTGCCGTTTGCCACCCTCGGGATGATGCTTGTCGGTGCCGTTGCGGGCAGTCTGCTCGGCGGCTTTAGCGGCATGGAGATGCTGATTATCGCCTCGCTGGCGGTCAGCGGCGTGATGATGTTTAAAACCGAAAATCGCCTGCTGCTGGCGGTGCCTGCCCTGGCGATGTTCCACGGCTGGGCGCACGGCGTGGAGATGTCCGGCCATAACTTCTGGCTCTTCACCAGCGGGTTTATGTTCGCCAGCGCCACGGTGCTGTGCGCCAGTTTCGCCGCAGGATTGCTGCTGCGCCGTCACGACGGGCTGCGTAAAACCTTTGGCGGCGGGCTGATTGTGTCCGCCCTGCTGGCGCTGATGAGCTGATGGAGCACGCCCGTCAGAGGCTGCGCCTGATGCAGCTCTCCAGCAGCAGCCTGCCGGTCGGGTCGTTTACCTGGTCGCAGGGGCTGGAGTGGGCCGTTGAGGCGGGCTGGGTCACGGACGCCGACGCCTTTAAACGCTGGCAAATACAGCAGATGGAGCAGAGCTTTTTCTGCGTCGATCTGCCGCTGTTTATCCGTCTTTATCAGGCCTGTGAGCAATCCTCTCTTACAAATGCAAAACGCTGGACGGCATACCTTCTCGCCTGCCGTGAAACGCGCGAGCTGCGCGAAGAGGAGCGCAACCGTGGGGCGGCCTTTACGCGACTGATTAAGAGCTGGGAACCTGACTGTCCGCCCGAATGGCTACCGCTGTTTATGCAAAGCCAGCTCTGCGGCATGGCCTGGCTCGGCGTACGCTGGGGCATTAGCGTGCGCGAGCTGGCGCTGAGCCTTGGCTACAGCTGGATTGAGAGCGCGGTGATGGCAGGCGTCAAGCTGGTGCCGTTTGGGCAGCAGGCCGCACAGCAGCTGATTATCGAACTGAGCGACCACTACGCCGCTGGTTTTGAACAGGCATTTTTACGTCGCGACGACGCGCTGGGGGCAGCAACGCCGCTGTCCGCCATCGCCTCCGCGCGCCACGAAACCCAATATTCACGACTATTCCGTTCCTGAGGAGTCAATATGGCTGATTACAAACATCCCCTGCGCGTGGGCGTAGGCGGCCCGGTAGGATCGGGCAAAACCGCGCTGCTGGAAGCGCTCTGCAAGGCGATGCGCGATACCTACCATCTTGCGGTGGTAACCAACGATATCTACACCAAAGAGGATCAGCGCATTCTGACCGAGGCGGGCGCGCTGGCGCCGGAGCGCATCGTGGGCGTGGAGACGGGCGGCTGTCCGCATACCGCCATCCGCGAAGACGCCTCAATGAACCTGGCGGCGGTGGAAGCGCTCAGTGAGAAGTTCGGCAATCTGGATCTGATCTTCGTTGAAAGCGGCGGGGATAACCTGAGCGCGACGTTCAGCCCGGAGCTGGCGGATTTGACTATTTACGTGATCGACGTGGCCGAAGGGGAAAAAATCCCGCGCAAGGGCGGGCCGGGGATCACCAAATCCGATTTTCTGGTGATCAACAAAACCGATCTCGCGCCGTACGTCGGTGCGTCGCTGGAGGTGATGGAGCGCGACACCAACCGCATGCGCGGCGAGCGTCCATGGACCTTTACCAACCTGAAGGCGGGGGACGGTTTAGCGACGATTATTGCGTTTCTGGAAGAGAAAGGGATGCTGCGGGTGTAGTGCGGTTTGTTGCCGGGTGGCGGCTTCGCCTGACCCGGCCTACAAAACCGTAGGCTCGGTAAGCGCAGCGCCACCGGACAAAAAAACTCACGCCTCAGGCAGTTCCGCCAGCGGCCAGCGCGGACGCACGGACACGCTCAGGTCAGACGTTGCGCCAGCGTTCAGGCGCACCATACCCGCGTAGGCGATCATCGCCCCGTTATCGGTGCAGAATTCCGGACGCGCGTAGAACACTTCTCCGCGACGCTTTTGCATCATCTCGGCGAGCTTCGCGCGCAGCGTGCGGTTGGCGCTGACGCCGCCCGCCATCACCAGACGCTTAAAGCCGGTCTGATCCAGCGCGCGCTTGCACTTGATCATCAGCGTATCCACCACCGCATCTTCAAACGCGCGGGCGATATCGGCGCGGGTCTGCTCGCTATCATCGTTATTGCGGATCGTGTTGGCCGCGAAGGTTTTCAGCCCGGAGAAGCTGAAGTCCAGCCCCGGACGATCGGTCATCGGGCGCGGGAAGACAAAGCGCCCTTCCGTTCCCTGTGACGCCATTTTCGACAGCATCGGCCCACCAGGGTAATCGAGTCCCAGCAGCTTGGCGGTTTTGTCGAACGCTTCACCGGCGGCATCGTCGATCGACTCGCCCAGCAGCTCGTATTTGCCAATGCCCGTTACGCTAATCAGCTGCGTGTGACCGCCGGAGACCAGCAGCGCCACAAACGGAAATTCAGGCGGATTATCTTCCAGCATCGGTGCCAGAAGGTGCCCTTCCATATGGTGAACCGGGATCGCCGGCACATCCCACGCGAAGGCCAGCGAACGGCCAACCGTTGCGCCGACCAGCAGCGCGCCGACCAGGCCCGGGCCTGCGGTATACGCCACTGCATCAATTTCTTTTGCCGTTAATCCTGCTTCTTTCAGCGCCGCCTGAATCAGGGGAACCGTTTTACGCACGTGGTCACGAGAGGCCAGTTCAGGCACGACGCCGCCGTAGTCAGCGTGCAATTTCACCTGACTATACAGCTGGTTGGCCAGAAGCCCTTTTTCGTCGTCGTAAATGGCGATGCCGGTTTCATCGCAGGATGTTTCAATACCCAGTACACGCATGACTTGTTTTACCTCGTTTCAATACCGCGCAGTGTAGAGCCTGGGCGGGTTGATGTAAAACTTTGTTCGCCCCAGGAAGAAGGCTCGTGTATACTCCTCACCCTTATTAAAGTCCCTTTCAAAATCGCATCGGTGCTTTACAAAGCAGCAGCATTTGCAGTAAAATTCCGCACCATTTTGAAATAAGCTGGCGTTGATGCCAGCGGCAAACCGAATTTATTAAAGGTGAGAGTTACATGCCGGTAATTAAAGTACGTGAAAACGAGCCGTTCGACGTAGCACTGCGTCGCTTCAAACGTTCATGCGAGAAAGCAGGTGTTCTGGCTGAAGTTCGTCGTCGTGAGTTTTATGAAAAACCAACGACCGAACGTAAGCGCGCTAAAGCTTCCGCTGTGAAACGTCACGCGAAGAAACTGGCTCGCGAAAACGCACGCCGTACTCGTCTGTACTAATTGGTTGAGGGCCTCAGCCCTCAATTGACAGACAGAGTAATAGTCGTAAGGCCGTGCTTCCGGAAGGAATGCGCGGCTTGTTTTCGTTTATAAGTCGCTTAAAATTTTGGGGCATATGGCCGGAAGAATCCCACGCGTTTTCATCAATGACCTGCTTGCCAGAACCGACATCGTCGATCTCATCGACGCGCGGGTAAAGCTGAAAAAGCAGGGCAAGAACTACCATGCGTGCTGTCCGTTCCATAACGAAAAAACCCCCTCCTTCACCGTAAACGGTGAAAAGCAGTTCTACCATTGCTTCGGCTGTGGCGCACACGGTAATGCCGTCGATTTTTTGATGAACTACGACAAGCTCGAGTTCGTTGAAACCGTCGAAGAGCTGGCGGCGATGCATAACCTTGAAGTGCCGTATGAAGCAGGCAGTGGGCCAAGTCAGATCGAGCGCCATCAACGGCAAACGCTGTATCAACTGATGGATGGCCTGAATTCGTTTTACCAACAGTCTCTTAAGCACTCTGCGGCTGAGCCTGCGCGTCAGTATCTGAACAAGCGCGGACTGAGCGACGATGTCATTGCGCGTTTCGCTATTGGCTACGCCCCGCCCGGCTGGGACAACGTGTTAAAGCGTTTTGGCGGCAATAGCGAAGATCGTAAGTCTCTCATCGATGCAGGCATGCTGGTCACCAACGACCAGGGACGAAGCTACGACCGCTTCCGCGAACGGGTGATGTTCCCAATCCGCGACAAGCGAGGCCGGGTAATTGGTTTTGGTGGTCGCGTGCTGGGTGATGCCCTGCCGAAGTACCTCAACTCCCCGGAAACCGATATTTTCCATAAAGGCCGCCAGCTTTACGGTCTTTATGAGGCGCAGCAGGATAACGCGGAACCTCCGCGTCTTCTGGTCGTCGAAGGCTATATGGACGTCGTTGCACTGGCGCAGTACGACATCAACTACGCGGTTGCATCGTTAGGAACGTCCACCACCGCCGATCATATTCAACTGCTGTTCAGGGTGACCAACAACGTCATCTGCTGTTACGACGGTGACCGCGCAGGACGCGATGCCGCCTGGCGCGCGCTGGAAACCGCGCTACCCTATATGACCGACGGGCGTCAGCTACGCTTTATGTTTCTGCCCGACGGTGAAGACCCGGATACGCTGGTGCGTAAAGAGGGCAAAGCGGCGTTTGAAGCGCGGATGGAGCAAGCTCAGCCGCTCTCCACGTTTTTGTTTAACAGCCTGATGCCGCAGGTCGATTTGAGTACCCCTGACGGGCGCGCGCAGCTCAGCACGCTGGCGCTGCCGTTAATCAGCCAGGTGCCCGGCGAAACGCTGCGCATCTATCTGCGTCAGGAGTTAGGCAACAAGCTCGGCATTCTGGATGACAGCCAGCTTGAACGTTTAATGCCTAAACAGGCTGAAAACGGCGCGGTTCGCCCCGCGCCTCAGCTAAAACGCACAACCATGCGTATACTGATAGGGTTACTGGTACAAAACCCCGAACTGGCGCCACAGGTGCCGTCGCTGGCGGGTTTGAACCACGAAAAATTGCCCGGACTTGGCTTATTTTCAGAACTGGTCAACACGTGTTTATCACAGCCAGGTCTGACCACCGGACAACTTTTAGAACATTATCGCGGCACAAAAGAGGCCGCTACCCTTGAAAAATTGTCGATGTGGGACGATATAGCAGATAAGGACATTGCAGAAAAAACGTTCACCGACTCACTCAACCATATGTTTGATTCGATGCTTGAGCTGCGCCAGGAAGAGTTGATAGCTCGCGAGCGCACACACGGTTTAAGCAGCGAAGAACGCCGGGAGCTCTGGATGATTAACCAGGAACTGGCGAAGAAATAAAGAAATTTAACGGCTTAAGTGCCGAATATCGATCGGGAAGCCCCCGGCAGCCGCACTGAGAGGCAGCGGCAAAAATATAAGTACGCCCTCGCTTTAAAGGTTGGCAGCCCCATCGCCGACACCAATCAAACGAATTAAGTGTGGATACCGTCTTATGGAGCAAAACCCGCAGTCACAGCTGAAACTTCTTGTCCAACGTGGTAAGGAGCAAGGCTATCTGACCTATGCCGAGGTCAATGACCATCTGCCGGAAGATATCGTCGATTCAGATCAAATCGAAGACATCATCCAAATGATCAATGACATGGGCATTCAGGTGATGGAAGAAGCACCGGATGCCGATGATCTGTTGCTGGCTGAAACCTCCAACAACACTGACGAAGATGCGGAAGAAGCTGCTGCACAGGTACTGTCCAGCGTGGAATCTGAAATCGGGCGTACCACTGACCCGGTCCGCATGTACATGCGCGAAATGGGTACCGTTGAACTGTTGACCCGCGAAGGCGAAATTGACATCGCAAAACGCATCGAAGACGGGATCAACCAGGTTCAGTGCTCTGTTGCCGAGTACCCGGAAGCGATTACCTATCTGCTGGAGCAGTACGATCGCGTTGAAGCGGAAGAAGCGCGCCTGTCTGACCTGATCACCGGTTTTGTCGACCCGAACGCTGAAGAAGATATGGCGCCTACCGCCACTCACGTCGGTTCTGAACTGTCTCAGGAAGAGATGGATGATGACGAAGACGAAGATGAGGAAGAGAGCGACGACGACACCGCGGATGATGACAACAGCATCGACCCGGAGCTGGCGCGTGAGAAGTTTGCCGAGCTGCGTACCCAGTACGAAGTGACGCGTGACACCATCAAAGCGAAAGGCCGCAGCCATGCTGCCGCACAGGAAGAGATCCTGAAACTGTCTGAAGTATTCAAACAGTTCCGCCTGGTGCCAAAACAGTTCGACTACCTGGTAAACAGCATGCGCGTGATGATGGATCGCGTACGTACCCAGGAACGCATCATCATGAAGCTGTGTGTTGAGCAGTGCAAAATGCCGAAGAAGAACTTCATCACCCTCTTCACCGGCAACGAAACCAGCGAAACCTGGTTCAACGCGGCTATCGCGATGAACAAGCCATGGTCTGAAAAACTGCACGACGTGAAGGACGATGTGCATCGCGGCCTGCAGAAACTGCATCAGATTGAAGAAGAGACCGGCCTGACCATCGAGCAGGTTAAAGATATCAACCGTCGTATGTCCATCGGTGAAGCGAAAGCCCGCCGTGCGAAGAAAGAGATGGTTGAAGCGAACTTGCGTCTGGTTATCTCTATCGCCAAGAAATACACCAACCGTGGTCTGCAGTTCCTGGATCTGATTCAGGAAGGCAACATCGGTCTGATGAAAGCGGTAGATAAGTTTGAATACCGTCGTGGTTACAAGTTCTCCACCTACGCAACCTGGTGGATCCGTCAGGCGATCACCCGCTCTATCGCGGATCAGGCGCGCACCATCCGTATTCCGGTGCATATGATTGAGACCATCAACAAGCTCAACCGTATTTCCCGCCAGATGCTGCAGGAGATGGGCCGCGAGCCGACGCCGGAAGAGCTGGCCGAGCGCATGCTGATGCCGGAAGACAAGATCCGTAAAGTGCTGAAGATCGCCAAAGAGCCAATCTCCATGGAAACACCAATCGGTGATGATGAAGATTCGCATCTGGGTGATTTCATCGAGGATACCACCCTCGAGCTGCCGCTGGACTCTGCCACCACCGAGAGCCTGCGTGCCGCAACGCACGACGTTCTGGCTGGCCTGACCGCCCGTGAAGCGAAAGTCCTGCGTATGCGTTTCGGTATTGATATGAACACCGACCACACGCTGGAAGAAGTGGGTAAACAGTTCGACGTTACCCGCGAACGTATCCGTCAGATCGAAGCGAAGGCGCTGCGTAAGCTGCGTCATCCAAGCCGCTCTGAAGTGCTGCGTAGCTTCCTGGACGATTAATCCAGGTAAACAGCAAAAAGCTCCCAATCGGGAGCTTTTTTTTTGTTTATTCCCTCTCCCTGTGGGAGAGGGCCAGGGTGAGGGCATCAGCCCGCAGAGGCCCCTAAAGCCCCCGCACCATCAGCGCCTCATCCAGCTCCCGATAAGCCTCTACCAGCTTATCCAGCGTCGCCCTGTTGAGCCCGCTCGGGTTTGGAAGCACCCACACCTGCGTCACGCCAATCATGATGCTCTGCTTACCCCACTTAGCCCCGCGCTGGCTAAACGCCTGCTCGTAGGCCTGCTTGCCGAGGATCGCCAGCGCGGCCGGCTGATAATCCTCTATCTTCTTGATCAGCTCCCGCCCGCCGCTGCGCAGCTCATGCAGGTTGACCTCACTCGCCTGCACCGTAGGCCGCTCGACCAGCATGGTGATCCCGCAGCGCGTGTCCAGCAGATGCTGCTCCTCTTCGGGCTTGAGTAGCCTGTCGGTAAACCCGGCCTGGTAGATCACCTTCCAGAAGCGATTCCCCGGATGGGCGAAGTGAAAACCGGTGTGCGCCGAGGACTTGCCCGGGTTGATTCCGCAGAACACCACCCGCAGGCCCGGGGCCAGAATATCGTTGATCATCTTTACTCCCGCTCGATACATCGTCAGGGAAGTATAAAGGATTGATTATGCGTTGTTTATAAAAACAGCAGGCAGGTGTGAATGGCTGGATTGCTGCGGGGAGTTACTTTATAATTCACCGCCACGGCCCCTTAGCTCAGTGGTTAGAGCAGGCGACTCATAATCGCTTGGTCGCTGGTTCAAGTCCAGCAGGGGCCACCAATTTATCAATGACTTATGTTTAATTAAGTTTTTTAGAATTTCTCCAGGATACCTATAGGATACTTTAAGTAAGTAATCTGGAGTACCGATTTGGCTGAAATGCCTAACCGGCCAGTTGGGTCGTAGCGGCCATGTTTACTGGAAAAGCCTTTTGGCGACTGAAAACCTAAGCGCTACGGGTCTGAATTTCTTGCTCCCAACTCATCAAGAGACGGCAGGAACCTTTTGTGGAGGTCATATGATTGACTCTATAAAGGGCTCAGACCTGCTGTCAAAGCGTATGGTGGCCTTGAGTGGCCTTCTGATAACGCTAAGCAACATTGGTCTAAGTCCATTTGTTGCCGTGCCTGTCGGCATCGCTCTTGTGTATATTTTACGTAAGTAGCAGCGTAACAAGCCCGGCCCGGCGAAAGCCGGGCCACCCATTCTTAGAGTGCTTCATCCTCACTTAACATTTCTGGCGCTAAATCTAAAAGTTCAGAGACTTCATTTAATCTCTTCTTAGAAAACATCCAAGCTTTCCCACCCCAACGAACTGCTATCCATTTTCCGCTCAGTTCTTTGAGTTGTTCCGCATAATCATTTGTGTCCCCTACCACTACAAACGCCTTTTCGGTGTAATCGATTAAGCGGATCTCATTAGAGCTAGAAGTTTTTTTTGCCTTAGCTTTTGGGATCGAAGCGGCAAGCGAAGAGCTATCAGCATCAAATTTCTTATCTTCGTGACTTTTCGCTGCCTTGACAGCTTTCACATCCACCACCGTGTTAACTGAAACTTCTCGCAAAACGATTGTTAATTGGCGAGAAAGCTTCATTTTAAGCTCATCGACATTCGTATATTGCTCTTGTATCCCCTTCTCTCGAATACTTTTTTTAAACTCTTTGAGTTTCTCAAGTTGTTGTGTATCAATAGCATCGAGGTCAACTTGTTTTTTCGAATAATAAAGCATTACCGGTTTTTGTTGCCTCAGAAACCACTTAATCTCTTCAACAGTGCCACTTTCTTCAACTCCAGTAGGTGAACCTAATCGAGTCCAAAAAGCACCAATCAACATGTCGCAGTTTCTAACCACTTGATTGTTGATAATACCCTGAGGTCTATCTCCCATAGTTGGAGCGCTATGCGACTCCCATTTAACTGGTAATAAAACAAAACCAGTTTCATGAGAATTGAGGGCATTCCACTCGTAAAGACTCTCAGTAATGGCTTCTCTTTCTTCAGGAACATCTGATGGGGATGCAATCAGAACATTCAACACAGTGGCTGGAAATGACATTTTTTTTCCTCAATGATCTCATATGTAGGAATGGCCAACGATATTGCATTCTTTCTTTTACGTTTAAAATACCATCAACATCGAGCTATATGCCATTGAGATTTAACAATCTTTCTTTGTGAGAAAGACTCATTTCAAAAGCGAACTCCTCATGTTCGGCTTGGAAAGTACCGAACGCCATAAGCGCGGATACTGCGGGGTCTAAGGACTTCTTTTTGTTGGGCTTAATATTGGCATTAGCGTCAGATTCCATAACCACGTTACCAATCGCCCAAGCAAGAACAGGAGAAAATCTACCGGATGATTGCTCAGCCATTCCCGCGCCTCTCGCCCGTTATCGTTACGCACACGGTAGAGATAGCAGGGCATTGTTGCCACCGCTTCACTGATAACTGACACGGCATTCATCACCGCCGGCAGAGATTCCGCTGTACCCGCAGACACATACTCGCCTGAACCGGTATTTGGAATCCCTGCCATCGCCAGAAACTCATCAATGGTCATGCTGCGCTGCTCGAAGGGCTCAGACTTACGGCCAAACGGCCAGATATTCCACATATCAAAGCCCCGCTAATTCAGCCCAGCGGGGACGGTTATCGCCAGCGCGGCGCAGTTCAGGATGTTGGGAGAAAAGCGAACGGTGCGCGATTTCCACACCAGACTCAGGATAAGCAGGCATAGACGTAACTGTGATTTCCCGCAGTTCAGCGGCGGTCACAGTGCGCAGGTATGGAGACCGGCCGATATCCCACGCTTCTTTCAGCGCACGGAAACCAAAACTCATGCCGGAAATATCCCCACGTTCTACCAGCTCCAGCACATCATTCCCAAGCTGGGTATTCGGTGGAGTAAGTTCGAAGCGCAGCCCGGTTCCACGTTTGACCGTCGCACCGCCCACAGATACCAGTTTCTGGTATTCGTTGGTTTTGGTGGTCTTCACCGTGGCAATAGAGCGCATAACGCTCTCATCCAGCAACTGGCGCATGATCTCTTTGTCCAGTTCAGGAATAACGGTATAGCCGCCCTCAGCAGGAACCAGTGTGGAGAGTGAGCGCATGTCCCCCGTCATAATGTAGTGGCGCAGTTCGTCATTGCTCACCGGCTCACCTTCAATGGAAGTACCAGGCAGATTTCGCTGAACGTCGGCAACGGCTTCAAGGCGGGTGATTTCAACTTCAAGCGAATCTGCCTGGGCGCGGAGTTCGTCGAACTTTTTTCCCTCTTCTTCGTTCAGGCTGCGCTTTTCGGTATCGGCTTTGTCCAGCATGGAACGCATCTGAGTTTTAAGTGCAGCTTTCTGCTGGCGTAATTCGAGTAATTTCTTCATGGAGTGGTTTCCGTAACAATTAACGTTGAGACGTGAAACCAGCTCAGAAAAGAGGATGGCCGTTTAACCTTTTTCGGACTCTCTCCGGCTGTCTCGCACAGCTTGGTTAAACGGCCAGTGGCGGCTCACGTCTGAGTGCCACTCCTAAAGATATACATGCAAAATATAAAAAAAGCCCCGTAGAATACGGGGGCATGAATAAGTATATTTGAGCATGAAATATTTACAAAATCAATTAATCTTCTGGTATAAAATATGAAAACCCATAACATCGATAAGTTTTGTTCGACGAGGAGTTACTAACAACTTACCAATTAAATGAACATTTTCTGATTTACTCTCGTGAGCCTTGATGGCCTGTATATAATGCTCCTCATCCAATTCCACAGTAACTTTCCGATTACTCTCGGATGGTTCTGCAATAGTGATCACTCCGCCGATTGAGTTGACATCTCTATTTAAGCGTGTGACAACACCGATAAGATGATAATCTTTGATATAATAGTCATCCGCATAGAAACGTTCTGCCTCTTCAATATATTTAATTTTCTCAGCAGAAATCATCACTTTTCCTCCTTGAAACATAAGTCTCTCAGCGCAAGGTGACTGTTGTACACCAAGTTCAATACTTCTGGATTTATTCTCACCACTCAGACCAATTAATGCGGAACACAACGTCGCATTAACCCCGTCAGTCACTATGGAGCCAAATATTTTAATATCACCTGTCTGTTTATATTTTTCAATGGCTTCATTTAGTTTTGACACGCTGCTCATCAATCTCTCGGTCACAGAACGAGAAAACGGGACCTGGCAATGATCCTGTTGACTATCCTCATCACTGTAAATTGGTGCAACTAAATTTAGAACATAACTACCAACCTCGGTCTGACCCAGTTTTAAACTTGCTAAAAACCTTTCAACAACATCTGGGTTTTTCCCTGTGTATTTCCCTTTTTGGGGTTTAACAATTGACCGAGCTGCAGAAACCATTAGCTCTTTTGTTTTACTGAATAATAATACTCCATCTGAAAATGGAATCTCTCCTCTGGAGACATCTTCATGTATTACTCTTAAACTGATAACATCACTACTGATATTATCAATTTCTTTAATTATATCCTGTTCCTTTTTATTTTCACTTTCACACAGGGTTGCTATTAAATCATCAACCCTATTATCGAAATCTTTTAACTCTGTAGACAAAGGTTGTAAAATTTCATATTCGACATCATTTATTAAATGCCAGACATTAGCTAGTCCAGGTATTTCAGAAGATACAGACCATCCTTTGGAAACAAGATATTTCCCAAAGTCTTCTGTAACTATAAATTTTTTATTGTATAATTTCATATTATACGCTTTCCCTGTTGCTAGCAGCTTTCATCATGTCCTTAAGAAAGGAGGATGTCAATACTTGGGTGACAGGCATTTTTATTGTGACAGAAGATGTATTTTCAGTAGGCTCATAATCTCGAAGCGAACACCAATAACAGCAATTGTGAAGCGACACTCCTCTTTCACTATTTAAAAGCCATTCCGAAACATCTTCTGGTAATTGAAGCAATACTAAATAGCGTGGTGAAAGAACGTTGTCACCAATAAGATCCATATAATTTTTCTTTTTTAATGCGTAAGATATTTTTCCATCTTTAACATCAAAATTTGAGGTGGATTTTAATTGCAGATCGATTTTGGGATTTCTTATTTTTCCGTCAGTAAATCCAGTTCCTTCAATAGTAATATCAACACTATCATCATCAACATCACACCTGGATATTTTGAAGCCTGCATGTGATGCCAGAGCATGTACATAAGCGATGTTAAATTGTTCCATCTGCTTAAATTTGTCCATTTTTCCGCCTGCTGTGCTTTTACAACAATTTTTCTTGTTCTGTTTGCCTCAACATATAACAAAAATTAGCTAAGGTATAGCCTGTACCTAAGCCCTACAGGACTGAAATCTCCCTCCTCATCCACTGGTAGGTACTGGTAATAAATCTCTGTAACTTTCTAAGTGCTCCATTAGGAGTCAAGTTGCTCAGTGTTTGCGACGATCCGTTCTCCGGAAAGGGTATGAACGATAAAACCGTGTGGTTCATCCCAGAAAAAGCCTCCTCCAACAAAGCACGTCGATAGTCTTTTATCGACATAGTTTCGATACTTTGCGTACCGAACTTCTGATGGTGCTCCTTCCACTCAGTTTCAGTTATAGGCATATCCATGGCTCCACGTATAAAATATAAAAATATGCATTTAAGTGTTCACCCCTTCACCATTGCGAATTTATACAATAAATTCATACTGTTAATCGATGTACACTTTACTTTTAAGTATTCACTAGTGTTCACCCTACACTTCACCCTTTAGACCAAAAGACAATCAAAAGGTGAACAGGTGAATACCTGGTGAATACTTTATAAATAAGTGTTCACCTCTTAACACAATGTAATATATGAGATTTTTTACATGGTGAATGCTGGTAAACACTTTATCTATAACTTTACTCTACCCTTCAATCTTTGAAGTTGTTGCACAGGATGGCATCCATTCGTCTGAATCATCGTGCAGCATAACGTTTGACCTAATACCGTGCTTGGTCTTTCTCTTCTGATACGCCTTGCCATACTCAGCCATTGCACCAGGCATATCGGTTCCGAATCGCATCAGCGATACGGGCTTGTTGAGACCATTGGCACGCATGTATGCAAGGTAGGCGTGATACAGATACTTTCGTGGGCTAAAGGGCACTATCTCAGCATTGCCGATAAACATCCCATCGCAAGCCACCGACGCCAGCAGGTAGCCGCAGAAGTCCACCAGCGAATCACCTTCACGTTTGATTGCCAGAGCCTCTTCGGATTTCTGCTGTTCATACAATAGCCGTCTTGCTTCGTCCTGATCTGCAAAACGTGTAAGCAGATGGCAGATTACTACAGCCAGCTCCCCTTCTATTTTTTCTGCGAGCATCGAGTCTCGTTCGTTTTCCGGTAACCCAATTTGTGCCCGGCGGGCAATCACAATGTACTTTTGATCCATGAACCGCTACGGGTACGCCGTGAAAACTTACACGCGGCTAATCGGGTCATTGACCCGACTGCAAGGGATTTTTACTATCGACTAAATTTCCCCTTGTCCCTGCCCTCGCCGCGGGCCGTTAAGTCGATTGACGGCGCGGCCGCTATTCCCTCAGCATCATAAAAAAATGCGGACGTTGTAAAGCTGTACACGGTGCCATAAACAGTAAATGAGATATTGTTGCCTATACCGTCAACTTTCACACGGGCGGTGTTCGCTGTAAGCGTTGGGGCGATATGTTGTTTTTCGAGAGCCACCAGCGGATCGCCGTCAATCTTGCTCGCTAAAAAATAACGATACACTTCCCCCGTGGTCATGTTCGAGCCGTCATACTCAGTAATGTATAACCAGGTCCGGGACGTGAGCTGGCGAACTTCATAAAGCCGATCACTAACAGTTAAACGCTGTATATGCTGGAAATAACAGTACCCAGCGATCACGATGGCCATCGTAATTGTAGCCACCCAATGCAACGCCTTAAACGCCCTAATAGTGGTGCTGCTTAACATAGTCTATGCCTTGCTTTATCCAAAATTGGTCCATCGGATCATCACCAAACGGCGGGGCCCCCGTGAAATTCCCCCACTCTGGTCTTGATGTGCCGGCTTTCCACTGCGCCGCGCCGGCGGCAATAAGCAAAATCTTTGCAGGTATGCACGCTGCATAACCCACTGCGCCGTAATGAAAATTCCCGAAGTCAGCGTAAGCCCGTTTTTGTTGTTTGTAATCCCACACCCCGCCGTTTCTTACTCGCTCATAAAACCACGTATACGTAAGCGGGGTAGCCATATCCTGGACTCCGTGACGCGCCCGCGCGAGCCTAATGTTCGCGCAAAATTTCCAGCCCGCGGGGCGGGTAAATCGGTATACATGCCATCGTTATTCCCTTTTGCCTGGCAAAACCAGCAACATAAGAGCAACGGCGCTGCACGGTACTGCTTGAGATCAATCAATCATTTTTATTATTAATATCAATAATTAACGCGTTTTAATCACTCATACCGATAACACAATTTGTATCACCTGCGATCCGGTTTTAGCCGTTTAATGAGGGTTTACCCTCATAAAATGGAGTTTTAAAAATGGCTATTCCAGCTTACATGTGGCTTAAAGACGATGGCGGCAACCTGATCAGGGGGTCTGTAGATGTTCAGGATCGTGAAAGTAGCGTAGAAATTCTCTCTTTTAGTCACGGCTTGCTTGTTCCAACCGATAGCAACACGGGCAAAATCACGGGTACACGCTTACATGCGCCGCTTATGATCGAGAAAGAATTTGATAGCTCCAGCCCGTATCTCTATAAAGCGGTAGCAACCGGCCAGACGCTTAAAAGCGTTGAAATTAAGTGGTACAGAATCAACGACGCGGGGCAAGAGGTCGAGTATTTCAACATGCTGCTTGAGAATGTGCGGGTAGTCAGCATTAACCCAGTTATGCATAACTGCAAAGAGCCAGGTTTACAGATGCATAATCATAATGAGGGCGTACAGCTGCGCTATGAGCGGATCACCTGGAAGTATTGCGATGGGAACGTCCAATATTCAGACGCATGGAACGAGCGTGTAACAGCGTAAAAAAAAGGGGGCGGTTAATCCGCCCTATATTGTTTTTAGTGCCAATTCTCTCGCCCCCTGGGTCTGCCAGCACGTAGCCTCCCTCGATAGCAATACCCCGCTCGATCACCCGGTGCCGGCTCTCCGCACTTCTTATACGTTTGGGGTATTTTAATCATGCTTTATGCTGTTAAGCATTCTCTGGCAGTTATTGCGGCGTACCGCTGCCGCTGCGCGCGTTTTATCGGTCTGGTCTGGCAAATACATCACCTCAAGCCAGCGCGTTGCAGCGCGTCTCCATAGCTCCAAATTTTCGAGTTTCTCGGCTACGCTCACTTTGCACATGACCACCTGAATGAAGCGACATTGCTCAACCCACTAACACTTTTTTAAGGCGTTATTTTTATAAGACAAGCTATGGAATGGGATACATTATTAGTATTGACCTGTGTACTTCTTTGCGGATTGTGGATGATTTTTCATTCAGCAAAAGCTCTTAGAAGTGGGGTCTTCGTCGGCTGGTATAAAGGCACATATGAAAATTACTACATCTACCGATCCGAAACACCTATCTACTTCTACTGGTATAACACTGTGTTTTCGCTGTTCGGCTCCTTTATGATTGGTTTTGGCGATTATCTTTTTTTATAGGCATCATTGGCAGCAAAATGGCAGCAGACCTATTCACTATGCTTTCATATTTGAAATTATTCGATGCAACAACAAATTTAAAAAGTAAAGTATTGTTTTATAAGACTTTAAATTGGGACTCATAATCGCCAGGTTGCTGGTTCAAGTCCAGCAGGAGCCACCAAATTTTAGCTGTAGAATCATATGATTAAGCCACTCGATTGAGTGGCTTTTTTGAGCCGGTGACGCAGTCGCTAACCGTGGTTCAGCGAAGCCGTGCGGACACGTTCAGAGGCACCGGGAGTCGCAATCAGGCGCTCCACGGACTCCATCGTCACGAACGTACAGCTGCAGTCCACGTTGGTGCACTGGTGATAGCGCTCTTTGGTATTTTCACTTAGATAGCGACTGGTACGCGCATGCGCTGAATGCTTGCACTTAGGACAATGAAACATGTACCCCTCCACTTGATTCACATTTTGTGAATCAATAATACCCAAAATAAAACCAATAGCAACTGTATTACTCACTATCAACAATAAATTTTTCGTCAGTGGCATTCAGTTCAAGCTTAAGCTGCGTGGTAAATCCGCTATCGTTGAGGGTATGCACCACCTCGCTGATGATCCACGCCTGCTCGTCAATGACGCGTTTAAAACCGTTTACCAATACCGGCGTTTCGGGGTACAGATCGGCTCGCCCCAGCGCCAGTTGGATAGAAAAATTCACGGTACCCCGCTGCAGCGCGCGCCACTTCGCCTCTGCGGCCCTGAGAGCCTGCTCTTCAGAGGCATACACCGTGGTGAGCTCAAATACGTTTTCCGCCGATCCTACCAGCCTCTCTTGCGGCTTCTGCTCCTTGCCTCCTGGTTCTGCAATCGGCACGGCGGCTTCCGGGTGCTGCAGCCCCTCTGTCGCTTGCCCCTCAGGCAGACGATTAATACTCAATTGAGTATTTTGCTGTTTTGGGTCGCGCGTTTGCAGCCATTTGGCCGTCACGCCGGAATAGTTTTCACGATCGGCAACGTAAAAAAGGTGCTTATCGCCGTCCCCACGCTCAATCATCATTAAGGGGATCGGCGTGCCGCTGGCCGTCACGGCGTGCCCCGCTTTCATAAAAATAACCTTGCCGGCTTTGATTGAAACAAAGGCACCATTACGTTCAGCCAGGCGGGTGAGAAACGCAGCGTCGGTCTCCTGAGACTGATCGATATGAGAAATAGCAATCGATGAAAGTCCCGCCGCAACGCTGGCAGTTAACTGGTTACGCTGAGCGATAGTATTGACTATCGCGCCGATCGTCGTGTCATGCCACGACTGTTCGCGCCGCACGTTTAGCTTTCCACGAAAATCAGCACTGCATCCCCGAATCGTCAGCGTGTCCGGCGCGCCCCGAAATTCAATCGTATCGATCGTAAAGTTCCCTTTCGGCTGGAGCGGGGTTCCCTCCCATCCCAGCCATAAGGAGAGCTTTGCCCCCCGGGCCGGCAAGTCTAACAGCCCGTCGGAATCATCCAGTTGAATATCCAGCTGATCGGCTTCCAGTCCACGTTTGTCGATCATGCTCAGACTGATAAGACGATGGCTGAAATTTTGTGTGATATCGCGATCGTCAAGCTTAAGCATAAAATCAGGGGCGATTTTCCCACCCGCCCGGATATTCATTTCGGTGATCATCCCACCAGCCCTCCAATGCTATTACGTGCGCTCGTCACCAGCTCTTCGGCCTGGGTTCTCAGATCGCCAAACATCGTCATCAGCGATTCGTCCACGCGTTTCAGTTCCAGCGTAAAATTAATTTTTCGGGCGGTACCGTCACTGTAAAAATCCGAATGCGTATGCGTGACTTTTTCAATGATAAACATGCCGTGAATGATGCCGGTACCGTCTATCAACGGCCATGCCCGCCCCTCATTCGCCATCAGCTCAACCGCCTTGAGGGAAAGCCGCCCTCCCGTGAGCTCAGGGTAAAGCAGTCCGGAGAGGGTAAAAGATGTCTCGCCTTCGCCAAGGTACTGACAGGCTTTAGGTTTCCCGATCCGATCGTTGGACGCCCAGCGGTAATCCTTTGTAAACTGCATTGTCTGATAGGGTAAGGTTCGTCGTTCAAAGACAAACAGACCCAGCACCATTAACATTTTATCTCTCCTCAACCATACATTAAGCTGGATTGCTGCCGTCTCGCTTTATCCTGTTCAATGCTATCTATTGTCTCCCGGATTTGACGCGTCAGATCCGTTGCGGAGGCCGTGCCCCCCTGCAGCGTGATGTGATATTCGCTTTTACTCTGATCGACGTAAGAGCGTCCTCCCGGCACGAGGGTTGGCTGATACCCCTGGCCGACGCCAGAGATCCCCGCCACCGGAATGGACGAACTGCCCGCAGGAGAGGATGTCGCGTCTGCTTTTGCCGCCGCGGCATCGAGATTACCCGACTCGTTTTTGATAAGACCGAGTTTCTCCAGCAGCCAGCTGGCCTTGCCGCTCAGGCTGTTAAAGAGATTAAGCGGTGCCATTAACGCATCACCCAGCGCCTGTCCAAAAATCACGCCAGCGTTTTTACAGCCATCCAGCGTTTCCTGCGTCGCCTTGATCGGCGTAATCAAGTCGGTGAACCATTGCCAGATACCGCCCAGCTTCTCCGAGATAGCGTCAAATACCGTCATCACCGGTGAGAACAGCGCACCCAGCGGTGCGAAAGCCGTTGAAAGCCCTTCCATCACTCCGCCAAAGAAGGCGCTGATGGGCTCCCAGTATTTGAAAATCAGTAAGGCGCCGGCGGCAATCGCCGCGCCAAGGGCAATCACCGGCCAGCTAAGTGCGCCCAGCACCGTCATGATGGCACCGCCCACCACGCTGAATACCGTTCCTAACATCCCGGCCGCGGTGATAACCATATTGACGCCCGTCAGAACCGGGCCGAGAACCGTGCCTACGCCACCCAGTACGCCAGCAAACGCCTGCGCGCCGACAACAACGCTGGCGAGGGTCTGCGTTAGCTCAGGGTTGGCATTCACCCAAAGGGAGGCCGTGCCAAGCCAGCCGGTTGCGGTTGTTATCAGGTTACGCAGAGCGCCATCCGCTTTATCAAATACATCAATCTTCAACCCGTTCCACGCGGCCTGGAGTCGGTTGATATCGCCGTCAAGATTATCGGTCTGCACGGAAGCCGCGAGCGCGGTACTGCCCTTCGCCCCTTGCAACTGCTGGCGTTTTTCATCAAGCGATCCATCACCCGCGGCGGAAGCCAGCGCCCCCGAGGCTTTTATGGCATCCGGAGACTGAACATGGCGCAACATCGCGCTGAGCGCGTCCCCGGCGGCGGCGCCTTTCATCCCTTTTTCCGCCAGAACGCCCAGCAGCGCGGTGGTCTCTTCAAGCCCCATACCGGCGGCATCCGCAGCGGGCGCTGCAGAGGTGACGGCCGCCACCATCTCAGCGAGGCTAGTATTCGAGGAGGTAAAACCGCGGGTAAGCACATCTGCGATGCGTCCCGCATCCGCATCGGCCAGGCTATACGCGGCCTGCGTGCTGGCGATCATATCGGCCGCTTTAGCCGCGTCGACATTCCCCGCCAGGCTGAGGTTGACCGTTGGCGCGGTGGCAGCAAGCAGCCCATCGGCGTCATAGCCTGAACGAGTCAGTTCGGTTTGTGCCCGAAGGACCGTATCTGCAGGTACTCCGGTCCTGGCACTGACCTCCCGCGCCTGCTGGCGAATCGCCTCAAGCCGGGAATCCCCCTTCGCCAGGCCAAGGTTTGCCTGAATGGCCGACATCTGCTTTTCAACGCTGATGCCTGGCGCCATAAAGCGGGACGCCTGGTCAAAGCCCGCTTTGGCCATGCCCACACCCGCATTCGCAAGCTGGCGCACCCGCGCGGTAACGCGTTTGCCTGACTCGTAGCGATTCTGAACGGTACTCAGCCGCTCCTGCTGCTGGTTGACGCGGGCCAGCGCATCCCGCTGTCGGTTAAGCTGCTGCGTTTTTTCGCTGATGTGAGTTCGTAAACGACGCTCATCAGACGAGAGCGTACGCGTGTTGACTCCCGCCTGGGCGAGTTCAGTGCGCTGGCGCTGTACCGAATAGCGTAAGCTGTTGTACTCAAGCTTAAGGTCGGCCGCCGATTTTCGGGCTGCGGACAGCGCATCAGCCTGTGCCTGGGTAGGGTTTTGCGTGTTTTTAAGCTGCACCGCCAGCGCCGCTGCCTGTTGTTTCGCCTGAGCAAGCGACTGCTCCGTCACGGAGAGCTGGGCGTTTGCTTTCCTGAAGCCGTTAATACGCCCCGCCTGCTCGTCAAGCGCCCCCAGCGCCGTCTGCGAATCGTGGATATCGCTTGCGAGAGTGACGCTGGCGTTCTGGAGAGCGTTAAGCGGTCGGGTTGCCCGGTCGACTGCCTTAAGCAGCTCCTGAAGACTGACATTATTACTCATGGTGGTTTCCGCTTCGCTGCAGCGCTTTTTCGCGCCATAAGAGGAGTTCGGTCACGCTAAGGGAGTACAGTTCTGACGGCGGCCAGTGAAAAATCACCGCGATATCCGCCATCAGATCGTCGACCGACAGATTTTCGGGAAATTTCAGCGAGCCGAAGCCGGTGACAAAAAACCGATCACCTTACCGGCAAAAGAGAGCAGATCGCAGGCATCCAGGCGCGCAACCTCATGCTCGGTCAGCGCCGGAGAGGTCATTCGCGGCAGCACCTTAATCAGTGCATCGACGTCAGATTGCGCCAGCGACGCCAGCGATACCCCGCGCAGGGTTCCCGCATTAGGTTTGGATACCGTCACCTGTTCAATTTTTTGCTCACCGCGCTGAACGGGGCTATCAAGCGTGACGATATGTGGGTTTTCACTTTCGTTCATGGCGGTCTCGTTGATATTTTCCATTTCGTTACTCTTCTGAAAGTTAACTCACCGGCCGGTAATCCCGGCCGGTTAAAGGGTTACAGGCCGATGGCCTTACGGTGTTCTGCCAGACGATCGACGCCGTCGACTTTCAGCACCATGTTGATGATGTCGATCTCGATGATCTCTTTGCCATCAATGGTCAGCTGGTAGTACGCGCACTCGGTGGACATCTTGGTGGTGCCGCTCTCGCCCTGCTTGTTTTCACCGCCATCGAACTCTTTATGACGGCCGCGCATGACGATTTCGACGGCGGAGATTTCGCCGGTATCATCGCGCTGATAAGAGCCGGTAAAGCGCAGCGGTACGCTGTCCGCGCCCGGAGAGGCATACTGCGCCCACAGCGCGGCGTCCGGCAGACCGCCAACGGTCCACTCCAGCGCCAGGGCATCATCGTCCAGACCGAGGTCGACAGAGACCGAGCCCGGCATACCGCCGCCGCGATACTTCTCCAGCTTGCGGGTAAGCTTCGGTAGGGTCACAGACTCAACAACGCCCATATAGCTCAGGCCATCGTTGAACATATTCAGGTATTTAAGTTTGCGTGGTAACGCCATGCTGCAGCTCCTTAGCTATTAACCGAATCTGACAGGTCTGCCAGATAGGTATCGGTGATGCGCTGGCGCAGGGTCAGATTTTCCAGCGGCGGGACAGGGGTGTAGTCGTAATCGATATACAGTTTCCCCGCTTTCAGGGTTGATGCATCGTTAGACTCAGGGTCGTACCAGCAGGAGCCGTCGACGATATAGCCGTTGGTTTTCAGCTCGCGGAACTTGGCATTTATACCGGAAACGATGTCGCGGATAAGCATTGGCGTGATGGGTTTATCCATCGCCCACGCGTGCGCTTCCGCCATGGTATCGGCCAGCACCTGCGCGGTACGGGTGTAGTTTTCAAAGACGAATAACGGGTCGTCAGAACAGGTACGGTTACCCCAGAATTTGAAGCCGTCGTTGCGAATCAGCGTGGTGACGCCCGCCTGGTTAAGCAGGTTCGCATCGGTAGCCTGTTCCTGCAGATCCCAGGAGACAGAGGCGCTTACGCCCGTAACGCCGTTGACGCCAACGTTTGACAGGGTTTTATGCCAGCCGATTGTCTGGTCGATTTTGGCGCGCAGGCCAAGCGCGCGGGCGGTTGCCCAGGCCGTCGTCGTTGCGTTCGTGGTGGTATCCCATGCCAGAAAATCAGGATGGATAACCATCAGCTCGCGCTGGCTGAAGTTTTTGCGGTAGTTGATCGCGTCAGAGATGGTTTTACAGCCCCATGCGCTGACGTAGCCGAACGCGCGCAGGCTCTGGCACATCGCGGCCAGTGCGGTCGCCACTTCCTGAGAATCCAGCCCCGGGACGCCGAGAATACGTGGCTTAACGCCGGTTACCGTTTTCGCAGTCAGAAGCGCCTTCAGGCCGGTATATTTACCGTTTTCATCGGTGGTACCGATGATGTTGGAAACGGTCTGCTTGCGCGCCTCTTCCGGTGTTTCAGCGGTGCCTTCAGCCACGCGAACAACAACGACAACCGGTTTACACTGGTCAGCGATCGCCTGCAGAGAAGCGGACAGCGTCCCCGCCTTACCGGCTTTCGCAATCGCATTTTGCACGTTGGTAATGAGCACGGGCTCGTTTAAAGGAAATGTCTTGTCGTCAGCATCGCTGGCCGTACAGACCATACCGATGATTGCCGTCGAGACGGTGGAAATGGTGCGGGTGCCATCGTTGATTTCGATAACTTCCACGCCGTGGTGAAAATCACTCATCCGTTTAACTCCTTGGTTGGTTGGTGAGTGATATTGTCGCGGTTGGAGTTGTTATGGGCTAACTGTCACCGTCCAGCGGTGACTGGCACAACGATTGTCCGATTACCGTGGCGGGGAATTTTTTATAAAGCGTGGAAACACCCACATCAAAAATTAACGCAACGCGCTGCCGGGATTCTCCGGCAGCAATCAGTCTTCCAGCCTGAGCCCATTCCTCCTGCGTCAATTTAGGGCGTCTGCCACCAATACGTCCCTGTTCCCGCGCTGCGGCCAGCCCGGCGCACGTTCTCTCGACAATGAGTTCACGCTCCATTTCAGCAAGCGCTCCCATAATATGGAAGAAGAAACGCCCCATTGGCGTTGAGGTATCAATGCTGTCAGTCAAACTGCGGAAATTAATGCTTCGCTGGCGTAGTTCCTCGGTCATTGAAACAAGGTGGCGCATACTGCGCCCGAGCCGATCGAGTTTCCATACAACGAGAGTATCGCCCGCATTCAGCTGTCTGAGGGCACGATTGAGCCCTGGTCTGTTTGTCGATTTACCGCTGATTTTATCTTCAAAAATGAGCTCACATCCTGAACGCTGCAGCGCGTCACGCTGTAAGGCGGTGTTTTGTTCATTTGTTGACACGCGTATGTATCCAATAAGCATGGTCTTTCTCTCCGTCAAAACCGGAAATCATGCCACTTAATTGATAAACACGCATTTTCGAAAACCTTGGTTTGGGAG